>JAABRA010000045.1 GCA_011391155.1 Burkholderiales bacterium
TACAATTTACAGCGCATCGGCATTAACGTGCAAAAAATGCCCCGCCCAATGCGCACACGGGGTACAAGGGCTCACTGCTCGAACCAAATCCATTCATGCAGGTCCATTCCGTAGTCTCAAGCACACCTGTCCCGACATGACCGTTACCCAGAAATCAAATCCCCTGACCGAACTCCTGGTCAATATCGTTGTTCCCGCCGTCATCCTGATGAAATTCAGCGGCGAGCAGGATCTCGGCGCGGTCGGCGGACTCCTGCTGGCACTGGCGTTTCCGCTTGGCTGGGGAACCTATGAATTGATCGGGCGCAGCAAGATCAATTTCATATCCGTGCTGGGCTTGGTCAGCATCCTGCTGACCGGCGGCATCGGCCTGCTGCAGCTCGATACCCAATGGCTGGCGGTGAAGGAGGCCGCAATCCCCGGCCTGATCGGTGTGGCCGTGCTGGTTTCCACCCGCACCCGCTATCCGCTGGTTAAGACCCTGCTCTACAACCCGGCGTTGATCGACGTGGCGCGCGTGCAGCATCATCTGGAAGCGCGTGGGACGGTGCGGGACTTCGAGTCGCGGCTGCAGACGGCAACCTACATGCTCGGCGGCACCTTCTTTTTTTCCGCAGCGATGAATTATTTCCTCGCCACCTGGATCGTGACCAGCCCGGCCGGCAGCGAGGCGTTCAACGCCGAGCTCGGACGCCTGACCCTGTTGAGCTATCCGATGATCGCCCTGCCGTCGATGCTGATGATGATGGCGGCGCTGTATTACCTCGCCCGCGCGATGCGCGAACTGGCCGGGCTGAAGCTGACCGAGGCCCTGAATCAGGGCACCCAGCCGTAAGCAGCGAGCCCACGGCTTCACGCAAACAGTCCAGCTGCACCCTTATCCGTCCGGCAATCCAGCCGGGGTGGAGGGCGCAGCTTATTTGCGCTTGAAGGTGTTGCCCACCAGGGGGTTCACATTGGCCTGCGGCGTATGGCATTGGGTGCAGTTGTAGCGTCCCATGTGCAGCGCATTGTTCTTGACGTCGGTGTAATGCGTGGCCGGCAACGGGGTCGGCTCGCCTTTCACCTTTTTCTTGCCGATCTGGTCGGGCTGCTGGTGGCAGCTCACGCAGGTGTTTGAATCCCGCGTGATGGGAATGAAATCTTCGATGCCGTGCGGAACCTGTGGCGGCGCGCCGCTGAAGGCGCGCGGCAACACGCCGCTGGTGGAGGGGTCGGCCTGGCGATACTCGAACGTGGCGGGATCGGGGTCGACGTTCACCGAGGTCTTGGACAGCCCCATCTGTTCCTCGGTCAGTCCCTTGTCCGCAGCGCCGGCCTGCAGGCTCAGCGTCAGAAGTGCGCATGTCAAAATAAGTGCTTTCATCTCATCCTCCTAGGTGTTGCGGTTTTCGATGGGGGTTGCCCGAACTTCGGGTGCAGGGTGATGCCGGTGGATCAGCGGGCGCAGGTCGAAATTCAGGCTGCCTTCCGGACACAAGGCCGTGCAGCGGCCGCAGTTGCTGCATTCGCCCGGCACCACATAGCCTGTCTGTTCGAGTTTCCTGAGGTTCAGCACCTGCGGTTCCGGGCAGACCTTGGCGCATTCGCCGCAATGGGTGCAGGACGCCTTGTCGAAACGCACCCGGATCAGCGCGGTCTTGCCAACCAGCGACCAGAAGGCGCCCAGCGGGCAAAGATGGCCGCACCAGCCATTCTTCAGGATCAGCAGGTCGAACAGGAAGATGGCAATCAACGCGAGAAATCCCATGCCCATCCCGAAGATGATGCCGCGATGCGTCATGCCGACCGGGCTCACCCACTCGAAGGCGGCCACCCCGGAGATGGCGGACAGGATCAGCGTGGTGGCCAGCACGAAATAGCGAATGTTGCGGTTCAGCGCAAACAGCGTGGAAATGGGCAGGCGCTGGCGCATCCAGCCGGCCAGGTCGGTCACTACGTTCACCGGGCAGACCCAGCCGCAAAATACCCGGCCGCCCACCAGCGCGTAAAACCCGAGCACCAGCACCGCGCCGATGATGGATTCGGTCTGCAGCACATGTCCGGTGAGGAAAATCTGCAGCACGGCGAAAGGGTCGGCCATGGGAATCCAGCCGAGGAATTCGGAGGCGGACAGATTGCCGGTCAGCAGGGGGACGTCCTTGGAAACTTCCCAGCCCCAGTGCGCCGTGCCGAAGAAAAGCAGCAGGAGGCCGAACTGGGTGAGGCGGCGCAGCACGACGTAGCGCCAGGAAACCAGTCGCGCCGTCCCTGTGCGCGCATGCAGTTTCTCGATGGAGGCCAGCGCGTCCGGTCTGGGGTGCTGGGGGGCGAAGCTCATAGATCCCCCTCATTCAGGTAATCCATTCCCGGCGCTTTCTTGCCCGGCTTCTCGGGAGCTTCCGGCGCGCCAGGCTTGAACTCCTGGGTGATTTCATTTTTCTCGATCCAGCCCAGACGATAGTGCTCGCCGATTTTTCCCTGCACCAGATTGTGCGGCAGGATGCGGATGGCCGCCTCGGTGGTGGGGCAGGCCTTTTCGCAGATTCCGCAGCCGGTGCAGGCATCGGAGTTCACGATGGGGAAGAACATTGCGTGCTTGGAAATGCCGCGCGGGTGGGTTTCCAGGATGATGGCGCGGCCCTTCAAGGGGCATTCGCGATGGCAGATCTCGCAGCGCAGGCCTTTCCAGGACAGGCAGTTTTCCAGATCGATCACCGCCAGTCCCATGCGGGATTTATTGATGTCGTCGAGCTTCGGCGACAGCGCGCCGGTGGGACAGGCCTCCATGCAGGGGATGTCGGGGCACAGGTAGCAGGGTACTTCCCGTGGCGTGAAGTAGGGCGTGCCGATCGGCATATCGCCGCCGGCGCCGGCAAGCTTCAGAGTGTCGAACGGGCAGGCATTCACGCATTGCCCGCATTTGATGCAGGCAGCGTGAAAATCGCCTTCGGCAAGCGCACCGGGCGGACGCAGGGCGTAGGGATGCGCGCGCACTTCCTGGCGCAGCAGATAATCCCACAGCAAGCCGCCGCAAGTCGCCACCGCCGTTGCTTGGGCGGCCTTGACCAGAAAATCGCGGCGAGCAATGTTTTTGACAGACATGGTTGATCCGGGCGGATTCGAAGTAAGCCGTCCTCGTTCGCCAGAAAGCGAATGGCGCTATCTGGCGACCCGGGTCGGCAGTCGGGCTCAGGCCTTGTAGACCTTCACCGCGCACTTCTTGAAGTCGGTCTCTTTCGAGAGCGGACAGGTCGCATCGAGGGTCACCCGGTTGATCAGCACCCCCTCGTCGAACCAGGGCACGTAGACCAAGCCACGCGGCACGCGGTTGCGGCCGCCGGTTTCCAGGCGCACCTTGACCTTGCCGCGGCGCGATTCGACCCACACCAGGTCGTTGCGCTTGAGGCCCTTGGCGTCGGCGTCCTTCTGGTTGATCCAGCACACCGCGGACGGCACGGCGCGATGCAGTTCGGGCACGCGCCGCGTCATGGTGCCGGAGTGCCAGTGTTCCAGCACGCGGCCGGTGCACAGCCAGAGGTCGTACTTGGCATCGGGCTTCTCGACCGGCGAAGCGTAGGGACGGAAGTAGATCTTGGCTTTGTGGGAGATATCCACCTTGTTGGCGGGATCGCCCGGCTTGTCCAGATCGCCCATCACCAGGGCGTTGCCGTTGTTGCCGTAGAAGTCGATGCCCATGCCCTTCTGCACGTAGGGATCGTACTGTTCGTTGTTGCGCCAGGGCGTTTCCACCCACTTGCCATCCTTCTCGACCACCGGCCATTTCAGGCCGCGCACCTTGTCGTGGTGGTAGACGTCGAAGGGGGCGAGGTCGTGCGCGTGGCCGGTACCGAACTTGCGGTATTCCTCGAACATCGCCTTCTCAGGGAACCAGCCGTCCTTCAGCAGATCGGCCACATGGTTGCCGTGTCCCTTGGCGATGGGGTCGGGCCACTTCACCTTCTTGTTCTCGGGGGTGGCGAACAGCACTTCGTACAGCGTGGACTCGGGGGTGTAGCCCATCGCCACCGCGCCGGGCAACACGTCGGGCAGGCCGCCTTCGAGGCCGGGCAGTTTCTGCGCACCCCAAACGTCCTTCAGCTTGAAGCGCTTGGACAGTTCCAGCATCATCCAGATATCGGCGCGCGCCTGCCCCGGGGGTAGCACCTGCTGGCGCCAGACCTGGGTGCGACGCTCGGCGTTGCCGTAGGCGCCCCACTTCTCGTTGATCATGGCGGCGGGCAGGATCAGGTCGGCCACCTTGGCCGACACGCTGGGGTAGGCATCGGCGACGACGATGAAGTTGTTCATGTCGCGCGCGGCCTTGATCCAGTGGTTGGCGTTGGCGGTGTTCTGCCAGGGGTTGTTCACCTGGGTCCAGGAAAACAGGATCTGCCCGTCTTCCAGGTCGCGCATGATCTTGACGTAGTGGCTGCCCATCTGCGGATTGATGGTGCCGGCCGGGAGCTTCCAGATTTTCTCGGCGATGGCCCGGTGCTTCGGGTTCATCACCACCATGTCCGCAGGCAGGCGGTGGGCGAAGGTACCGACCTCGCGCGCGGTGCCGCAGGCGGACGGCTGGCCGGTCAGCGAGAAGGCGCCGTCACCCGGCTTGCACTGGCGGCCGGTCAAGAGGTGGGTCATGTAGGCCTGCTCGTTGACCCAGGAACCGCGCTGGTGCTGGTTGAAACCCATCGTCCAGTAGGACACGATCTTGCGACTGCGGTCGCAGTAGTAATCCGCCAGCAGCTTGAGCTTGGCCTTGAAATCCGCCATCGGCTCGTCCGGATCACCCTTGGCGACCTCGGCCACGAAATCCAGGGTGTAGGGATCCAGCGCCTTCTTGAAGTCTTCCAGGCTGATGGCCCAGTCCTTCATCGGCGTGGCGGCGTTGGCCTGCGGCACGGCCTCGCCTTCCTTGCGGCGCTGGGCGATGGCCTCGTGCTTGTCGAGCACGCGAATCTGCTCGTTCTTGTAGGTCTCCATCTCGGCGGCGGAGGCGAATTTGTCGGCGTTCTTCGGGCGGAAGCCGTAGCCGATGTCGTACGGGCCGGTGGCGAACACGGTGTGCTTCTTCACGAAATCCCAGTCCGCGGCGTTGCGGGAAATGATCTCGCGCGCGATGTAGTTCTGGATGGCCAGATCGCTGCTGGGCGCGAAAATGATTTCGGTGTCGGCAATGTCGGACGACATGTTGCCGTAGACGGACAGGTTCACCACGCGCATCTTGTCGTGGGTCAGGCGGCGGTTGGTGATACGCGACCACAGGATCGGGTGCATCTCCGCCATATTGGCGCCCCACAGCACCGCCGTGTCGGTATGTTCGATGTCGTCGTAGTTGCCCTGCGGCTCGTCGATACCGAAGGTCTGCATGAAGCCGACCACGGCCGAGGCCATGCAATGGCGTGCGTTGGGATCGAGGTTGTTGGAACGGAAGCCGGCCTTCATCAGCTTGGCCGCCACGTAGCCTTCATGGATGGTGTACTGGCCGGAACCGAAGATGGACAGGCCGGCCGGTCCTTTTTCCTTCAGCGCCCAGCGCATCTTTTCTTCCATCACGTCGAGCGCCTTTTCCCAGGTGACGGGCTGGAACTTGCCCTTCTTGTCGAACTTGCCATCGGTCATGCGCAGCAGCGGCTGGGTCAGGCGGTCGGCGCCGTAGATGATCTTGCCGTTGAAATAGCCCTTCACGCAGTTGAGGCCGCGGTTGACCGGCGCGTCCGGATCGCCCTTGGTGGCGACAATTTTGCCGCCCTGGGTTGCCACCAGGATGCCGCACCCGGTGCCGCAAAAACGGCATACGGACTTGTCCCACTGCCAGCCCTTTTCCAGTTGCTGGACGGCGGCCTCGGCCATCCGGGTCAACGGCAGGCTCATGGTGG
>JAABRA010000046.1 GCA_011391155.1 Burkholderiales bacterium
ACACCATCCACGCCGAAGGCTCGGTGCTGATCGAATTCGGCCATACCCGCGTGCTGTGCACTGCCTCGGTCGAAGACAAGGTGCCGCCGCACAAGCGTGGCAGCGGCGAGGGCTGGGTCACGGCGGAATACGGCATGCTGCCGCGCGCCACCCACACCCGTGGCGACCGCGAAGCCGCCCGGGGCAAGCAAAGCGGGCGCACCCAGGAAATCCAGCGCCTGATCGGCCGTTCGATGCGCGCCGTCTTCGACCTGAAGAAACTCGGCGAACGCACCATCCACCTCGATTGCGACGTGATCCAGGCCGACGGCGGCACCCGCACGGCTGCGATCACCGGCGCCTTCGTAGCGGCGCAGGACGCGGTCAACCAGTTGCTGGCCTCGGGCAAGTTGACCGTGTCGCCGATCATCGACCATGTGGCGGCCATCTCGGTCGGCATGGTCCAGGGCACGCCGCTGCTGGATCTGGAGTACACCGAGGATGTCGCTTGCGACACCGACATGAACGTGGTCATGACCGGCGCCGGCAATTTCGTCGAAGTGCAGGGTACGGCCGAAGGCGCAGCTTTTTCGCGCAAGGACATGGACGCGCTGCTGGCGCTGGCCGAAAAGGGCATCCGCGACCTGGTGGCGCTGCAGGGTGAATCACTCTCGAAGTGATAGCTGACAATGACCATTCGACGATGGGAAGAGGCCAAAAAATTATGAAAATCGTTCTGGCTTCGAACAACCCGGGCAAACTCGCCGAATTGCAGGCCATGCTGGCCCCGCTGGACGTGGAGCTGGTGCGCCAGGCCGAGCTGGGCATCCCCGAGGCCGAGGAGCCGTTTCGCACCTTCGTGGAAAACGCCCTGGCCAAGGCACGCCATGCGGCCCGCGCCAGTGGCCTGCCCGCCCTGGCGGACGATGCCGGCCTGTGCGTCGACGCCTTTGGTGGCCTGCCCGGCGTGGACACCGCCTACTACGCCACGCAATTTGGCTATGGAAAAGGCGACGACAACAACGTGCGCGCGTTGCTGGAGCAACTGCAGGGCATCGACAACCGGCGCGCGGCCCTGGTCAGCACCCTGGTGGCCGTGCGCAGCGCCGACGACCCCGAGCCGCTGATTGCCGTGGGCCGCGTGGTGGGCGAGATCGCGGGCGAGCCGGTGGGCAGCAACGGCTTCGGCTTTGACCCGGTGATGTTCATCCCCGCGTTCGGGCAGACTTTTGCGCAACTGCCGGTGGAAGTCAAAAACGCCCACAGCCATCGCGGCAAGGCGGCCCGGGCCATGCTGGAGCTGATCCGCGAGCGCTGGCTGTGAACCGTTGCCCATGGGTCCGAACGCGTCCATCCCCGTGAAGCCGGTCATTCCCGTGGTGCCGTCGGTGGCAACGGTGCCGCTGAAAGACATCCAGCACTACATGCGACCCGGCACCCTGCAGTTGCCCGTGTTGCCTCCGCTGTCGCTCTACGTGCACCTGCCCTGGTGCCTGAAGAAGTGCCCGTACTGCGACTTCAATTCGCATGAGTTGCGCTTTGGCGGCGGGGCCGGGGAATTGCCCGAGCAACGCTATATCGACGCGCTGGTTGCCGACCTGGAAGCCAGCCTGCCGCTGGTCTGGGGCCGCCCGGTGCACAGCATCTTCATCGGCGGCGGCACGCCCAGCCTGTTTTCGCCCGATGCCATCGACCGGCTGCTCGGCGATATTCGTGCCCGGCTGCCGCTGACTCCCGATTGCGAGATCACGCTGGAGGCCAACCCCGGTACCTTCGAGAAAGACCGCTTCAAGGCCTTCCGTGGCGCGGGCGTCACCCGGCTGTCGGTCGGCGTGCAAAGCTTCAACGATGCCCACCTGAAGGCGCTGGGCCGGGTGCATGACCGCGCGCAAGCCCTGGCGGCGGTGGAAGAGGCCGCGCAGGCCTTCGACACCTTCAATCTCGACCTGATGTACGCGCTGCCCGGCCAGACGCTGGCGCAGCTCGATGAGGACGTTCACACCGCGCTATCTTTGGCGCCGCCCCATATTTCGATCTACCACCTGACGATTGAGCCGAACACGGTGTTCGCCAAGTTCCCGCCGGTGGTTCCCGAGGACGACACGGCCTACGCCATGCTGGACCGCCTGACCGAACTGACCGGCATCGCCGGGCTGCAACGCTACGAAGTCTCGGCCTATGCCCGACCCGGCCACCGCTGCTGGCACAACCTGAACTATTGGCAGTTTGGCGATTACTTGGGGCTGGGTGCCGGCGCGCACAGCAAACTCAGCTTCGCCCACCGCGTGGTGCGCCAGGTGCGTTATCGCGAGCCGCGCGGCTATATGGACCACGCGCTGGCCGGCCAGGCCGTCACCCAGGACGACGAAGTCGCCCGCGCCGACCTGCCGTTCGAGTTCATGCTCAACGCCCTGCGCCTGAAGGAAGGTTTTGCGCTGCAGGACTTCACGGCCCGCACCGGCCTGCCCCTCACCGCCATCCGGGCTGCCCTGGAGGCGGCCGAGGGCAAGGGCCTGATTCAGCGCGATTTCACCCATGTGCGCCCGACAGAGCGGGGTTTTGACTTCCTCAACGATCTGCAGGCGCTGTTTCTGCCGGAATGAACACCCGGCGCGACCGGCGGACGTTGCCGCCAGCCCAAAAATAGTCCTGAAGGTATAGCTAACAGTGACCATTCCACGCTGGGATAAGGCCAAAAAAGCTTGAATAATGCCCGGCGGGCGTCAAACAGGGCCTGTACGCCCTGCATCCGGCTTCACGGAATCCGTTGCGCCGGTGACGGCCTGGTCCATCGAGCGGCAGCCCACGGAACTACCGGCGCAATCGCGGCCATGACCAGCACCACCACCGCACCGGACGGCAGGTCAAAGCGTGCGGACAGCGTCAGCCCCAGCAGGTATCCGAGCGCGCCGATGGCATAGGCCAGCGGCAGGCGAAGGCCGGGGCGCAGGGAGCGCACCGCCAGCGCCGGCACGATCAGGCTGGTGAACACCAGGTAAACGCCCACCAGTTGTACCGAGGCGGTTACCGCCACTGCGAACAGCAGGTAAAACCCGGCGCGTCCCAGCCGCTCCCGCAGGCCGAACCACAGCGCCAGCACCAGCGCTGTCAGCACCGCCATGCCGATGAGCTGCTGCGTCGAGACCCACAGGATCTGCCCGACCAGCAAATCCTTCAGGTGTTCGCCGCCGTGCGGGTTGCCCGCCAGCAGCAGCAGCCCGGCGCACGAGGCCAGCACGAACAGCACACCGATCAGCGCCTCCTGGATGTCCGGCCAGCGCCGTTCGGTCCAGGTCAGGGCCAGGGCGCCGAGCAGGGCCGCCGAAAGCGCCGCCACCTGAACCGCCCAGCCTTGCGGCTCCAGGCCTATCGCATCCGCGGCAATCACCCCGATGCCGGCGATCTGCGCGATCGCCAGGTCAATGAAGACAATGCTGCGTTGCAGCACCTGGGCGCCCAGCGGCACATGGGTGGCGAGAACGAGCAGACCGGCCAGCAGGGCCGGCAGCAGGATGGGCCAGTGAATGCCGGGGGCGGTCACCGTCCAGCCTTCATCAGCCTCTGGACGGTGTCGTCGAACAGCGAGAAAAGGTCCTTCGCCTGTTCATTGCCGCCCACGGTGAAGGGCAGCACCACGATCGGCAGTGTCGTGCGTTCAGCCAGCCATTGCGCTCCGCGCGCGTCGTTGTAGGCGGCGCGCAGGATCATTCTGGCCGGGCGGGCCTGAAGGCCGGCCAGCACCGCGCCCAGGTGCGAGCTGGTCGGCTCAACCCCGGGCTTGGGCTCCAGCACCGCCACCTCCGCCAGCCCCAGCCACTGCTGAAGGTACACAAACGCCTTGTGCTGCACGACGACCGGCGTTCCACGCAGTGGCGCCGCCTCTTTCTCCCAGCGCTCGGTGGCGACTTTCCAGCGCGCCAGAAAGTCGGCGCTGCGCGCCTGGTAGGTCGCCGCGTTGGCCGGATCGAGCTCGGCCAGGCGGCGCGCCAGGGGCTTGGCCACGAGCGCGATGTTGCGCGGGTCGGTCTGGATGTGCGGATTGCCGGCGGCGTGCACGTCGCCATCGGCGCGGTCCAGTCGCGCAGGCACCTCAAGCAGGCGCACAAAGGCAGCCGCCTCGAAGTTGCCGGGTTTACCGGGCTGGATGGCGCTGTTGCCGGACTGGCGGATCAGCACCGGCAGCCAGCCGGCTTCCAGCTCGGCACCGGTGCAGACCAGCAACTGGGTATTGCGCGCGGCCGCGACCAGGCTGGGCCGCGCCTCGATGTGGTGCGGGTCCTGCAGCCCGGTGGTGGCGACATAGACGATGGCCTTGTCACCGGCCAGCTCCTTGACCAGCGCGCCCCATTCGGGTTCGCAGGCCAGCACCTTGAGGTCGGCCTGCGCGCGCTGCGCGCCGAGCGCCAGCAGACCCATTGCGGCGATGTGAAACAGTTTCTTCATGGAGATTGCCTAGAAGCCGTGCGCACCGTGGGAGCCCAGGCTCATCTGGTACTGGATCATGATCTGGTTGTCGGTAATGCCGTAGCGGGCCCGGTCCTGCGCCAGTTGCAGCCGGACCCGGCTGAATTCGCTGGGGGCCCAGTCGAACATCAGCGTCGTGCGGTTCGGCGAATAGTCCGGCAGAAACAGGTTGGCAGTGTTGCTGGCGGCATCCACGTTGCCGATGTCGAGCCGGTCATAGCGCAGACCCACCCGCCAGGCTGGCAGGAACTTGTAGACGGCCTGGGCGTACCAGCCGCCCTGCGCCGAGCGGAAGCTGTCCGCGAGCGACTGTCCGCCTTCGTCATAGACCAGCGAGCCGGACTCGGTACGGCGGAAGTATTCCCCCTGTACGGTCAGGCTGGTGCTCTTTGGATTGCCGTTGGGAGCCCATTTCCACACACCGTCCAGGACGGCCAGCCGGCTGTTGCCGGTGAACACGTTGCTGACCGCGTTGCCGGCACTGTCGATGTCGTCAGAGGCCCGGTCGGTGGCCCGGGCCCACAGCATGGAGGCACCGGCGCGCCAGCTCTGGCTGGCGCCGATATCGCCGCCGGTGTGGGCAAACAGGGTGCCCGTTCCCGGCTGCTTGCGGTTCCCGCTGCCGCTGGGGAATTCGCCCGCCGCGCCAAGACCGCCCCCGAGTTCGATGAACTGGGTGGTCGGCAGCACAGTCTTGAGTTGCAGGCCGTCCTGCCGCAATGCGCCGCCCAGGAAGGCCTGGTAGGCCAGGGGACTGTCGATGAAATCCCAGGTGTGGGCGTGCTTTTGATTCTGGTAGCCGATGCCGGACAGGAAGCGGCCCGCCCGCAGCGTGGCGCCGCCCGGCAGTGACGTGGTCTGGACGTAGGCTTCTTCCACTTCCGCCGCGTTGTCGGCGGTCAGGGCCAGGCTCATCGAGCCGAAAAACCACGGGTCGATGGTGGCCGACATCGTCAGCTCCGACTCGCCCAGCGAAAAGCCCTGCACGCCCGGCCCGATCTCGCCGCCGGTCAGGAAACCATTGATGTGGTAGTTGGCAGGGTCTTGCGACAGGCTGGAATAGCTGCCCGAGAGGATCAGCGCAATGGCCGGGTTGAAGCCCGAGGCCGATGCCGGCGCCGTCACCGGGGTGCCGGCCGACGTGACCGGCGGGTTCGCCACCGTGACGGTCGCAGCGGCAGAACCGGGTGCGCGCGCGGTGCCGTCAGGGGCGGATTGCGCGGCGAGGCTGGCTTCCGCCTGCTTGAGGCGAACTTCCAGCGCTTTGAGCTGCGCGTCATGGTCGCGGCGCATGGCGGCGATTTCCTGCTGCAATTGCTGCAACTGGGCGTTGTTGTCGGCGGCCAGCAGTGGCGGAGAGGCGATGGCCAGCGCGATCAACGTGGCGGCAAAGGGGGCGGGATGAGACAT
>JAABRA010000047.1 GCA_011391155.1 Burkholderiales bacterium
AGCACCCAGGCCACGAAGCGCAGCAGGTACTCGGGCACGACCAGGAAGATGTAGATGCCCACCACCGCATTGGCCAGGCCGGTGAACAGGAAGATCTGCGGAATGGTGAAACCGGCCGTCAGCAGCGCGCCGGCAATCAGCGAGCTGGCGATCATGAACAGCGCGTTCAGGATGTTGTTGGCAGCGATGATGCGCGCGCGGTGCGTGGGCTGGCTGCGCAGCTGGATCAGCGCGTACATGGGCACGCTGTACAGGCCGGCGAACAGGCTGAGCAGCAACAGGTCGGCCATCACGCGCCAGTGCGCCGGACTCGCCAGGAACTGCGTCAGCGTCTGCAGGGCTGACGGCGGCAGGCCGCGCGATGAAAAGTAGAGGTCGATGGAGAACACGCTCATGCCGATGGCGCCCAGCGGCACCAGGCCGATCTCCACATGCCGGCGGCTCAGCACCTCGCACAGCAGCGAGCCGATGCCGATGCCGATCGAAAACACCACCAGCAGCATCGAGGCCACGTGCTCGTCGCCGTGCAGCACTTCCTTGGCAAAGCTCGGAAACTGGCTCAGGAACACCGCGCCGAAGAACCACATCCAGCTGATGCCCAGCAGCGAGCGGAACACCACGATGTTTTCATGGGCCAGCTTCAGGTTGCGCCAGGTCTCGGTGAACGGGTTCCAGTTGATGATCAGGCCGGGGTCGGTGGCCGGCGCCAGCGGGATGAACTGCGCCACCGAGCGCCCGATGATCGCCGCCAGCACACAGGCAATGGCCACGTCGCGGTGGCCGGTCTCGGGGATCGCCACGATCAGCCCGCCCACCACGTTGCCCAGCAGGATGGCCACGAAGGTGCCCATCTCGACCATGCCGTTGCCGCCGGTCAGCTCGCGCTCGCCCAGCACCTGCGGCAGATAGGCAAACTTCACCGGCCCGAACAGCGTGGAGTGCAGGCCCATGAGGAAGGTGCACAGCAGCAGCACCACCACGGCGCCGGTGAGGAAACCATAAGCCGCGATCAGCATGATCACGATCTCCAGGTTCTTCACGAACCGGATCATGGTGGTCTTTTCGTATTTGTCGGACAGCTGCCCGCTGGTGGCGGAAAACAGCAGGAACGGCAGGATGAACAGCGCCCCGATCACCAGCCCGGCCATGGCCGGCGGCAGCCAGCTGACCTGCAGCTGGTAGGTCACCATCACCGTGAAGGCGAACTTGAACAGGTTGTCGTTGGCCGCGCCGGAGAACTGCGTCCAGAAGAAAGGCGCAAACCGGCGCTGGCGCAGCAGCGCGAACTGGTTGGGATGCTCGTGCGGCGATGCGCCGGTGTCTGGACCCATGTCGGTTTCTCCTGGTGATGGCTGCAGTGCGTGATTCTGCCCGGACTGCATGACGGGAAGTCTGCCGCCCGAATCACCAAAAAATGCAAAATCACGCCAAATCGACGTCGAAATCGCCTTGGCGTATCGTTTGTCGATACCTGGAGACCCGATGAGCACCACCGCCGACCTGATCACCGCCTTGAAGAAAGAGCTCAAGGCCGCCCAGATGACCTACGCCGACCTGGCGCGCGCGCTTGGCCTGGCCGAATCCAGCGTCAAGCGCATGCTGGCCAAAGGCGACCTGCCACTGTCGCGCGTGGACGCGATCTGCCGCGCGCTCAAGCTGGATTTCGCCGAGTTGGCGCGGCGCGTGGCCGATGCCCAGCCGATGCTGGCCGAGATGACGCTGGAGCAGGAACGCGCCGTGGTGGCCGACAAGAAGCTGCTGCTGTGCGCCATCTGCGTGCTGAGCCAGTGGACGCTGGAGCAGATCAGCGCCAGCTACCGGCTCACAGAGGCTGAATGCATCAAGTACTTCGCGCAGCTCGACCGCATCGGCATCATCGAACTGCGCCCGCTGAACCGCTACCGCCTCAAACTGGCCAAAACCTTCCGCTGGCGACCGCACGGGCCGGTGATGAACTATTTCCGGGACCACGCCGTGCTGGACTACTTCTCCGGCGGCTTCGACAGCCCGGGCGAAGGCCTGCTGCTGGTGCACGGCTCGATCAGCCGCGCGCTGGCGCCGTCCTTCCTGGAGCGCATGCAGAAAGTGGCGCAGGACTTTGCCCAGCAGCACCAGGCCGACCAGAGGCTGCCGCTGGCCCAGCGCGAGGGCTACACCCTGCTGCTGGCGATGCGCAGCTGGGAGTTCGAGGCGTTCGCGGCGCTGCGGCGGTGACGGGGCGGCGAGCCTTCTGCGCTCAAGGAAGCATCAATATCCGTAGCGGGACATGACGGATTGACGCTGGGATGGTGCCGATTTGATTGTGAAATGAGAGTTTCAGAGCCGTTCACGGCTCCGAAGGCGGCGCGTGGAACCGGCGGCAAGCGGTTGTTTGTGTGGGTGCGCCCCGCCATCTTGATACCCGCGCTGACGCCAGAACTGACCCGAAACATCCAGCCAGCGCCCTGACTTGGACTCAAATGAGCTTCAAGCGCTTCTTGTGATTGGCGATCCTCTTGCGCGCCTCGGCCAGTTCGCCGTCATCACCATGGTGTCTGACGGCTTGCTGACGGCCCCCAGAATGGCCAGCGAGCCGACGATCACGAATTCGTTGTGACGAATCCGGGCCTTGGCCTGAACCAGCAAAACATGAAGCTGCTCGCGGTTCAATGAAACTCCCGCATCAGGAACGAAAAGGGGGTGTTTTGCATCATGCCGAGTGCGCGACGGCCGGAGGCGTCGAGCACCCGTTGTTTGAAGGTGTCGCTGTCACCCGCAGCCACCACCCCGGACCAGAACCGGATGTAGTACGCACTGCACAGCTTGCCCTTCTTCCACAGCCCAATCCGAGCCCGGGCGTGCTGCAGGATGTCGTCCCGGCGATCCGACTGGAGCTGCTCATGGACGTAGCCGTGAAAGCTCCGCAGCGACGCATCCTGGGCCAGCTTGTCCTGGCGAGCCTTGAGCTTTTGGGCTTGCATGACCATGGTCTTCAGTCAGAAATCAAATTCATTGGAATGATTGAGCACCAAATGGTAGCAGCGGGCCGCGATGAGGTGGTCCGCGGGTGCGCGCCATGCGGGTATCCGGAATTGGAGTCCGATTCCACTTTGCCCATGCATATTTCTCTCGTATGAATATATGGCTCAATAGGTTGTCAACGCTTTCGGGGCAGGAGCGCCCAGAAGGGTGTCTTGATCGGCATGATCGCGCCCTCGACGAACGTCCGCTCCCCATACTCGACCTTCACCCGCTTCCCCCGCGCTCTGGAGACATCCGCACTCTCAATGCCATTGGCCTTGCAAAGCGCCTCGAACTGAAACTTGCCGATGATTTCGTCGACGAAGGGTAAAGTCAGCAAAACGAGGAGAACCTACCCCTTGATTGCAGAACGCAGCCGGGGCTGCTCCACCTTGCTGGCCACCTTTGCGGCGAGCCAGACGAGCGCCAAGACCAGCGGAACGACGACCGCAAGAAGGATCAAACCACTCATGTCGCGCGCCTGATGACGGCGTCGTTCGCCGCAACCCGACAGGCGTCAGGGTGCTGCCGTTCACGCCGAAGATGGAACCGTGCCTCGAAGGCCATTGTCTGTCGACTTTGCCATCGAATTGGGCCGTTCCCAGCATCGAATAGTCGTTTTGCTATCAAGTCAGGACTCCAAAGATGATCCTGAGGAAGATCGCCGCCCTGTCCCGTGGCCGTCTGCCCGCCGCAGCGCCTCCGGTGGTCCGCGTCAACGAAATTGAAACCCATTCCCGGTTCGGCACCAAAGTCTGCCGCTGTCCGCAAGCTAACCGATCCCGATGTCCGCGTGGCGTGTACCCCTGTCATCTCCTGCAAGCGGCGGGAAGCGCACACCGAGTGGGGCCATCGCCCCGGCGGGAGTCTCCGCATACTTCGTTTGCAATAGCAAATCATGACCATTTGCCGCTGGGAATTGCCTGCATTTACCGGAATTTCTTGCCTGAAGGCCCGCCAGCCCGTCCGCAACTTTTTGCCCGGATTCCTGCGCCGCCACACGCTGGCGGCGGGTCAGTCCGTGAACACCGTCAGCACGC
This sequence comes from Burkholderiales bacterium, assembly GCA_011391155.1. GTDB lineage: Bacteria > Pseudomonadota > Gammaproteobacteria > Burkholderiales > Burkholderiaceae_C > JAABQG01. The sequence continues at coordinate 4,041 of JAABRA010000047.1, forward strand.
CGGTGTAGCCGTACAGGTGGTTGCGGGCGATCTCTCCGCCGGCGAAGAAGCCGACCAGCGGCACGTCACCGAGCGCGCGGCGCACGATCTGCAGTTCGGCACTGGGCCCGCCAAAGTGCGGGCCGCCGCGGCCGGCGCAGCTCACGTAAACCGCCCCGGCAATGCGCCGGGCCGGGTGGGGCGCTGCTTCCGCGCCGCTTGCCGCGAGCGCACCGGCCACCTCGAGCGTGACTTCCTGTGGCTCCAGTTCCTCGCGAATTTCGGCGCAGATGCGCGTGAGGTCGGCGCGCGCGGCCTGCACGTTGCGCTGGCAGAACGCCAGGCGCATGCCCTCGCTTGCCTGCGCGGCAATGGCGACGCCACGGCGCACCGGGTCCAGGCCGATGAGGTGGCGCACGAGCACGTCGCTGCCGAAATTGCCGGTGCGCCCCACGGCGTCGCTGCCCGGCTCGCTCAGGCCCACCAGCGTGGCGCGCACCGTATCGATCGCGGCCTGCAGGCCCGGGCCCTTGGGCTGGTCGAGGGTGATGCCGAGGTCGCGCTCCAGCACGTCCAGCGCCGCTTCGCCATCGAGCTTGAGCAGCACATGGCTTTCTACGTTGGTGACTGTGTGCACCGGGCCGATCGGCAACGCGCCCTGGGTGACGCGCGACACCAGGTGCACGCCTTCGCCAAACGCCACGCCGGAAAGCCCGCCGCTGAACACGCCGCCGGCGGTGCCCTGGCCCTTGATATAGCCGTCGCCGCCGGCGGCAAACTGTACCGCGGTCGTGCGGCTCGACGCCAGGCCGCCGAACAGGTAGCCGGTGGCGGTGCGCAACGCCATTTCGGCGATCAGTTCAGCCACGTCCGCCGTGCCGGCATCGGCGTGGACCAGCGCGGTGTGCGCTTCGAACCCCAGGCCCAGCGGCGCCACGCCGGAGAACACCCGGTACTGGTCGGCCGGCAGGTCGCACAGCATGACCGCCAGCGCGGGCTCATCGAAATATTCGACGTTGTTGGCGGCCACGCCCACACCCACGGTGCCGGCCCAGTCGGTGACTTCAGGCAACTCGGCGCTCAGGGTGTCGAGGATCTCGCGCGCCGCGCCCGCGTAATGGTCGGTGATGTAGAGCAGCGCCAGCGTGGGTGCGCCCGCATAGCCGGGCAGCGCCATCTGGGCGCGCAATTGCGCCAGCACCAGCCCCACCGCCATGCGCCATTGCGGGTGGGTCGCGTGAGCGTGGGGAAAGAGTTTCATCAGCGCTTGCGCGGGGCGCTGGCGGCTTTTTTGGCGGCCGCCTTCTTGGCTGCAGCCTTGCGGGCCGGCGCCCGCGCCATGCTGGTGGCGGACTTGATGGCTTCCTTGGCCATGCCGGTGGCCATGTTTTTCGTGGTGTCCACGGCGGTCTGCCTGGCTGCGTCTTTCATGGCGCTGGCGGCAATCTGCTGGAACTGCTGCGTCAGGGCGCCCCACCATTGCAGGGGATCGATCACGCCGCCGGGGGGCGCCGCCTTGGCTTCGGCCTTGGCCGCGGATCGCTTGGCCGTGGCGGCCGAGGCCACGTCGGAGGCCATCGACGCCATGCCCGACGCCACGCCGGTCACCGCACCCGCCACGCCCGATACCGCACCCGCCGCACCCGCTGCGGTATCGGTCACCTTCTGCACGCCGGACATCATCGTGTCGGCCGCCTTGAGCTTGAAGGCATTGGCCACGTCGCCCATGTTGAAGTTCATGCCCTTGAGCGTGGCCAGCGTCATCTTCTGCACTTCCAGCGCCTGGATGG
>JAABRA010000048.1 GCA_011391155.1 Burkholderiales bacterium
CCGGGCTGTTTTTGGTCGAGGTTGACGGCCACGATCTCGAAGTGAATCGGCGCGCGCGCCTGCATTTTCAGCAGGATGTCGAGCATGGCGTAGCTGTCCTTTCCGCCCGACAGGCAGACCATGACCTTGTCGCCTTCCGCGATCATGTTGAAGTCGACGATGGCCTGGCCCATCTGGCGGCACAGGCGTTTTTCCAGTTTGTGGGTTTCGCGCTCGATCCTGAAATCGGTGCGGGTCGCAGGTTGAACGGGTTGAACTTCGTCTTCGATCCAGGGGGTGCTCATGGTTTTCTCCGGCCAGCGCGGAAATCGGGGTCAGAGCCCAATTTCGTTTGGCTTCGTTTTGATCAATCGCTTGTGTTCGAAATTGGGATCTGACCCCCATTTCCTTCTTGTCACCGCTGTCACCGCTGTCACTTTTGTCATTCCCGCTCAGGCGGGAATTCAGCGCGTCGCGATCTGGCGCCCATTGCCGCCAACTCCCTCGATTTCCTTTTCACCACTGCCCCGCCTCCGCCCGGATCGCGACTTCGCAGTCGTCAAAAATTTCGAGCTTGGCGATCGTCACCCGCACGCCGACGACGCCGGGCAACTGCAGCAGCCGCGAGGCGAGCTTGCCGATCAGGCTTTCCAGCAGGTTGACGTGTTCGGCGGTGCACTCGTCGATGATGATCTTGCGCACCTTGCGGTAGTCCAGCACGTGGGTGATGTCGTCATCGCGCGGCAGCAGGGGCTGTGGGCCGAGGTTGAGCTCGGCATCGACCTGGATGGGCTGCGGCGCGGATTTTTCCTGCTCCAGGATGCCCAGGCTGGCGTCGAAGCGCAGCCCGGTGAGCGTGAGGATCTGGGTGCCGGAGGTGTTGGACATGATTTAGCGCGAAATGACAAGGCCGCAGCGTGGAATGACAAGTGTCTTAGGGTCCGTGGGAGCCGCGCATGGGCCTCATGGGAGTGACATGAGCGAAAAATCGCGCTCGAATTTGATCAGGTGCTGGCCACCGTCCACCAGCAGCGTGGTACCGGTGATGGAGCGGTTTTCCAGCGCGAACTTCACGGTGGCGGCCACGTCTTCGGGGGTGGACGAGCGGCCCAGCGGGCTCAAGGTGTGCAAGGCCTGGAATTTTTCGTCGCTCAGCAGGTGGCTGGTCAGCGTCAGGCCCGGGGCTACGCCCACCACCCGCAGACGTGGTGCCAGCGCCTGGGCCAGCAGGGTTCCAGCCGCCTCCAGTGCGGCCTTGGACAGCGTGTAGCTCAGGAAGTCGGGGTTCGGGTTCCAGAGTTTCTGGTCGAGCAGGTTGACCACGGCGCCCCGGGCATCGTCGTCCCCTGCCGCGGCGCGTGCCGTGACGTGGGTGTGCAGCGCCTGCGCCAGCAGGATCGCCGCGCCGGTGTTGCCGCGCAGGTGCTTTTCCATGGCACCGTAGCTGAAGCTGGCCGCGTCGTCGTGCTCGAAGGTCGAGGCGTTGTTGACCACCGCGTCCACCGGGCCCATGTCGGCGACGACGCGGGGCAGCAACCCGCGCACGGCGGCCTCGTCGTTCAGATCGGCCTGAAAATGGGCATGAAAATGACCGCTACCCATCGTCAGATGGTCGCAATCAGCTACTGTTTGAATAGCATCGTGCTCCGAGCCCCGGTAATGCACCGCCACGCGCCAGCCGCCGGCGGCCAGCGCCAGCGCAATCTCGCGCCCCAGCCGGCGCGCCGCCCCGGTGACAAGCACGGTGCGCGGGCGGCGGGAGGCGTCGGGTCGCTGGTTCGGGGCGTGGGCGGGCATTCAGGGACAATCCGGGGATGACGACAGAACCTGCAAGTTTAAACACCGGCCTGCACAAATTGCTGGAGCGGGCCATTTCCACGGCCGGGGGCTGGATCGGCTTTGACCGTTTCATGGCACTGGCGCTCTACGCACCGGGCCTGGGTTACTACGCCAATCCGCTGCCCAAGTTCGGCACCATGCCGCAGGGCGTGAAAGGCGGCGGCAGCGACTTCGTGACCGCCCCGGAACTCTCGCCCCTGTTCGGCCAGGCGCTGGCCGCGCAGGTCGGTGAGGCGCTGGCGCAGACCGGTACCGACGAAGTCTGGGAGTTCGGCGCCGGCTCGGGCGCGCTGGCGTCGCAACTGCTGGACACCCTGGGCGACCGGGTCAAGCGCTACACCATCGTGGACCTGTCCGGAACCCTTCGCGTGCGCCAGCAGGCCTTGCTGGCGCCCCACCGCGACAAGCTGCGCTGGGTCAGCGAACTGCCCGATACCCTGCAGGGCGTGGTGGTCGGCAACGAGGTGCTCGACGCCATGCCGGTCAAGCTCCTGGCGCGCCAGGGCGGGCAGGCCGGCGGCATCTGGCACGAGCGCGGCGTCACACTGGCAGACGGCGCGCTGGCCTGGGCCGACCGACCGACCGAGTTGCGCCCGCCGCTGGACGTGCCCGGCCCGCACGACTACCTGACCGAAATCCACCCGCAGGCCGAGGCCTTCATCGCCACGCTGGCCGACCGCTTCAACGCCAGCCTGCAAAGCGGCGGCAAGGGCGGCGCGGCCTTCTTTCTGGACTATGGTTTCCCGGAGAGTGAGTACTACCATCCGCAGCGCCATATGGGCACGGTGATGTGCCACCAGGCGCACCAGGCCGACACCGACCCGCTGGCGGCCGTGGGCCTGAAAGACATCACCGCGCATGTCAACTTCACGGGCGTGGCGCTGGCCGGGCAGGACAACGGATTGAGCGTGCTGGGCTACACCAGCCAGGCGCGTTTCCTGCTGAACTGCGGCCTAGCTACGGCGATGGAAGCCGCCACGACGCCGGAGCGCGCGAATGCGCTGAAGCTGATCACCGAGCACGAAATGGGCGAGCTGTTCAAGGTGATCGGTTTTTGCACCGGCGAGCCCTGGGATGCGATGGGTTTTGCCCAGGGCGACCGCTGCCATGCGCTGTAGCGTCGCGCGGGATCGCCCATGATCCGCTGGCTGATCGTCGTCTTCCTGGCCCTGATCCTGTTCAACGGGCTCATGCCCTGGCTGCAGAAGTTCGGCTTTGGCAAGCTGCCGGGAGATTTCCGTTTTCGCCTGTTCGGGCGCGAGTGGTTCATCCCGCTGACCACGACGATTCTGCTGAGCCTGCTGGCGGCGCTGATCGCCAGGTTCATCTGAAGCCGGGCAGCGCGGTTTTTGCGGACTTGAAACGGAGCGGGGCCAGCCCCACTCTGGTACCCAAAGGGGTATCCATCCATGACTGAAGCACTTCACATCGTCTGTCCGCACTGCCACACCACCAACCGCGTCAAGACCGCTGATCTGGCGAGCGCGCCGGACTGCGGTAGCTGCCACCAGCCGCTCTTCACCGGAGCGCCGCTGGCGCTGGACGAGGCCGGGTTCGACCGCCACATCGGCCGCAGTCAGATCCCGGTGCTGGTCGACTTCTGGGCGCCCTGGTGCGGCCCCTGCCGCATGATGGCCCCGGCCTTCGAGCAGGCCGCCGCCCAACTGGAGCCGCGTTTGCGCCTGGTCAAGGTCAACACCGAAGACGCGCAGAACCTGGCCGCCCGCTTCAACATCCGCAGCATCCCGACGCTGGCACTGTTCCAGGGCGGTCAGGAAGTCGCCCGTCAGCCTGGCGCCATGCGCTCGGCGGCGGAAATCGTGCGTTGGGCGCAGTCAAACCTGCGCTGAGGCGGGGGCGCGACGGCTGGCCGTCAGGCGTTGACGGCGCCGGTCCCGGGCTCGAAAATAGGCACGCCCGGGGTGGGCGGCGCTGGCCATCGGGCCGATGGCGGGCCCGGTAGCGGCAGGGAGCAATCTGCGGGTTTCGCGGAATCCGTGACATCCTGCAATCGAGGAAGGATCCGGAATGTCTGGCTTCGTCATTCACTTCGCCCTGGGCTGTGGCGTGGCGCTGCTCATTTTCCTGGCGGTCACCTGGTGGTCAGGGGTGCGGCAATTCTCGGCACCCTTTGCCGTCGTGTTCATCGGTTTCACCTGCGGATTGCTCGCGCATTTTGTGTCGCCCTGGGCGACCCCGGTGGTCCTCGTCCTGTACGCCGCGGTGTCGGTCAATGAGATGCGCCTGGGCCGTAGCGCCGCCGGGAAGCCGTCGTCGGACACGGGCAACCGTGATTGAGGCTGCGGCTGGAGGTTGGTGAGACCCACCGCCGATGCGGCGGTTTTCAGGCGCAGCGCAGTGGGGGCCGCCTCATGTCGCCCCGGTGGCGTCGCCGCCCAGCCATTGCGCCACCGCGGCCACCCGTGCCGCGTGGATCAGCTCCCCGACTTTCTGGCCGGTGATGCCTGCGGCCATGGCCCGTTCCGCAATGTCCGCCGTGACCACCGACTGTGCCGCCGCCAGCGCGCCCGCCAGCCGCGTGCGTTGCGGGTAGGCGGTTTCCGCAAACCCGAGCCGGCCGCGCGCATCGCATTCGCAGGCCAGCAGGATCTCGCCAAAGCGCTGCGGCTTGCGGAAGGCGTCGCAACGCTCCAGCAAGCGCACCAGCGCTGCTGGGCCAAACTCGCTGCTGCGGTGGATGTTGCCGTGCTCGCGCGCCACCACTTCGGCCAGTTCGCGGCAGTCCACCGGCACACGCAGGCGCTCGCAGACGCCCTTGAGCAGTTTCACGCTGCGCTCCTCGTGGCCGATGTGGCGCGGAAGCATCTCGGCGGGCGTGGTGCCCTTGCCCAGGTCGTGCATCAGACAGGCGAAGCGCACGGACAGCGGCGCGTGCAGGCGCGCGCTCATGTCCAGCACCATCAGCAGGTGCACGCCGGTGTCGATCTCGGGGTGGTACTCGGCGCGCTGCGGCACCCCCCAGAGGCGGTCCACCTCGGGCAGCAGCACCTTCAGCGCGCCGCATTCGAGCAGCACGTCGAACAGGCGCGAGGGCGTGGCCTCCATCAGCCCGCGGGCCAGTTCCTGCCAGACGCGCTCGGCCACCAGGTGGTCGGCCTCGCCATGTTTCACCATCTCCAGCATCAGTTGCATCGTTTCGGGGGCAACGTGGAAGTCGGGGAAGCGCGCGGCAAAGCGTGCCACGCGCAGGATGCGCACCGGGTCTTCGCGGAAGGCGTCGGTCACATGGCGCAGCACGCGGGCCTGCAGGTCGCGCTGGCCGCCGTAAGGGTCGACCAAGGGGCTGTCTGGCCCTGTTTTCAAGCCTTTTTGGCTGCTTCCCAGCGTGGAATGGTCTTTGATAGCTATTGAATTAATAGTCAGATCGCGGCGCGCCAGATCTTCTTCCAGCGTCACTTCGGGCGAGGTGTGGATCGCAAAGCCCTTGTAGCCGCGCGCAGTCTTGCGCTCGGTGCGCGCCAGCGCGTATTCCTCGCGGGTTTGCGGGTGCAGGAACACCGGGAAATCCTTGCCCACCGGCAGGTAGCCCAGCGCGGTCATCTGCTCGGGCGTGGCGCCCACCACCACCCAGTCGCGGTCGGCCACGGGCAGCCCCAACAACTCGTCCCGCACCGATCCGCCGACCCGAAAAATTTGCATCGCCGCAGTGTATCGGCAGGGCGCGCCGCGCAACGGCTCAGTCGCGGCGCAACCGGAAAGGCTCCTCGAAATCGAGGAAGTCCTTCTCGGCCAGCGCGCCATCGATCCAGGCCTTCACGCCGGGCAGGGCGCAAACGTGGTCGATGTACGCGGCCACTTGGGGCGGCACCGGCAGTGCATAGGTCTTGATGCGCATGACCACCGGCGCGAAATAGGCGTCGGCCACCGTGAACGCGCCAAAAAGCAGGGGGCCGCCGTGCAACGCCAGCAGCTCGCTCCACATCGCTATCAGACGTGCCAGGTCGGCGCGCACACCGGGCTTGTCGCGC
>JAABRA010000049.1 GCA_011391155.1 Burkholderiales bacterium
GAAGAAAAATCCACCTTTGTGATCCCACGATAAGCCGGGAGCGCCCAACGGGCAAGGGCCAGGACGCGCTCTGGCTCATCTTGTGGGTTCCCATCACCCGGTGGCAGCGTTTCAACAGCGAAATAGGCAGTATCCCAGCACAAAATGGTCGTTATCCGCTATCGATTTCATATTATTTCCGCATCTCTGCGGGGTCTGCACGGGACCCGACCCAGCGCGTGTGCCCGCGGGCCCGCAATTCACACGCCGGGCAGGTGCCGCAGCCCCAGCCCCAGGCATGGCGGTGCACGCGGTCGCCAAGGTAGCAGGTGTGGGTGTGCTCGATGATCAACCCCACCAGCTTGTCACCGCCGTGCATCACGCCGGCGCGCTCCCCCAGATCGTGCGCCAGCTGCCAGGTGGCCGCCTTGTCGATCCACATCAGCGGGGTGTCGATCAGGAAGCGCCGGTCCATACCCAGCGACAGGGCGAGCTGCATGGCCTTCATGGTGTCGTCGCGGCAGTCCGGGTAACCGGAAAAGTCGGTCTCGCAGACGCCGGTGACGATCACCTGCAGATCGCGCCGGTAGGCCAGCGCCGCGGCCAGCGTGAGGAACAGCAGGTTGCGCCCCGGTACGAAGGTGTTGGGCAGGCCCGAGGCTTCCATCTGGAAGGCGGTGTCGCGCGTGAGCGAGGTTTCGCTGACCTGCCCGAGCACGGCCAGGTCCAGCAGGTGATCTTCCCCGAGGCGATCGGCCCACTGCGGGAACAAGCCGCGGATTTCCGCCAGCACGGTCACGCGCGCCTGCAGCTCGACACTGTGGCGCTGGCGGTAGTCAAAGGCGATGGTTTCGACACGCTGGTACTTCGACAGCGCCTGGGCCAGGCAGGTGGTGGAATCCTGGCCACCGGAGAAGAGGACGAGGGCGGTGGTATGCATGCGCCCATGGTAATCAAGAAAATGGCGGGGCCCGAACGCCGCTGCGGCAAACCGGCATCACCCGTTCGCCAGTACGCTCACATAGCTGTCGACGGCGGGCCGCTGCCGGGCGGGTTTGCGCTTGTGCGGGGTGCCGATGTTGATGAAGCACAAGGCCTGTTCGCCCGGGTCCAGATCAAACAGCGTGCGCAGGGCCTGCGATTTCAAGGCCTTGCCGCTGGTCAGCGCGGCGCCAAAGCCGATCGCATGGGCCGTGAGCAGGATGTTCTGGATGGCGCAGCCGGCTGAAATCAGCCGCTCGCTGGCGTCGATGTCCGGGTCGCCGGCCTCCAACTGCCCGATGGCCAGCATCAGCAGCGGCGCGCGATGGGCCTTCTCCCTCGCCTGCTCAATCTGCTCGGGCGTGGCCTGGGAGTCCCGCTCGACCAGCGAAGCCGCGAAAGCCCCGGCCAGCCGGCCGCGGGCGTGCTCGGGCACGATCACGAAGCGCCAGGGAGTGAGCTGCCCATGGTCTGGGGCCGCTGCGGCCGAGCCCAGGATCAGCGCGAGCTGCGCGGCATCGGGCGCGGGATGGTCGAGCCGCTTGGGCAGCACCGTCTGACGCGAATGAATCACCGCAGCCAGCAATTCCGCAGCGTCCCCGGGTGGCGCGCCCGCCATCCGGACTTCAGCCGGGCTTGCCATCGACACGCAGGCGTCCGAACCAGGAACCATAACGCACTCCCCAGACCGCCATCACCGTCGCCCACAACAAGGCCGCCACCAGAATCAATCCGCCCGGCGCGCCCGGCAGGGCACCCGTTATGCGCAGCACTGTCGCCAGTTGCAGGGCCCAGAACAGCCCCCAGACGGTGTTGTCGGCCACCAGGGCACGGCCGCTGTGACCACACGCCACCCGGGTGACCATGGCCAGCATGAGCGAGCCGAGACAGCCCATGGACAGCGCATGCAGCGCGCCCAGCCCCAGCACCGGCGCGCCCGATGCCAGCCCCAGCAGTTGCGAGGCCCCCCCCAGCACAAACGAAAGCCCGAGCCAGACGAAGCCGATATGCAGCATGCCCAGCAGGCGGATCCGCAGGCTCTGCACCAGGCCCCAGGCCACGGCCAGCCACAGCACGATGCCCCCGGCCGCCAGTTCCAGCAACCCGCGCGCCAGGACCCAGGCCCGACCCGCATCGCCGGCCGGGACACCCGAAAGTTCAACCCACACGGACACCGCTTCCAGCGCCGCCGCCCCCAGCATCACCCACAGGGCCCAGAACGGCCGCCAGACTTCAACCATGGGTACCGCGCTCGAGGTGAAGAACGGAATCATGCGGTGCGCCACCGTCACATAGGTCACGACGACGAAGCCCCACAAGCCCGTCAGCACAAACGCCCGGCCCACCTCGGCCGCGTCCAGCCACATCGCGATGCAGGCCCCGGCCAGGCTCAGCCAGCCGACGATGCCGCCCACGCCGATGACCTTGGCATGCAGGCGGTCTTCGGCGGTGCTGGCCACGATCAGGCGCCAGAACAAGCCGACGATCCAGCCCAGGCCCACCACCGCACCGGTCAGCCCGATGGCCGCCAGCCGGGCATGCACATGGCCCCCCGTCACCCACAAGGCCCAGCTTGCCGCCAGCAGCACCAGCGGCGCGCGCAACTGCGGCGCCTCCAGGGCGCGCACGCCCAGCCATTTGGGGCCGGCCGTGAACAGAAAGCCCGTGAAAAACAGGGGAATGAATCCGAAGGTCATGACTGTGGCATGCACCAGCGACGGCGACACCGCATACGAGAGGTTCAGCAACGCGCTGGCCCGGTCCACCTGCACCAGCGCCCACCAGCCGCCCGTGAACACCAGAACGCTCATGGCCAGGAAAAACCCCAGTCGGTGCGGCGCCAGCAGCAGGTGTCGCCAGCGCCAGGCCGGATCAGGAGCCGGTGCGGTTTTTCCGGGCACTGCCCGTGTGGCAGGACGGATCGGTATCGACGCCCGCGTGCTCACCCGCAGGTCCCGAGGTGCCCGCACTGCGTGCAGTAGTCGCAGCCGTCCTTGCGGATCACGGCATGGGCGCCACATTCGCTGCACTTCTTGCCCGCCATGACGGGCGGCGTCAGGCCCGGGCCCGAATGCGCTTGCGAGATCGAGACCGGTGCCCCGTGCACCGGCTGGCTGGCGCGGCGGGCAATGATGTTCTGCACCGCGTAGGCAATGGCGGCGACTTCCGAGTCGTGCCACAGCGGCACACGGGTGCCGTCGGCCTTCTCATAGGTGCCCAGCCGCACAGGCCCGCGGTCCCAGGCAACCTTGCGCATGTCGCTGAGCGCGCGTTCCAGAAAGCCGCCACGCGCAGCCAGTGACAGCATGCGCATGCTCGACGTTATCCATTGCTGGGACTCGCCGCTCTGGCCCACCGGCATGAAGAATTCGATGGCGCGCTCGACGGTGCCTGACCCTTCCGCCGCCGGCACTGGCAGGAAGGAAACAATCAGGTACAGGGTCTTGTGGCCCTCCTGCGTCCAGTACTCGACCTTTTCCGCAACCGCCGACAGCGCGCCCTTGGGACGGCTCTCGATCACGGTGCGCATCGGATCGGTGGGCGCGGCAGGCTCGGCAACTGCGTCGGCCTTGCCGCTGCCGGTTTCCAGCACCGCGCCCAGAATGCTGTTCGGCCGGTAGGTGGCCAGCCCCTTCAGGCGGGCGCGCCAGGCCTGCAGGTACAGGCCCTTGAAATCGTCGTAGGGGCAGTCCGCCGGCACGTTGACGGTCTTGGAAATCGCGGTGTCGATGAACGGCTGCACCGCCTCCATCATCGCGATGTGGCTGGCCGCCGACATCTCCAGCGCCGATACAAAATACTCGGGCAGTTTGTCCACGTCGCCACCGAGTTCGCGGTACAGGCGCCAGGCGTGGTCTTCCACCGCGTATTCGGTGGTGCTGCCGTCGGATTCCCGCTTCTTACGCCGGTACATCCAGGAAAACGGGGGTTCGATCCCGTTGGAGGCGTTGTCGGCAAAGGCCAGGCTCACCGTGCCCGTGGGCGCAATCGACAACAGGTGGCTGTTGCGGATGCCGTGCGCACGGATCGCCTGCTGCAGATCGTCCGGCAGGCGGCTGGCAAAGGTGCCCGACGCGAGGTAGCGGTCCGCCTCGAATTTCGGGAACGGGCCTTTCTCCCGGGCCAGCGCCACCGAGGCCGCGTAGGCGGCGTCCCGCATGCGCGCGGCGATGCGCGCAGCCATGTCGCGCCCCTCGGGCGCGTCGTAGCGCAGGCACAGCATGGCCAGGGCGTTGCCCATGCCGGTGAAACCCACGCCGATGCGGCGCTTGGCGGTGGACTCGTCGCGCTGCTGCTGCAGAGGCCAGAAAGTCACTTCGAGCACGTTGTCCAGCGCCCGCACCTGGATTTCAACCGATCGCTCAAACGACTCGAAGTCAAACACCGGAACCCCATCGAAACCGAACGGGTGGCGCACGAAACGGGTCAGGATGATCGGGCCCAGATCGCAGCAGCCATACGGAGGCAACGGTTGCTCCCCGCAAGGGTTGGTGGCCGCAATCGACTCGCAATAGCGCAGGTTGTTGTCCTGGTTGATGTGATCCAGGAACAGGATGCCGGGCTCGGCAAAGTCGAAGGCCGACTTCATCACCGTGTCCCACAACTCGCGCGCTGCCAGCGTCTGGTAGACCCACAGGCCGTCGGCCCGCTGGAAGGCGCCCTGCGCGATCAAGGCAGCGCTGGGTCGGGCGCGGTGCACCAGCTCCCAGGGCTGGTCGTCATTGAGCGCCTGCATGAAGCTGTCGGGCACGCCCACGGAAACATTGAAATTGTTCCACCGGCCGGGTACGCGCTTGGCGGTGATGAAATCCAGCACGTCCGGATGATCCATGCGCAGCACGCCCATCTGCGCACCGCGTCGCGCGCCGGCACTTTCGACCGTGGAGCACGACTGGTCGAACACATTGATGTAACTGCACGGCCCGGAAGCTACTGACGCCGTCGCCTTGACCTCGGCCCCGCGCGGGCGAATGCGCGAGAAGTCATAGCCCACGCCACCGCCGCGCCGCATGGTTTCCGCCGCCTCGCGCAGAGCTTCATAGATGCCGGGGTAGCCGCCGTCGTCGACGCCCTGAATGCAGTCGCCCACGGGCTGCACGAAGCAATTGATCAGGGTCGCCTGAATATCCGTACCGGCGGCGCTCATGATGCGCCCGGCGCCAATGGCGCCCGCATGCAAGTTGTCCAGGAACAAGGCCTCATACGTCGCGCGTTCAGCCTCGGGTTCGACCGAGGCCAGGGCCCGCGCCACGCGGCGGTAGACGTCTTCGGCACCGCTTTCGCCGGCCTTCAGGTACTTCTCCTTCAGCACGTCGTGGCTGATGGGCTGGGTGGCGGTCACATCCTGTGGCCGGCCAAAATTGTCACGTTTCATCAAAAATAACTCCATAAACGAGGGGTTCGGGCGATCATCGCCCGGCAGCCCCTGCAGACCATTTCAAATTCAGATGTTTTCAGCCGAGCAGCGAGATCGTCAAAAAGACAGCCATTTTGCACCTGTTGCCCGCGCTGTCCTTAGCCTGCATGAAGGATTTCACGCGGGGCCGTTCATCCCGCTAAAGTCGACATTCACGCCCACGGCCCGTCAGGATCGGCTCATTCATCCAGGATCTGGCCATCGTGCTCCACATAAGGCTGGTAGGGGCCCGTGCCGCTGTTGGCCGCCAGCGATGCCGGAACAAAGTCCCCCCGCTGGGCGTCGAAAACGTGGATCTCGCCTTGCTCGATCACGTAATGCCAGCCGTGCAGCGTGAGATGGCCGCTTTCGACCCTGCGCCGCACCATCGGATAGTCCATCAGGCGCTCCAGTTGCAACACCACCGCACGTTGCT
>JAABRA010000050.1 GCA_011391155.1 Burkholderiales bacterium
CCATGATCGAGCACCGGCCCACCGTCACCGCCAACCCCTGGGCCTCGCTGCGCACGTTCACCGACGCACGCATTGCACTCGGGCGTGCGGGCACGAGCCTGCCCACCGCCGCCCATCTGGACTTTCAGCTGGCCCATGCCCGGGCCCGCGACGCCGTGGACGTTGCCCTGGACCCCGCGCCACTAGCCGTGTCGCTGGGCGAAGCCTGGCCGCAGCCTACCCCGTGCCTGCTGCTGCACAGCGCGGCCACTGACCGGCGCCACTACCTGCAACGCCCCGACCTGGGGCGTCGCCTGGACCCGGCTTCGGTTGACGTGCTGGAGGCCCTGGCGCAAACCCGTAGCACCGGCGCGGATCAGGGCATCGAGACCCGGCCCTATGACCTGGCACTGGTCGTGGCCGACGGCTTGTCGGCCCAGGCCATCACGCAGAACGCAGCGCCGTTTCTGGCCCACTTGCGTCAGCACCTCGCCAGCGCAGACTGGCGCGTAGCCCCCATCTGCATCGCCTCGCAGGCGCGCGTGGCGCTGGGTGACGAGATCGGCCAGCGCCTGGGTGCCCGGGCGGTGGTGGTACTGATCGGCGAGCGCCCCGGCCTGAGCTCGCCCGACAGCATGGGCCTGTACCTGACCTGGATGCCGCGCGCAGGGCTGACGGACGCCAGCCGCAACTGCATCTCCAACGTGCGCCCTGCCGGACTGGGCGCTGACGAAGCCGCTTTCCGCCTCAGCCACCTGCTGACCCAGGCCCGGCTGCGCCAGCTCTCCGGCGTGGCCTTGAAAGACGATACCGGCGGGCCTGCACTGACGGCGCTTGAAGCACCGGCCAACTTCCTGCTACGGTAGCCTGGTGGCGCGACGGCGCGGGGACATGCCAGAGACACCGATCGCGGCAGATCCGCCCACAGCATCGGACAAATAATAAATCGATAGCAAACTTCGACCATCCGACGCTGGGATAGCGCCAAAAGGTCTTCAAAAAGTCCGCGCAAGGCGTTTGCACGGGCCTGAAGCACGGGCGGAGAGATATCCCCGCCCCGCGTGTGGCCCCGGCCGATCACCCCGCGTTGCAAATCACGCCGTCGTCAATAGTCGCGGCGCCCGAACGCACCAGTTCCGCCATCAGCGCCTCGATCCAGGGACCGGACTCGGCGTCAGGAAAATGCTGCCGGGCCATCAGCCGGAAATACGGCGTGGCCTGCGCCCAGGCCAGAAAGTCGGCAAGCGGCAGGCTCTGCAGCTCCAGCAGCTTGAACTTCAGCAGCACCTTGGCGGCATGCCGGGTGTGCTTTGCCGGATTCGCCCGAAAGCCGTGCAGGCGTTCGCGCGCGAAGGCGAGTGCCGCGCCCACATCGGTGAACACCTTGCCGTGCCCGGGGATCACGATGGCTGGCGCCAGCGATTCGATCAGGTCGAGGGTCTCGCCGAGTTCGTCGAAGGCGTCGTCGCCTTCCAGTTCGGGGAACACCACGCCAAAGCCGCGCTCCCACAGCGCGTCGGCCGAGACCAGGATGCGCGCCGCCGGCTCGAACAGGATCACCGAATGGGTGTCGTGCCCGGGCGCGGCATGGACCTGCCAGGTCCGCTCGCCCAGGCGGATTTCCGTGCCGGGCAGCAGCAGCGCCTCAAAGCGGAATTGCGGGCAGCTCTGCCCGGTGGGGGTGTAGGTGAGCGCCACCGGGTCCCAGGCGCTGACATGCGGCGCGTGGCCGGGCGGGATCAGGGTGTGCACCGCCGGATAAGCCGCCTGCAACGCCGCGTTGCCGCCGCAGTGGTCGCTGTGCAGGTGCGTGTTGAGCAGCAGGTCCAGCGGACGTTCGCCCAGCGCCGCGCGCACCAGCGCCGCCGTCTGCGCCGCGTGCGTGGCGTAGCCGCTGTCGATCAGGGCCGTGGCCTGCGCGCCGCGCAGCAGGATGTTGTTCGACGACAGCCAGCCGCGCTCGAAGACGGTGATGTCGGAGGGAAGGGCAGACAGCTGCTGTTTCATCGCGCCAGTATCGCAGCCCGGGAACTGACCCGCAGAGTGCGTGAAAATGACGGCCATCGCCCCTCACTCGCACCCGCGCACCCCAAAGATGTCAAGCCCCAAGCCCTCGAAGACCCGCAAACCCGTCGCCAGAAAAGCCCGGACCGCCAAACCGGTCAAGGCTGCCGAGCCCCGCCTCTCGCGCACGCGTCGACCGCCGAATCTGGAAGTCGCCGACTGGCAAGCCGCCTTGCGCCGCCAGTTCGGCCGCGAGCAGCCCTTCGGCCTGGAGAACCTGGGCCGGGACCCGGTGTTTTCCGACTTTCGCGTGAGCAACCCGGCCAGCGGCACGCACTACCGCGTGGCGATTCGCGGCCTGGCGCCAGGGCAAAACTTTTGCACCTGCCCGGACTACGCCACCAACGACCTGGGCACCTGCAAGCACATCGAGTTCACCCTCGGCCGACTGCAGGCCAAACGCGCCGGCAAGGCGGCGCTCAAGCGCGGATTCCAGCCCGCGTACAGCGAAATCTGGCTTGACCATGCCGGTGCGCGCCGGGTGCGCTTCAGCCCGGGGGCGTCCTGCCCCGCGCCCTTGCTGGTCCAGGCGAAACAGACCTTCGATGCCAACGCGGGCTGGGCGCTGCCGTGGGATCGTCTGGCTGCGCTGGAACCGCTGTTGCAAGCCGCGCAGGCAGCGGGCCATGAGCTGCGCTGCTACGACGACGTGTGGCAGTTCGTCGCCCAGATCCGCGACGGCGAGCGCCGGCACGCGGCCTTGATCAAGGCGTACCCCAAGGGCATCGCCGACAAGTCACTCGCCAAGCTGTTGAAGGTCAAGCTCTACCCCTACCAGGCGGAAGGCGCGCTATTTGCCGCGCGCGCCGGGCGTTGTCTGATCGGCGACGAGATGGGCCTGGGCAAGACCGTCCAGGCCATCGCTGCGGCCGAATTGTTTGCCCGCCATTTCGGCGTGAGCAGGGTGCTGGTGGTGTGCCCGACCTCGCTCAAGCACCAGTGGAAAAGCGAGTTCGCGCGCTTTACCGAACGCAAGGCGCAGGTCATCCACGGCCTGCGACCGCTGCGCCAGGCCCAGTACCGCGACGACGTGTTCTGCAAGATCACCAACTACGAAACGCTGGCGCGCGACGCCGACCTGATCGCCGCCTGGGCGCCCGAACTGGTGATCGCCGACGAGGCGCAGCGCATCAAGAACTGGAACACCATCGCCGCACGCGCCCTCAAGCGCATCGCCAGCCCCTACGCCGTGGTGCTGACTGGCACGCCATTGGAAAACCGGCTGGAGGAACTGGTCTCCATCATCCAGTTCGTCGACCAGCACCGGCTGGGTCCCACCTGGCGCCTGCTCGACGAGCACCAGCAACACGACGAGGCGGGCCGGGTGATCGGCTACCGCGCGCTGGACCGCATCGGCCAGACCTTGGCGCCGGTGATGCTGCGCCGGCGCAAGGCCGAGGTACTCACGCAACTGCCCGAGCGGGTGGACAACCGCATCTTCGTGCCGCTGACGCCCCAGCAGCGCGTGCACCATGACGAAAATGGTTACATCGTCACGCGCATCGTCTCGCGCTGGCGGCAGACCAGCTACCTGTCAGACAGTGACCAGCGCCGCCTGCAATGCGCCCTGCAAGCCATGCGCATGGCCTGCAACAGCACCTGGCTGCTCGACCACGAGACTGACCACGGCCACAAGGTGGATGAGTTGATGACGCTGCTCGACGAACTTCTCGAAGACCCGGCGGCGAAGGCCGTGGTCTTCAGCCAGTGGCTGGGCACGCACGAGCTGATCCAGCGCCGCCTGGCAATGCGGGCTCAGGGCAGGCAGACATCAACCTGGGGCCATGTGCTGTTCACTGGCAGCGTGCCGGGTGACAAGCGCGGCGCCTTGATCGAGACCTTCCACAACGACCCGGACTGCCGGCTGTTTCTCTCCACGGACGCCGGTGGCGTGGGTCTGAACCTGCAGCACGCGGCGGCGGTGGTGGTCAACATGGATTTGCCCTGGAACCCGGCGGTGCTGGAGCAGCGCATCGGCCGCGTGCACCGCATGGGCCAGTCGCGCGGCGTACAGGTGGTCAACTTCGTGGCCCAGGGCAGCATCGAGGAGGGCATGCTGTCGGTGCTGGCCTTCAAGAAGTCGCTGTTCGCGGGCGTGCTCGATGGCGGCGAGCACGAGGTGTTCCTGCAGGGCACGCGCCTGTCCCAGTTCATGAAGAGCGTGGAGCAGGTGGCGGGCGCCATGGGCGAGGACGAGGGCGATATGGGTGCGGACGCGGAGCCCCGCGCGACCCCTGAAGCGGCGGCTGACACGGCGAGCGGCTTTGCTGGGGAGCCGCCGCAGGATGCCGGCGACGAGGTGGCTGGTGCCACGCCTGAGGCGCTGGCGGAGCTGGGCGAAACCGGTCTGCCAACCACCGAAGCTGTCGCACCCTCCCGTGAAACCGGGACGCCGCGCGTCGAAGCGGACGGGCCGACCGGCGAATCGTCAAAGCCGTTTGCCGGGCTTGGCGGAAAACCCGGCACCGACAACGGCGCCGATCCCTGGGCGGCGATTCTGGAGGCCGGCGCCGCGCTGCTGCAAAGTATGGCGGTGGCACGTGGCACCGATGGTGGGGGCGCCGGCGCAGCACCGATCGCCATCGAGCGCGACCCCGTCACCGGCCAGGCCAGCATGCGCCTGCCGCTGCCCGACCCTGCCGTGCTCCAAAAGCTGGCCAAAGCCTTCGAGCCCTGGCTGCGGCAGGGGGCTCCTGACACCGGCTTTAGCCAAAATTAGCTTTTTAATACGGACAATTTATGATAGATTTGTCCGCTATGAAGGGACAATTTAACACCACAATCCGTCAAAAGATGGTCGATGCGCAAGCCGCGCCACTGCCCGCTCTGACGCGTCGAGACGTGTGGTTGCCCAGCGTTCAGGGCAAGGCCACGGCAGTCATTGGCATGCGCCGCTCGGGCAAGACGTCGCTGATGTGGCAGCTGCTGTCGGATCGACATGCGAAGGGCACGCCACGTGAGGGCTTGCTGTATTTCAGCTTCGAAGACGAGCGCCTCGCCGACTTTCAGATGCAAGACCTGGACGCGCTGGTGGAGACCTTTTACCTGCTCAACCCGGCCTGGCGCGACGCAAGGCGGGCTACGTTTTTCCTGGATGAGATCCAGCTGGTTCCAGGCTGGGAGCTGTTTGCCCGACGACTGCTCGACACCGAGAACGTCGAACTGTTTTTGTCGGGGTCATCCGCACGACTGCTCTCGCGCGAGGTGGCCACCAGCATGCGCGGCCGCGCGATGGAAGCGGTGGTGACACCGTTCAGCTTTCGGGAAGTGCTGCGCCACAGCGGACGCGAGCCAGCACAGCCCGCGGAACGCCTGACCAAAGCTGCGCGCTCCCAGTTGGGCAAAGACCTGCTGGACTATCTGGCGCAGGGCGGCTTTGCCGAGGCGCAGGGCCTGGACACGCGCAACCGCCTGGAATTGCTGCGCACCTATGTGGACGTGGTGGTGCTGCGCGATGTGCTGGAGCGCCATAACCTCAGTCAGCCCCAAGTGCTGCACTGGCTGGTGCGCCAGTTGCTGGGCAATGCAGCCGGGTCCTTCAGCATCAACAAGTTCCATGCAGACCTGAGATCACGCGGGGTTGCGGTGGCCAAGGACACCTTGCACCAGCAACTGGCCCATCTGGAAGACGCGTTCTTGCTGTGCAGCGTCGATCTGGCCAC
>JAABRA010000051.1 GCA_011391155.1 Burkholderiales bacterium
GCGCGTCCATGATGAAGCGGCTCTCCTGGCGGATCAGGCCATAGACATAGGCGGGGTCGAGCTTGATCTCACTGCTGCGCTTGACCACGGCGTCGCGGTACGGCATGGGAAAGCGCTGCTCCAGGTCGATGAATGCCTTGGTGCGCTCGCTGGTATTGATGCAGCGGTCCCAGACCTCGGCCTGGCAGGCCAGGTCGGCCGCCGCCAGCAACTCGCGGTCGCCCATGCCGCCGCGGTTGTGCAGGTTGGTGCTGTAGTTCCATTCGCGCACACCGTCGGCGCGCAGGCCGATGCGGATGGCGTACAGCGCCCGCGCCAGCCCCGGATTCTGGCGCGCGGCATCTTTTTCGGCGGTACTCAAAGGCTCCGGCCTCGGCGGCACGGTGATGCGCCGCCCGAGCTCTTCCAGCGCCAGCTTTTCATAAAAACCGTGCACCGAGGCGATCGACTCCAGCAACTGCCGGGCCTCCTGCCACTCGGCCCGGTGGCGCGCCGGTGGCGCGTTGGCAGGCGCGGCGTCCGCGGGCGCCGCAGCGGCACCGGCTTCCAGCGTGACCCGCTCGGCGGCCGGCACAGCGGCCAGCAGCGCGCGGGCACGCCAGTAGACCCAGGCCGGCTCGGCGCGACCGGCCTCGCTCATGGCCTGGGTGGCCGACAACACGGTCTTCCACTGGCCCTGGCGCAGGGCGGCACGGACCTTCCAGGCCAGCATGTCATCACTCAGGTCGGTGTCACGGGTGACATTGGCGAAGTAGCCCGGCGCGGCGTCCGACAGGCGGTTGGCGGCCTGCTTGCCGATCACGCCCCAGATCCAGTTGCGTTCTTCGGCTGTCAGCTGGATCGCCCATTTGCCCTTGAGCTGCTCGATGGCGGCGTCCACGTCGCTGGCGGCCAGCTTGATCAGCGCCAGCGTGATGATCTCCTTGCGCACCGTGCGCAGCGCCAGGTATTTGTGGGACAGGAAATGGGCCGGATTGGCGTTCAGGTCGGCGACCAGCCCCAGGGCCTGCGGCGCCACGATCTGCACGGCGTCTCGTGCGGCGCGCGGCCGGTTGGCCTCGGTGGCCAGCCGGGCCTTGCGCCAGACGTCCATCGCCGTGAGGTTCTGGCTGCCCACCAGGCGATCGGCCGCGGCGGTGCAACCGTCGTCGGCATCGCGCTGGGCGTACCAGAGCTTGCGCACTTCGTCGGACAGGCGCGCATCCAGCACCGGGTTCTTCAGGTGGTCGACCAGCAGGGCGTAACAGCGCACCTCGCGGTCGTCGCCCATGCGGTAGTTCGGGTGTTCGGCGGCGAAGGCCGTCCAGTCGCGCCGCTGGCCCAGCAACTGCAGCCAGTCGTTGCGCAGCCGGTCTTCCTGGTAGGTGCCGGCGTAGCGCGCCAGGAAATCCTGCACCTCCGGGGCCGTGGCATCGCCAAGGCGGGCCTTGAGCTCCCAGTAGGCCGCCCAGGGCTCCAGCGTGTGGCCGCGGGCCTGGGGCAGCAGGGCCGCGAGCCGCTTCTTGTCGCCCTTGCGAAAGGCCTGCTGCATCTCCAGCAGCACATCGTCGCCCTTGCCCTGCGACCATGCGGGCGCCATTACCGACAGCGCCACGGCGGCGCAAAGCACGGCCTTCAAGCCCCGGAAATTCAACGGTGTCAAAATCTTTGATAACTGCATGGGGAGATTATGGACACGTCAGAAGCAAAGAAGGCCCTTCGAGCGGCGCTGATCGAACAACGCCTGAACCTGCCCGACCGGCTTGCGCGCGCCGAAATGCTCCAGCAGGTGATGCGTATCTGGCTGGTGGGGCGGCCCGAGCCCGTGATTGGCGCCTACTGGCCGATCAAGGGCGAGTTCGATCCGCTGCCCGCGCTGCACCGCTGGAAGGAAGACGGCGAACTGCTCGACGAGCCCGCATTGCGCCGCATCGGCCTGCCCGTGGTCGACAAACAGCACAAGACCCTGACCTTCCATGCCTGGTACCCCGGCTGCCCGATGGAGGAAGACGCCTACGGCATTCCGAAACCCAAGGACACCGAGGTCATCGTGCCCACGCTGCTGTTCGTGCCCTGTGTGGGCTACGGCCCCGGCGGCTTCCGGCTCGGTTATGGCGGCGGCTTCTACGACCGCACGCTGGCCGCGTTGATGCCCCGGCCCTTCACGGTGGGGCTGGGCTACACCCAGGGTTATCTGGATGATTTCGAGCCCGAACCCCATGACGTGCCGCTGGACGCCATCCTCAACGACAACGGCGTGGTCTGGCCGATATGACCGTGACGTGACAGCGTTTTGACGGAGCGCAAATCTTTAGCGCGCGGTCTGGCGCAAAGTCGATCCTTTGCCCGTCGCCCGACGGGCATCTTCACCCGAACTTCAAGAGAGTCCGCGCCATGACCGAACCCAAAGCCAAGCCCGCCAATGCCCCCCGCGCCAAGGCCCGGCGCGCCGCCCAGTCCCCCGCGCTGCCCGCGGATCGTCCCGACGTGCGCCCAGCATCCCGGGGCGACACCGCTCCGTCCACCCGGCCGCGCGCCCTGGAGGCGTTCGTGGCGGCCCAGGCCACCGAGGCCGCGCAGGACAAGGCCGTGGCCGCCGCGCTGGAGCTGGTCAGCCCGGATGCGCCCGGCACGCCCGGCGAACGCGCCCGGCAACTGCGGGCCATGCTCGACGGCGCCTCCCCGGACGACCAGAAAGTGCTGCGTGAGGCGCTGCTGGGCCGCACCGGCGGGTCTGCCGCGGACGACGAAAAAAACCCCGACGAGGAACTTGCCGCCGACTGGCGCGAGGGCGGCTATCCCTACAAGAACCTGATGCGCCGCAGTAGCTACGAGAAGGAAAAATTCCGGCTCCAGGTGGAACTGCTCAAGCTGCAGGCCTGGGCCAAGGAAACCGGCCAGCGCGTGGTGATCCTGTTCGAGGGGCGCGACGCGGCGGGCAAGGGCGGCACCATCAAGCGCTTCATGGAGCACCTCAATCCGCGCGGCGCGCGCGTGGTGGCGCTGGAGAAGCCCACCCAGACCGAGCAGGGCCAGTGGTACTTCCAGCGCTATGTGCAGCATCTGCCCAGCCATGGCGAGATCGTGCTGTTCGACCGCAGCTGGTACAACCGCGCCGGCGTTGAGCGCGTCATGGGCTTCTGCAGCGACGCCGAATATGCCGAATTCATGCGCCAGGCGCCCGAGTTCGAGCGTCACCTGGTGCGCAGCGGGGTGTACCTGATCAAGTTCTGGTTCAGCGTGAGCCGCAAGGAGCAGCGCCGCCGCTTCAAGGAGCGCGAGGGCCATCCACTCAAGCACTGGAAGCTCAGCCCCATCGACCTGGCCTCGCTCGACAAGTGGGACGACTACACGCTGGCCAAGGAGTCGATGTTCTTCGAGACCGACACCGCGGACTCACCCTGGACCGTGATCAAGAGCGACTGCAAGAAACGCGCGCGCCTGAACGCCATGCGCTACATCCTGCACAAGCTGCCCTACGCCAACAAGGATCTGTCGCACATCGGCAAGCTCGACCTGCTGATTGTGGGCCGCGCCCACGTGGTCTACGAGCGCGGCGAGCGGCCGGGCTCGATTCTGTGAGCCAGCGCTGACGGGCGCTCAGTCCAGCTCATCCGCCAGGTCGGGGTCAGGCACTTCGCCGACGGCTTCGCGCGTGGTTTGCGCCTGCGCCTGCAGCCAGTCGCAAAAGGCCTTGATTTCCGGTCGCGCCGCGCTGCGCGGGCCCACCATCAGCCAGTAGGCCATCGGTGAATCCATGCGCGAGCCCGGCAGCACCTCGATCAGGTCGCCGTTCGCCAGGCTCTCGGCCACCAGGGGCAGGCGCGCCAGCACCACGCCCTGCCCCGTCAGTGCAGCCTGCACCATCTGGTAGGCGTAGTTGAAGTACAGCCAGCGCTTGGGGCTGAGCTTGGGCCGCCCCTGGGCCTCCAGCCAGCGCCGCCAGGTCAGCCACTCCAGATGCGTACGGTTCGCGTCGCCGGCTTCGATCAGCGCGAACTGCGTCAGGTCTTCGGGCTGGCGCAGCGACTGGCCGCCGGTGCTGGACGATTTGAGCAGCCAGGGGCTCGCCACGGGCGTGAGCTGTTCGCCGAACAGTCGCACCGCACCTGCGGGCATGCTGGGCGGCGGCCCGTAGCGCAGGGCGATGTCCACGTCGGCGATCTCCAGGTCCACCGCCACATCGGAGGCGTCGATGCGGATGTCGATGTCCGGGTGGTCGCGCTGGAAAGCCTCCAGCCGCGGAATCAGCCACATCGAGGCGAACGAGGCGAACGTCGTCAGCGACACGGTTCTGCGCCCCGCACTCTGGCGAATCTGGCGCACCGCCGCATCCACGCGCGGCAGCGCCTGCGACACCGCCAGCAACAGCAAGGCGCCGGCGCTGGTGAGCTCCACCGCGCGCGTGTGGCGCAGGAACAGCGGCGCGCCCACGTCCTCCTCCAGCGCCTGGATTTGCCGGCTCACGGCCGATTGCGTCAGCGCCAGTTCTTCCCCCGCGACCCGGAAGTTGAGGTGGCGCGCCACGGACTCGAAGGCGCGCAAGTGGCCGGCGGAGATCGGGCGGGTGCGCAGGTGGGTTTGCGAATGCTGCATGGCGGAGCCTTCCGGCGAGACTTGATTGATGCGAAATGGGTATGAATAGCTTCGCCGGAATTCATTGGACTGTCAATGATCGATGGTTGATCATTCATTCCCGAATCACTGCACTGGAGAAGAGCATGAACGACCTTTTCACCGCCACCACCACCGCCGAAACCGGCGCCGCCACGCAACGCAACCCGGTGGGCTGCTGGAAAATTGCCGCCGGGCGCGCGGTGACGCTGCACCCCGCGGCGACGGGCGTTCTGCAGATATCGCATGGCCGTGTCTGGGCCACGCTGAATGGCCCGCACGCACGCCGCGCCGGCGACCTGTTTCTCGCCGCCGGCGAGAGCTTGCGCTTGTTGGCTGGTCAGCGGGTGGTGATCGAGCCTTTCGGCGCCGCCGGGCAGGCCGACGCGGCGTTTGACTGGGTGTCTGCGCCGGCGAGCCCGGCCACGCGCTGGCCGGCCGCCGTGGCGCAACCCGCGTCGGACCTGCGCCTGGCCCTGGGCAGCGCAGGATTCGCGCTGCGCGGGGCGGCCGGGGCCTTGGTCCGGCTGGCCGGGGGCATGCTGGGGCTGGTGCCGGCGGGCCTGGATTTTGCTATGAATTATCTAGCGCTTCGTGACCGATTGACGCTGGGAAGCATGGCTTTCAAGGCGCATTCTGGTGCCCGGCGCCCCCAAGGCTGCACGAACTGACCTCGATGGTGGGTGCGGCCCGCGGCCAGCCGGAGCTCTAGGGCCTTCCCGACCCACGGTACGTCTTGCTGGGTGTTTTGGTTGATTGGTTGGTTAGTTGGTTGAAGCTGCTGGCCGGGTCTCGGCCCCCAAGGCCAAGCATTCAGCCGAACCCAAATCAATAGCAAACAAAGACCACCCCACGCTGGGAACAGGCCA
Organism: Burkholderiales bacterium; assembly: GCA_011391155.1. GTDB lineage: Bacteria > Pseudomonadota > Gammaproteobacteria > Burkholderiales > Burkholderiaceae_C > JAABQG01. The sequence continues at coordinate 5,463 of JAABRA010000051.1, forward strand.
AAAACATCAAGCACTCAGAGTCTTATCCAATGAAGTTTGATCCTGAGCTGAATTTTTGATTCCAACGAGGTTTGATCCTGAACAGCGTTTGGAATTGAGGATCTCGGGGGCCTGATGCAAGGCTGGTCGATCATCCCTGAATGGTGATCGATATGAATTTTCTGAAGCTGCGCACCATGGCGCAATTGCGCCAGTTTGTGCAAGGCACGCAGGCCGTGCAGTTCGAGCCA
>JAABRA010000052.1 GCA_011391155.1 Burkholderiales bacterium
ACCACCGAGCAACGCGGTGGTTTGCTGCTGATCGGCATCGACCGCCCGGCCAAGCGCAACGGTTTTACGCCAAAGATGTACCGTGAACTCGGCGAGGCCTACACCTGGCTCGACGATGACCCGGCCCTGCGCGTGGGCGTGCTGCACGCCCTGGGCGACCATTTCACGGCGGGGCTCGACCTGCCCACCATCGCGCCGCTGATGCAGCGCGGTGAAAAAGCGGTGCCGCTGGGCCTGGTGGACCCGGTGAACCTGGGCATGGACGGTTACCGCCGCCGCACCAAGCCCATGGTGGTGGCCGTCAAGGGCATCACCTACACGCTGGGCATCGAGCTGATGCTGGCGGCCGACATCGTGGTGGCAGCGGATAACTGCCGCTTTTCGCAGCTCGAAGTCAAGCGCGGCATCATGGCCACGGGCGGCGCCACGCTGCGCATGGCCGAGCGCGCGGGCCTGGGCAACGCACTGCTGCACCTGTTGACCGGTGACGAATTCGGCAGTGCCGAGGCCTTGCGGCTGAACTTCGTGCAGAAGGTGGTGCCCGCCGGCATGGAGCTGGACGAGGCCGTGAAGATTGCCGACGCCATTGCCGCGCAGGCGCCGCTGGCTGTGGTGGCCACGCGGCTGAACGTGTTGAAGGCCATCGAGCACGGCCCGGTGATCGCCATGCACGAATTCATCGAGACCCAGCAACGCCTGTCACGCAGCGAAGACGCAGCCGAAGGGGTGCGGTCTTTTGTGGAGCGGCGCGCGGCCCGGTTCGAGGGGCGCTGAGCGCTCCATCAGGCGTGCGCCGGGTCGCTACGGGACTTCGGTCCCTTTTCAATGTCCTTTTAAATTGTGTGCAATTTAATTTTGAACAATAATTCAGCCATGCCCCGCCCGACACATTCACCCGCCTTGCCCGCTGCTCAGGCCTTGCAGCTGGATCACCAGCTGTGTTTTGCACTGTATTCGGCCTCGCTGGCGATGACCAAGCTGTACAAACCGCTGCTGGCCGAACTCGGCGTGACCTACCCGCAGTACCTGGCGTTGCTGGTGCTGTGGGAGCGCGACGGCCTGCGGGTCTCCGAACTGTGCGAACGTCTGTTCCTCGACTCCGGCACCCTGACGCCACTGCTCAAGCGGCTGGAAGCCGCCGGACTGGTGCGGCGCCAGCGCAGCAGCGCGGACGAGCGCAGCGTCCACATCCACCTCACGGACGACGGCCGCGCCCTGAAGGACCGGGCCGCCGCCGTGCCCGGCTGCATCCTGCAGGCCACGCAATGCAGCCTGGGCGACGTCGTCGACCTGACGCGGCGCGTGCAGGCGCTGCGCGATCGGATCGGCCCACTGGCCGCCCCGCCAGGCGGCCCCAGCGTCTGAAACCCGTTCCCGGAATCAGTTCTCTGTTCCCCCTCCGCCGGACCCGGCATGCACCCTGAAAGAAAGCCAACCATGACCACCACCCATCTCGACAAAGTGCTCTACACCGCCGTGGCCACCTCCACCGGCGGGCGTGACGGCAAGTCCGTCAGCTCCGACGGCCTGCTGAACGTGCGCCTTGCGCCCCCAAAAGAGCTCGGCGGCCCCGGCGGCGCCACCAACCCCGAGCAGCTGTTTGCCGCCGGCTATTCGGCCTGCTTCATCGGCGCGCTCAAGCATGTGGCCGGCCTGCAGAAAATCGCCGTGCCCGCGGATACCTCGATCACCGCGTCGGTCGGCATCGGCCCGATCCCCACGGGTTTCGGCATCAACGCCAAACTGGTGGTGAGTGTGCCCGGGGTGGACCGCGCCGTCGCCCAGCAGCTGGTGGATGCCGCCCACCAGGTGTGCCCCTACTCCAACGCTACGCGTGGCAACATCGAAGTGATCCTAGAACTGGCCTGAACGCGCCGCTGGCGGCACGCTCAGGCGCACGCCAGCGGGCGAACAACGACAATCGCGGGCATGAACGAAGCATCGCCCGCCCGCGACGCCGCCACGGCCGGCGACGTCCATCCTTATGCCGCGCTGACCCCGGACGTCGTACTCGACGCGCTGGCCAGCGTCGGCCTTTTCGGCGACGGGCGGCTCACCGCGCTGAGCTCCTATGAAAACCGGGTCTACCAGATCCACCTGGAAGAACCCCACGCCGGGCACAGCATGGTGGTCGCCAAGTTTTACCGGCCCGGGCGCTGGAGCACGGCGCAGATCCTGGAAGAGCACGCCTTCGCGGGCGAATTGATGGCGGCCGAGATTCCGGTCATCGGCCCGCTGTCTTTTGGCGGCACCACGCTGCACACCTCCGGCGGCTTTGCCTTCAGCGTCAGCCCCTCGCGCGGCGGGCGCGCACCCGAACTGGACGATTTCGAGGTGCTGGAGTGGATCGGCCGCTTCCTGGCGCGCATCCACACCGTCGGCGCGGCGCGCCCGTTTGAGACCCGCCCGGCGCTGGACGTCCAGGGCTTTGCCCTGGAGCCGCGCGACTGGCTGCTGGCTAACGACATGATTCCGCTGGACGTGCAGGGCGCCTGGAAAACGGCCTGCGAAGAAGCCATTATCTTGATAGCAAACTATGACCCGTTGACGCTGGGAAGAGGCCAAAAAAGCTTGAAAATACGGCTGCACGGCGATTGCCACCCCGGCAACATCCTCTGGACGCCGGCCGACCGCCCCGGCGCCGGTCCACACTTCGTCGATCTGGACGACGCTCGCATGGGGCCTGCGGTGCAGGACTTGTGGATGCTGCTCTCCGGCGACCGCCGCCAGCGCACCGGCCAGCTCGGCGCCTTGCTGGAGGGCTACGAGCAGTTCCGCAGTTTCGACCGTCGCGAACTCGCGTTGATCGAGCCGCTTCGCACCCTGCGCCTGATCCACTACAGCGCCTGGCTGGCGCGCCGCTGGAGCGATCCGATCTTCCCGATCAACTTCCCGTGGTTCGGCAGCAGCGACTACTGGCGCGGCCAGGTCGACATGCTGCACGAGCAGATCGAGGCCATTCAGGAAGAACCGCTGGTCTGCGGGTGATCGCCCCAGGGCGACGCGTGCAGTAGACGATGGATCAACCGCTGCGGTCGCAGGCCACATGCCGGGGGTGGCGCATCGCGCGAGCATCCGCCATCGCCTCCCGCCCACGCCGGGAGCGCCCCTGGTAGATCTCCACCGGAAGCCGCAGGCGCAGGCAACCGGACCCCATGCGGGAATTTTTTGGGCCCGTTGATGCTTATCAAGATTCAAGTTCCTGGCCCCCTTCACACTGAAACGGCAAGCAACCCGGCTCGGGTTCTGGCGGCTTGTGGAGCTCCTGCGTGAAGACGTTGGGGCACTACCTACTTGAAGAGGAGCGTGATCATGGCAATCTATCGATATCCGAATCTGGCCGGAGGGACCTTTCCCGGAACCCTTTCGCTGAATCCTGAAAGCACCAGCGACGCCGCCCGGTCGCTGGTTACGGCGGCGTGGCTTGACGCTCGTGGCTATCTGGCGGCTTTTCTTTCGCGCTACCCGTTGGCGGGTGAACTGGCCGGCGCCCTGCACGCGGCGCTGCCGAATGTCGACTCCGCCAGGGCCTTGCCCTTGCTGCATGAACTTGCGGGCGCCGGAGCCTGGCCCACCATTCAGATCGTGGAACAGGGGGCTTTGCCCGGTGGCCTGGCTGGATACGATGCCCTCGGCCGAACGCTGCTGCTGTCTGAGGGGGCGCTGCGACAGGAGTCTCTTGAACCCGGGATGCTCGCGCGGTTGCTGGTCGAGGAAATAGGCCACCACGTGGACATGCTGGCCAGCGCCCTCGAAACCCCGGGTGATGAAGGCGCGGCCTTTGCCGCGCTGGTGTTGAATGCCGACCCGCGACAGCCCACCGATGGAGATGAAGGCCTGGGCACGGCTTTGCTCGGTGATGCGTGGCAAACGGTGGAACTCGCCTCGGTCAGCGAATACGGCGGCTACGAGGGCAGCCAGCAGCAAGTGGCCCTGGAGGGCACGCTGGACAACGAAATCAGCTTCAGCTTCGATTTCTACGGCATCCCGGACCGGTTCATCGTCCGCTACGAAGGCAGCACGGTTGTCGACACCGGTTTCGTGAGCTACGACCGCTCGGACACGGTGCTGATCAAGCGCGGCACCGCCAACTACGTGGATGTGATCGTTGCCACCGCCGATGAAGGAACCGCCTGGCAATACAGCCTGTCGACCCGGGAGGCCGGGCTGCCCGACACCGCTCCGCTGAACGTGGTGGCCGTGGACGGGAAGTTTGAGGATACCGATCAGGACGGGAAGTTTGAGCTGTCTGGCGGCACCGTGCAAGTCGGTCGCAAGGACGGTGTGGCGGTCTTGCTGCGTATCGAGGGGGGCACCGTCACGCTGGACAAGGAAACGCTCACGGTCAGTGGTGCCAGCGTGTACGCGGCGGCGGGCGGGGCCAACGACCTGATGTTCAAGGGCGGCTTCACCATGAAATACAAGACCGCCGAGGCGGCCGACCTCAATGTGAGCGACATCTATCGTATCGGTGGACTCGACACCGATCTGGACGGCTTCGTCATCAAGCCCGGCGAAGTGCGCTTCGACACATCATTTGAAATGCCGTACCAGGTGGCAGGCTATGCCATCAACGGCGACCCCATCCGCGTCGATACCCTGGTGCTGGGTACCAGCGGGTTGCGCATGGGCGGGCCGAGCGGGACGCTGGTGCTCCCGATCGGCGGGGAGTACAGCTTGCTGGAGTTGTTCAAGGTCGAAACCACCAACCACTTCATCTCGTACGACAGCCCCCAGGACCTGATCAAGTACCAGGCCAAGTTCAGCATCGAGGCGCCGATCCGGGGCGTCGACACCAAGGTGGAGGTTGACCTCTCCGGCGAAAACCATATCCAGATCAAGGATGGAAAGGCCGACCTGAAAGGCAGCATCAAGCTGGAAACCGAAGTACCGCTCAAGATCGTGACTTTCAAGGGCTTTCAGCTCGATATCGACACCACCGCCGATCCCGACACCATCGAGGGCACGGCATCGATCGAGTTTCCCTGGCGCACCACGACAAAGGAGCTTGATCTGACGCTGGGTTTCGCGCTGGACCCGCTGTATATCAACTCGGTCGGATTCAAGGTCGAAAACTTGAACCTGATGATGGGACGGCCCGACGTGTACCTGCAGCAGGTGAACCTGAAGGTGGAGAACACGGCGCCGAAGGTCGAGGATCCCGTGACGGTGACGGGCGGGGTTGGCTTCACCTACGGGCCACAGATCACCATCGGTGATGACGGTGGCGACTCCATCTTCGACATTGGCAAGGTCTACATTGCCCGAGTGGACCTCGAGGCCAAGATAAATAAAGAGAGTCTCGCGGGCGAGGGCACGCTGGCGCTGATCAGCGACAGCATCATCAAGGTCACGGGCGGTGTCACCCTGAACTGGAAAGAGGGCTTTTTGCAGGGCGACGGCGAAATCGTGTACCTCGAAGGGCTGGGGGGCGGCATTGCCACGGGGCAAGGCCAGGTGAAGATCGACAGTTCATTCAACTTCAGCTCTTACGGCGGGGCCAATGTCCGGCTTCCGGAAATCGGACTGCTGGGGCCGTTGCAGGGCGTCAGCCTGGGGGCGGGCAAGGCCCAGGTCGCCTTCACCAACAACAGCAACTACTCGGATGACTTCATTGCCGCCTGGGGCATCCTGCCCGAGGTCTTGCCGCTGGTCGGCGGCAGTGTCGTGGGGC
>JAABRA010000053.1 GCA_011391155.1 Burkholderiales bacterium
GGCCTGCTGCGCGCCATTGAGGAACACCTGCCCGATCTGCAACGAGCGGTAGCGGTCGCGCCCGCTCAGGCTGTTGCCGTCGCGGTCGGCGTACTCCACCTCGAACAGGTCCACGCCGGCGGCCTGCGCCACGACGCGGGCCAGCTCGGTCTTGCCGGTGCCGGGCGGGCCGTACAGCAGCACGTTGACGCCGGCAGCCTTGCCCTGGATCGCGCGACGCAGCAGGCTCACCAGCACCGCCACGTCCTCGACGATGAAGCTGAAGTCGGCCGGCGTCAACGGGCTGTGCGTGGCGGGCCGGGTGAACACGGCCATCAGCTCGGACGGGTCGCGGTACTCGCGCATCAGCACCGGGGGCAGCTTTTCGGCGACCTTCATCAGGTCGGCCAGGTCGGTGATGTTGTGTTCGGAGATCAGGTTTTCCACCAGGCCGATACGCTCCAGCCTGGAGCCCGCACGCAGCGCCTCGCCAACGTCGGCAGCGTTCACGCCCGCCACCTCGGCAATCGCCGCGTAGGCCTCGGGCGCGTTGCTGACCTTGAACTCCACCAGCATGCTGCGCAGGTCGCGCTGGTAGCGCGCCAGCGTGCCGTAAAGCAGCAGGGCGCGCTCGGCCTGGTTGAGCTGCAGCAGGCCCGAGAGCGAATCGATATTTTTTTCCACCAGCGTGGAATGCTTTTTCAGCGCATGGTTCAGCCAGGCGCCGGTGGCCGTCAACACGGCGAGCAGGTCCTTGGGCGCGTCCTTGGCGTATTCGTCGAGGTAGAAAAACAGCGTGCCTTCCTCATAGGGGCCGCGCCAGGCGCCGTGCCGGTCCAGGAAGGCGCGCGGGGCCAAGGCTTCGTGGCCGCGCCAGAATTCGTTGTCCTTGCAGCGCCGCGCCAGAAACTCGCGCAGGCGCGCCAGCACCGGCGCCGGCCAGACCAGGTGACGCCCGGCCAGCGCGAGCAGGCTGTTGAGGTCGCGCCGCACATTGAACTTGGGGCCTTGCCGGGCGGCCAGCGTGAGCACGAAATGGGAACACATCAGGTCCAGCACCGGCGCGGCGCCGAGCTCCGGGGACGGCAGGACCGACCCGCCCGATGAATCAGAAACCGAACGCTTGACCATGGATAAGCCTCCAGCCACGTTGCACGTGGGTTTCACCATAACGCAGTCTCCTCAAGGATGGAAGACGCTGTTGCTGAAAAAACCATGCCGCGCCCGGGCTTTACCGCCGACAATTTGCCGATGATTGACCTTGAAGACATTCGCCAGGCGGCCGCCCGCCTGCAGGGGCAGGTGCTGCTGACACCGTGCGTCGAATCCCGCACGCTGTCGGAAATCGTGCACGCGCAGGTGTTCCTGAAGTTCGAGAACCTGCAGTTCACCGCCTCTTTCAAGGAGCGCGGGGCGTGCAACAAGCTGGCGCAGCTCAGCCCTGCCGAGGGTGCGCGCGGCGTGGTGGCCATGTCCGCCGGCAACCACGCCCAGGGCGTGGCCTACCACGCCCAGCGCCTGGGCCTGCGCGCCGTGATCGTGATGCCGCGCTTTACGCCCGGCGTGAAGGTGGAGCGCACCCGCGGTTTTGGCGCCGAGGTGGTGCTGCACGGCGACACGCTGGAGGAAGCCCGCGCCCATGCCTACGCGCTGGCCGAAGCGCAGCAGCTGACCTTCGTGCACCCGTATGACGACGAGGCGATCGCGGCGGGCCAGGGCACGGTCGGGCTGGAAATGCTGGAAGCCGTTCCCGAACTCGACACGCTGGTGATCGCGGTGGGCGGCGGCGGGCTGATATCCGGCATCGCCACGGCGGCCAGGGCCCTCAAGCCCGGCATCCAGATCATCGGCGTGCAGACGGTGCGCTTTCCCGCGATGTTCAACGCCATCAAGGGCACCCACCACCCGCAGGGCAGCAGCACCATCGCCGAGGGCATTGCCGTGGGCACGCCGGGGCAGATCACCGAAGCCATCATCCGCGAGCGGGTGAATGACATGGTGCTGGTGGACGAAGGCGATATCGAGCAGGCCGTGCTGATGCTGCTGGAGATCGAGAAAACCGTGGTCGAGGGCGCCGGCGCGGCCGGGCTGGCCGCGTTGCTGAAATACCCGGAGCGCTTCAAGGGCCAAAAAGTCGGGCTGGTGCTGTGCGGCGGCAACATCGACCCGTTGCTGCTGGCCGCCATCATCGAGCGCGGCATGGTGCGCGCCGGCCGGCTGGCGCGCCTGCGCGTGGGTTCGCGTGACATTCCAGGCGCGCTGGCGCACATCACGGCCGCGGTGGCCGACGCGGGCGCGAATATCGACGAGGTGCATCACCAGCGGGCATTCAGTGCCCTGTCCGCCCAGAGCGTCGAGATCGAGCTCGTGCTGCAGACCCGGGGCCACGCGCATGTGCGTGACGTGCTGGCGCGGCTGCAGGCGGCCGGGTTCGATGCAACGCCGTACTGAACGACGCCGATCACCACCCCCGTAAACCCATGATCCAAGCCATGTACACCGAGACCCTGCAGGCCGCGCTGGCCGATCTTTTTGCCCCGTGGGTGCAGGCGCTGGGCCTGCGCGTCGAATCGTTCGAACCCGGCGTGGTCACCCTGCGCCTGCCGCAGAGCGACCAGCTCAGCCGGGTCGGCAACATGCTGTGCGGCCAGGCCATGATGGCGGCGGCCGACACGGCGATGGTGCTGGCGCTGATCAGCCACTTTGGCGCCTTCCGTCCCTGCACCACGGTGCAGATGGCCACCAGCTTTCTCAAGCCGTTGTCGAACCAGGACGCGCTGGTCGAGGCGCGCGTGCTGCGCGCGGGCAAGGCACTGGCCTTTGGCGAAATCGACATTCGCGGCGCCGATGACGGCAAGAGCGTCTGCCGCGCCACGACGACCTACGCAATGCTGTAAAACGGCGCAGCAGCACGGCGCAGTAAGCAACCCGCTAAAATCCCCCCTCTTTCGACCCCTTCAGGAACCGCCATGTCCGCACCCGCTCCCCACGACCACGCCGCTGAACAAGACCCCGTCGAGGCCATCGTCAAGCACATGCACATCGCGCTGCCGGTGGTGGGCGCCGTGCTGATCTTCATGCTGGCCTTCATCGCCGTGTTCCTGGCCTGAAACCGCCCGGACCAGTATTTTTTGAGCCAAATATGGCTCAACCCAGCGTGAAATCGTCATTTTTAGCTATTGTATTGATAGTTTTTTGATGCCCATCGCCCGGCTCGCGCAGCCTCCGGAGCCGGCGCCGACCGGTTGCAGCGAATCCCCTGGAACTTGACAATGTGCAAACCAGACTCAGCGCCGAGTCTGGACAATGGCACCTGGCCTGCTTTCGCTGAAGGGGGTTCCCATGCACCAGATCCGTCAAGCCGCGGTCGCCGGTACGTTCTATCCCGGGCAGAAGGCCGCGCTGTCCCAGACCCTGCACGACCTGCTGGGCGAAGTGCCACGCGCACCCGAGGACCAGCGGGCGCAGCCCAAGGCGCTGATCGTTCCGCACGCCGGCTATGTCTATTCGGGCTCGACCGCCGCGCAGGCCTTTGCGCTGCTGGTGCCCTGGCGCACGCTGATCCATCGCGTCGTGCTGCTGGGCCCGGTGCACCGGGTGCCGGTGCGCGGCCTGGCCTTGCCCGGGGCGACCGCCTTTGCCACCCCGCTGGGCCCGGTGCCGATCGACCGGGCGGGCGTTGCCGCCATCACGGGATTGGCGCAGGTCGTGACCAGCGCCGCCGCGCACGCCCTGGAGCACGCGCTGGAAGTCCAGCTGCCTTTCCTGCAGACCGTGCTGGATGATTTCACCCTGCTGCCACTGGCTGTGGGCGACGCCACGCCCGACGAGGTGGCCGAGGTGCTGCAGGCTGTGTGGGGCGGCCCCGAGACCTTGATCGTGATCAGTTCCGATCTGTCGCATTTCCTGTCCTACGCCCAGGCGCAGGCGGTCGACCGCCAGTCGGTGCAGACCCTGCTGGCGCTGCGGCCCGGCCTGACCCACCACCAGGCCTGCGGTGCCACGCCGGTCAACGGCTTCCTGCTCGCCGCCCGCCGGCACCACCTGCGGCCACAGTTGCTGGCCTTGCGCAATTCGGGCGACACCGCCGGGGACCGGCAGCGCGTGGTGGGCTACGCGTCGGTGGCGTTCCATGAGGCGCCCCCGGCCGACGCGCCACCTGCGGCGGGCGCCATTCCCGCAGACGCCGGCGGCACCCTGCTGCCGCTGGCGCGCGCCGCCATCGCGCAGGCGCTGGGCCTGCCTGCCCCGGCTGCAACCGGTGCACCGCTTGCGCCCTGGCTGCAGACGCCCGCGGCCTGCTTCGTCACGCTGACGCATCAGGGGCAGTTGCGCGGCTGCATCGGCTCCCTGCAGGCGCACCGCGCGGTAGGCGCCGATGTGCAGGCCAACGCCGTGGCGGCCGCGCTGCGCGATCCGCGCTTTGCGCCGCTGCGCGCCGACGAACTGGCCGGCATCGAGATCGAGGTGTCCCTGCTGTCCGCACCGGAGCCGATGTCTTTTTCGAACGAGGCGGACGCGCTGGCGCAGTTGCGCCCCGGCGTGGACGGCCTGATCCTTGAACACGGCGCACAGCGCAGCACCTTCCTGCCGCAGGTCTGGTCCCAGTTGCCGCGCCCGGCGGAGTTTCTCGCGCAGCTCAAGCGCAAGGCCGGGCTGCCCGGCGATTTCTGGGCCGACGGCGTGCGTCTGTCACGCTACACGGTGCGCCACTGGACCGAGGCGGCGCGCCCGGAAAACGCGACATGACCCCGCTGACCGAATCAGCTGGCGCTGACGAAGCGCTCTACCCCGCACGCTGGTGGCATACCTTGGACGACGGCCGCATCCAGTGCGACCTGTGCCCGCGCGACTGCCGGCTGCACGAGGGCCAGCGCGGCGCCTGCTTCGTGCGCATGCGCGAAAACGACGCCATGGTGCTCACCACTTACGGGCGCTCGTCGGGCTTTTGCATCGACCCGATCGAGAAAAAGCCGCTGAACCAGTTCTACCCCGGCTCCAGCGTGCTGTCGTTCGGCACGGCGGGCTGCAACCTGGCCTGCAAGTTCTGCCAGAACTGGGACATCAGCAAGTCGCGCAGCATGGACCGGCTGATGGACCAGGCCTCGCCGCAGGCGATTGCGACGGCCGCCGCGCAGGCGGGTTGCCGCAGCGTGGCCTTCACCTACAACGACCCGGTGATCTTTGCCGAGTACGCCATGGACGTGGCTGACGCCTGCCATGCCCTGGGGGTCCAGACCGTGGCCGTGACGGCGGGTTACATCCACGATGCGCCGCGCCGCGCGTTCTTCGCGAAGATGGACGCCGCCAACGTGGACCTGAAGGCCTTCACCGACGACTTCTACTTCAAGCTCACCGGCTCGCACCTGCAGCCGGTGCTCGACACGCTGGCCTACCTGAAGCACGAAACGAGGGTGTGGTTCGAGATCACCACGCTGCTGATCCCGGAACACAACGACTCGGACGCCGAGATCACCGCGATGAGCCAGTGGATCCGCAAGGAACTCGGCCCCGATGTGCCGCTGCATTTTTCGGCCTTCCACCCCGATCACAAGATGCCCGACGTGCCGGCCACGCCACCGTCCACGCTGGTGCGGGCGCGCAACATCGCCATGAAGGAAGGCCTGCAGTACGTCTACACCGGCAA
>JAABRA010000054.1 GCA_011391155.1 Burkholderiales bacterium
TGACCTACATTGTTGTCAATCAACCCTGAGTCAATATTGAATCACCGATAAGGACGTGACCATGACCGATAACGAACCCAGCTACGGCACCAAGCGTTGGACCAAGCATTTTGAGGATATCGACCTTGAGATCACGCGCCTGGCGGTGATGATGGAGATCCCCATTCTGAACCCCGGTGTGATCGACCGGATTCTGGCCAACGACGCCAGCGTCTGCGGCAAGGAAAAGCCCAAGGCCTTCACCGAACTGCGCGGCATGCTGCAGTTGCACGCCACCGACCAGGTCAAGGCCATGGGTGCGCTCGGCGCCGTGGAAACACAGGCGATGGTGCGCGAAGTCGTTGATCGCCTGCGCGCGCGGCTCGGCGATCGTCTGGGCAACCGCCAGGACCCTCCAGCCGCCTGACGCTCGTCCACGAGGAACGGTGCGTGCGCGCCGGCGCGAATTCGGCTGGCGCCCATGACGCTATCATGACGTTCTGAAAGCCAATCAATCTTGCTCGTGCCGCCATGAAACACATCCTGAACCTTTTCAAATGGATCGCCGCCCTTGTCCTTCTGGCCGGGATTGCGGCATGCGCCAGCTCCTGGCAGGGCACCAGAGACATGGCGGTCGCAGCCGGATTCCAGGTCATCACGCCGACCACCGAGGAGCACAAGGCGTTGCTGCCGACGCTGCCCGAGGGCCAGATCACGCAGATCAACCATGAGGGAAAGATTTACTACGTTCTGCCGGATGTGGCCAACAACCAGGCCTACGTCGGAGGGCCTGCCCAGTACCAGGCCTTCCAGCAGCTTCGCATCGCCCGGCAGATCAGCAATGACAACCTGGCGGCCGCGCAGATGAACCAGATGAACCAGATGAACTGGGGCATGTGGGGCGGCTGGGGCGCCCCGGGTTGGCGCGGCCCCGGCGGATTCGGTTTTTGAAGCTCCCGGGCCGGCCTCAGAGCCACTGGCCGCTGTGCGGCATCTGGATGGTCTGCGAGGGTGTTCCGTCGGTCACGAATGCGCCGATCACCAGGCTGAGCAAACTGATGAAGATGCTGGCGAAAAACGCCGTCCAGAACCCCGAAACCTTGAAGCCCTTGACCAGCACGGAGACCAGCAGAATCATGAAGGCATTGATCACCAGCAGAAACAGGCCGAAGGTCAGCAAGGTCAGCGGCAGGGTCAGGACGATCAGCAGCGGCTTGACCACCGCGTTGGCAAAGCCCAGCAGCAGCGCCGAGACGATGAGCGCGCCGGTGCTCGTGAACTGGATGCCACTGAAGATGTGACTGGCGACCCAGAGCGACAGCGCCGTGATGCCCCAGTGAACGAGGAAAGGTGTCAGGTTGTCCAGCATGTCGTCAAGGCTCAGGTTTGCGTGCAACGCAGGGCCGTGGATCATACCGGGCCGCCGGCCACGGTCCCTATCGATGGTGTTCGCGCCGCCGCTGTTCGGAGACGAACTCTTCCAGCTCCGGGTCCATCGCATTGCGCGAGGAAATGATGCCGATCGGGTGTCCGTTTTCAACCACCGGCACATGGCGAAAGCCGTTTTCCTGCATCAGCAACAGCGCGTGACCGTAGGTGCGCTCCGGATTCAGGGTCAGCGGGGAGCGGGTCATCACGGCGTGAAGGCGGGTGGTGGCGGGATCCAGCCCCTGCGCAATGACGCGAAACACCACGTCACGTTCCGTGAAGATGCCCACGAGCCCGCTGTCATCCACGACGAGAACGGCGCCGGTGCTTCTGCCAGCCATCAGCCTGGCGGCCTGGCTGACGGTGGTGTCGGGCGGAGCGGTGAGAAATTTCTCCGGCTCCATGAGGCTTTTGATGGATTGATCGAACATGGGGGTCTCCGTGGGCGAATGCTAGCCAGCTTTGAGCGGGTCGGTTTGCGCTAGGTCAAACCTGCGCATCCGGGCTCCGAGCCGCGGTGAAGGGCGATTCACAGTGCTTTCTGAACCACGGCGCCACTGAACAGAAAGGGCAGCCGGGGTCCGCGGCCGTCGCCGGCGCCACCCCGGTTCTCCACGCTGATGGCCAGCTGCGGCACGTCCAGCAGGGTCTTTTCGTCAGCCGGCAGGCGCAAGGTCTTGCCGGCGCTTGCCAGAACGCCCAGGGACACCGGTGTGCCGCCGGCGGGCAGGGCCCAGAGCTGCATGCTGTCCTCGCGACCTTCTTTCACGCCGTTCAGGCGCTGGAGTTGCAGCGCCTGGTCCTGCGGGTCGAAGGTGACGAGCAGGGCCGGTGCGCGTTGCTCGTCCAGCAGCACGGCGATGTACCGGATCTGTGCGGTCGTCTTCAGCTGGGCCTGCAGGTGGGCGATCTGGGCCTTGAACTGCTCGAACATGCTCAGGCCGGCGGTCAGCCCCAGGGCGAGGAGCAACAGGCAGGCGATGGTGGCTGCCCGCCACCAGCGGGCATGGCAGGGCGCAGGCGAAGCGGTCGTGGTGTCGGTCATGGTGCTGATGGGCTGAGATAGGGCGCGTGGTGGGTGCTCGGAGGGATCGCCGGCGGCTGCGCATCGGCCGTTGGCAAAGCGGTTGCGCGCCGGGTAGTCGAGTGTAGTGGGGGGCAGGCGGGTGGCTGGCGGGAAGCGGTTTATGCTCGGGCTGATGCAACGCCTGACCCAAGCCCCCAATCTTGCCATCGCCACGCTTTGGGCCGATGCGCTTGCGGTCGAAGGCATCGCGACCAGCGTGCAGCGCCAGTACCTGTCCGGTCTGGCGGGAGAGCTGCCGCCGGACCAATGCCTGCCGGAAGTCTGGATTCGTGATGCCGGCCAGGAAACCCGGGCGCGCGAACTGCTCCACCACCTGCAGCATGTGCCGCAGCGGCGCTGGCTGTGCGCCTGCGGCGAATGGGTGGAGGGCGGCTTCGAGCAATGCTGGAGCTGCACCCGGATGATGCCGCGTTGAGGGGCGGCCCGGCATGCGAGGGCCGCCCGCGTTACCATCCCGGATTCAGCTCCCTGATCACCATTGCTTTTTCCTGAGGTGCCCTTTGAAACTCCATCGCCTGTTGTCATCGTGCCTGCTGGTGCTGCTGCTTGCCATCAGCGCCTGCTCGCCGCAGGAATCGCCCAAGGCAAGCCCTGCGGTGCCACTCGCCAAGCAGGCCGCGTCCGTGGAAGTGGCGGCGGCCCAGGGCAAGGGCTTCACCGTGGGGGCGATGATGAGCGCCAATACCGCCTATGTGTTCTTCGATCCCCAGTGCCCGCATTGCGGACACCTGTGGAACGCGTCCCTGCCGCTGCACAAGAAGGTGAAGTTCGTCTGGATTCCGGTGGGCTGGATCAACGCCGCCAGCACGACGCAGGGTGCGGCCTTGCTCACTGCCGCCGATCCGGCGGCCCTGATGACCGAACATGAAGCCTCCTTGCTGGCCGGCAAGGGCGGCATCGCGGCGTCCAGCAGCATCGCGCCCGACATCGCGGCGGCCATCAAGGGCAACACCCAGTTGCTGGGCAGTTTCGGTGCCGAATCGGTGCCCTTCATCGTGGCCCGCAACGTGAAGACCGGGCAGACCGTGACCCGCGACGGATCCATGCTGACCCCGGCGCTGGCCGAGTTCCTGGGCGTGGACGCGCCATGAGGTCCTTTTTGCACCCGCGGTGAAGCTCCAGGAGCAAGGCGTTGCCGGCATCCTGCGCTGAGGCCAATCGCGAACCAGGCGGCAGCGCGGCCGGGACGCCCCGGGACATCGATCCGCCCAGCCACGAACGCCTGGTTGCCAGCCTGGTAAGTCGCCTTGCCGCTGCGTCGCCCGGTGCAGCCCCCCAGGTCATTCAGACGCACATCTCGACGGTGATCCTGGCGGGCGATCTGGCCTGGAAGATCAAGCGGCCCGTGCGCCTGTCCTTTCTGGATTTCTCGACCCTCGCGCTGCGGCAGCATTTTTGCCAGGAAGAACTGCGCATCAACCGGCGTCTGGCGCCACCGTTGTATCTGGACGTGGTGCCGATCACCGGCAGCGTGGAGGCGCCGGTGTTCGACGGGCCGGGAGCACCCATCGAATACGCATTGCGCATGCGCCGGTTTGCTGCTGCAGATGCGTTCAAGACGCTGGCCCGCGCCGGGCACCTGCGCGCGGCGCAGGTGGAAGCACTGGCCCGGTACCTGGCCCATTTCCACCTGAGCCTGGCACCGGTCCCACCCGAGGCGCTGGAGACCGTTGCGGGCAATGACGTAGGGTCATGGGCCGCCGAAAGCCTGGCCGGGATCGAAGGCCATCCCTTGCGCCCTGCGAGTTGTTCACGGGATGATCTGGCGGCGCTGCGGACCGCGCTCGAAGCGTTTTTTGCCCGCCGTGCCAGCGTGATGGCCCAGCGGCTTGACGAAGGCTTCGTGCGCGAGTGCCATGGAGACCTGCATCTGGGCAATATCGTGCTCTGGCACGGCGAGGTGCTGGCCTTCGACGCGATCGAGTTCGACGCCCGCTTGCGCTGCATCGACATCGTCAACGATGTCGCCTTCACGTTCATGGATCTGCACGCAGCCGGTCAACCTGCGCTGGCGTGGCGCCTGATCAACGCCTGGGTCGAGCAGACGGGTGACTTTGACGGGCTGAGTCTGCTCCACGGCTACGCGACCTACCGGGCCGTGGTGCGAGCCAGGGTGGCGCTTCTCAGTGGCGACGAAGAGACCGAATTCGCGGTGTACTGGGCGCTGGCGCAGCAACTCATCCGGCCGGCGGCCAGCCCCCGGATGGTGCTGACCATGGGCCTGAGCGGTTCGGGCAAGTCCACGCTGGCGCAGTTCCTGGCTGAAGACCTGGGCGCGGTGTGCCTGCGCTCCGACGTGGAGCGCAAGCGCCTGCACGGCCTGGCGCCGACGGATCGTCCTGCGCCCGCACTGGCGTTGTATTCGGCGCAGGCCACACAACGCACCTATGCGCGGCTGGCGCTGGTTGCCGGCCGCCTGCTTGAAGCGGGGCTCTCGGTGGTGGTGGATGCCGCGTTCCTTCGTCAGGACGAGCGCGAAACCCTGCTGATGCTGGCGCGCGGCCGGGGTGCGGACTTTTCGCTGGTGGCGTGCGTGGCGCCCGAAGCGGTCTTGCGAGCCCGCATCGTGGCCCGCTCGCGGGCCGGGGGCGACCCGTCTGACGCCACGCTTGAGGTGCTGGCCCTGCAGCAGCGCATCGCGCAAGCGGTGCCGGATGACTGGGCCCCCTGGCACAGCGTGGTGGTCAACGAGGGCAGTCTGGATGCGTTGCACGCACAGACGCAGGCGCTGGTGGCGACGTGGAACGGTGCATCGAGGCCCTAAACAGGCAGAAATTGGGCCAAAAATCGGCTTTTCCCAGCGTCAAATGGTCATAGTCAGCTATCTAATCAGGATCGCCAAGGTGCCGGCGTCAAGTCGATGCCGGGCCGGCGGGGAGTCCGTCATTCATTCAGTCAATGAGTCATCCGGGGAGTTTGTATGAAGAAAGCGGCGTTGGTTATAGGCGTTTTGGTGTTGCTCCTGGCCGCCTACCTGAGCCTGTGGCCGGTCCCGATCGAACCTGTGAGCTGGCAGGCTCCCGCAGCGCCCGGCTACGCGGGGCCGCACGCGGTGAATCACAAGCTGACCCGGCTGAACCTGATCCCGCTTGGTGGCGAGGAAGGCCCCGAGCACATCGTGCT
>JAABRA010000065.1 GCA_011391155.1 Burkholderiales bacterium
GCGCGATCAGCGACTACCTGTCGTCCGTGACTTTTGAAGAAGACAGGCTGTCCGAGGCCTATGTGCCCACCCGTTCGCTGTTCCCCGGCCAGTCCAACGGCCAGTTCATCAAGGTGCAGGACCTGCGCTACGGCGAAAACGCACACCAGCAAGCCGCGCTGTACCGCGACCTGTATCCCGCCGTGGGCTCGCTCGTCACGGGCGTGCAGTTGCAGGGCAAGGAGCTGTCGTACAACAACATTGCCGACGCCGATGCCGCCTGGGAATGCGTCAAGAGCTTCGACGTGCCAGCCTGCGTGATCGTCAAGCACGCCAACCCCTGCGGCGTGGCGGTGGGCAAGGATGCCCTGGAGTCGTACAGCAAGGCCTTCCAGACCGATCCGACCAGCGCCTTTGGCGGCATCATCGCCTTCAACCGCACAGTCGATGGCGCAGCCGCCCAGCAGGTCAGCAAGCAGTTCGTCGAGGTGCTGATGGCACCGGACTTCACGCCCGAGGCGCTGGACGTCTTCAAGGCCAAGGTCAATGTGCGGTTGATGAAGATCGTGCTACCGCAGGGTGGCGCTACCGCCTGGGAGCAGGGTCGCAATGCCATGGATGCCAAGCGCGTGGGCTCCGGCCTGCTGCTGCAGACCGCCGACAACCACGAACTTGCCGTGGCTGACCTTAAGGTCGTGACCAGGACCCAGCCCACGCCCCAGCAACTGCAGGACCTGCTGTTCGCCTGGAAGGTGGCCAAGTACGTCAAAAGCAACGCCATCGTCTTCTGCAAGGATGGCATGACCATGGGCGTGGGCGCGGGCCAGATGAGCCGCCTCGATTCGGCACGCATCGCCAGCATCAAGGCGCAGCATGCGGGTCTGTCGCTGGCCGGCACGGCAGTGGCCAGCGACGCCTTCTTCCCCTTCCGCGATGGTCTGGACGTGGTGGTGGATGCCGGCGCGACCTGCGTCATCCAGCCCGGCGGCTCGATGCGCGACCAGGAAGTCATCGATGCGGCCGACGAGCGCGGCGTGGCGATGGTGTTCAGCGGCGTGCGGCATTTCCGCCACTGAGCGCAGTACGGCGCCAACCTGGAGCCGACAAAAAAGCAGGTTGCAGGCCTATTTTTTACGCGAAATTGGCCTGTACCAAGCGTACTATGGCCATAGTCAGCTATCTATTTCAGAGTGATTTGAAAACTTCGCGCGCCACGCTGACGGTCTCGGCAATGTCAGCATCGGTATGCGCGGCGCTGACGAAGCCTGCTTCATAGAGCGCTGGCGCAATGTAGATGCCGCGATCGAGCAGACCGTGGAACAGCCGGTTGAAGCGCGCGCCCTCGGTCTTCATGACCTGTGGGTAGTTTTGCGGCAGGGCATCCAGCAGGAAGAAGCCGAACATGCCGCCTTCGCTGTCCGCGCTGAAGGCCACGCCTTCGTCGACGGCTGCGTCTTTCAGGCCGTCGATCAGCAACCGGGTCTTGCGTGACAGTTCGTCAAAGAACCCCGGCTGGCTGATTTCGCGCAGCGTGGCCAGCCCGCAGGCGGTGGCGACCGGGTTGCCGGACAGCGTGCCGGCCTGGTACACCGGGCCCAGCGGCGCCATCTGCTCCATGATCTTGCGCGATCCGCCGAATGCGGCCAGCGGCATGCCGCCGCCAATCACCTTGCCCATGACCGTGATGTCGGGCTGGAAGCCGGGAATGTCGCGGGCGTAGACGCTTTGCGCGCCGCCCAGCGCCACGCGGAAACCCGTCATGACTTCGTCGAACACCAGCAACGCACCATGCTGGGTGCAGAGTTCACGGCAGCGCCGCATGAAGGGCATCGAGGCGCGCACAAAGTTCATGTTGCCGGCGATCGGCTCGATCATCACGCAGGCCAGCTCCGGTCCATGCAGCGCGAAGGCCTCTTCGAGTTGCGCCACGTTGTTGTATTCGAGCACCAGCGTGTGCTGCACGACTTCAGGCGGCACGCCGGCGCTGGTCGGGTTGCCGAAGGTGGCCAGGCCGGAGCCGGCCTTGACCAGCAGCGCGTCGGCGTGGCCGTGGTAGCAACCCTCGAACTTGATAAATTTGCTGCGCCCCGTGGCCCCGCGCGCCAACCGGATTGCGCTCATCGCGGCCTCGGTGCCCGAGCTGACCAGGCGGACCATTTCCAGCGAGGGCACGAGACGGATGATTTCCTCGGCCAGCTCAATCTCGCGTTCGGTGGGCGCACCGAAAGAGAACCCATCGAGAGCAGCCTTTTGCACCGCTTCGAGCACGGCCGGATGGCCATGACCCAGGATCATCGGCCCCCAGGAGCCGATGTAGTCGATGTAGCGCTGGTCGTTGGCATCCCAGAAGTACGGTCCAAGGGCACGTTTTACGAAACGCGGCGTTCCGCCCACCGCGCGAAAGGCGCGGACCGGCGAGTTCACGCCGCCCGGAATGACCTGCCGGGCGCGCTCGAACAGGCTGGCATTGCGGTCTGCGCTGAGGTCAGTGTTTGGTTTCATTGAACGGTATCTCGAAGATGTTGGGCAGGGTGTCGGCGCTGTCATTGGCGTCGTCGTCGTCATCGTCTTCGGCCTGCGCCCAGAACAGACGGTCGGGGACGACGTGGCCCATGCCCGGACGAAAGCCCGCGTCCAGGCAACGGTCGAGGTAGTTCAGGGCCTCGCTGGCGGCTGCGGCCAGATCGCTGCCGGTGGCCACCAGTGCCGCCAGTGCCGCGGAAAGGGTGTCGCCTGCGCCGACGAAGGTGGCATCAAAATGCTCGAACTTTTCACGCGCCAGGTTGGCCTGGGGTGTCGCCAGCACGTTGTCAATGAACTGGTCCGGCAGCGGGATGCCCGTGACCAGCACGTAGGACACCCCCATCTCGGCAGCGGCCCGGGCGATGTCGCGCGGTGTCGGACTTTTACCGCTGGACCATTCCGGAAGCAGCCACCGCCACAGCGTACTGTGGTTTCCGACCAACACCGTGGTCTGCGGCAAAAGCAGTTCTCGCAGCGCGTCCTGGTACTGGTCGATCCGGCTTTCGTCCCACCAGGCCAGGTTGGGCATGCAGGCGATCAGCGGGATGTCTGCGTAGTCCGAGGCCAGTTCCGCAATGGCGCTGATGTTTTCCGGACTGCCGGCGAAGCCGACCTTGATCACCTGCACCGGCGCGTCTTCCAGGATCGCGCGCGCCTGCTCGGTGACGGCTTCCTCATCGAAGGGGAAGAAGTCAAAGATTTCAGTGGTGTCGCGCGCGTAGGCGCCGGTCACCACCGGCAGGGCATGAGCCCCCACCGATGCAATCGCCATCGCGTCGCAGGTCAACCCGGCGGCACCGCTCGGATCGCTGGCATTGAACACCAGGACGCAGGGCGGCGCGGCCTCGGCAGCATCGCTGGGGCTGGTGTCGGCAAGGGATGGGGGGTTCGGGTTTGTCATAGGCCAAATACAGGCGCCAAGCGGCACCGAAGACCGATTTCAGCGGTTATGCCTCGATACAATGATTGCATTCTATGTGAAGGTCTTTTAAGCTGTGTCCGAATACAAAACGTGGATGTGTCTGATTTGCGGGTGGATTTATGACGAGGCAGTCGGCGCTCCTGATCATGGCATTGCGCCAGGAACTTTGTGGGATGCCGTGCCAATGAACTGGACGTGCCCGGAATGTGGCGCGCGCAAGGAAGATTTCGAAATGGTTGAAATTTGAATCTCGATCATGGCGTCATCTCCGGTTGTCGCCGGAGGCAAAACTTAGCCGGGAGTGCAGTGCAGTGAGTTCGACTGGATCGGGTTACAAGGTGCTGGTTATCGACGACAGCAATACCATCCGCCGCAGCGCGGAGATCTTTCTGAAGCAGGGCGGGCACGAAGTGCTGCTGGCGGAAGACGGCTTTGATGCGCTTGCAAAAATCACCGACTTTCATCCGCACATCATTTTCTGCGATATTTTGATGCCGCGACTCGATGGGTATCAAACGTGCGCCATCATCAAGAAAAACGTGAATTTTGCCGCTGTCCCGGTGGTCATGCTGTCGTCAAAAGATGGTGTTTTCGACAAGGCAAGGGGGCGTATGGTGGGGTCCCAGGACTACCTGACCAAGCCATTTACCAAGGATCAATTGCTGCAGGCCGTCAGCCAATTCGGTTCTGTCAATCAAGGAGTGAAGTGATGTCAATTCAGAAGGTGCTGGTTGTCGACGATTCGAAGACAGAGTTGTTGTACATGACCAATCTGCTTCAGAAGAACGGCTTCGCGGTGAAAACCGCCGAGAACGCCGAAGAAGCCTTTCGCAGGCTGGCCGAGGAAAAGCCGGACTTGATCCTCATGGACGTGGTGATGCCGGGGCAAAACGGGTTTCAGCTGACGCGCGCAATCTCGCGTGATCCGCTGTATTCGGATATCCCCATCATCATGTGTACCAGCAAAAATCTGGAGACGGATCGTGTCTGGGGCTTGCGGCAGGGGGCCCGGGACTATGTCACCAAGCCCATTGAAGTCGCCGAGCTGCTGTCCAAGATCAGTGCCTTGAACTGATAAGCAGCCATGGCCAGTCGTGACGCACTCCGGGCCTTCCAGAGCCGCCTTGCCAGCCGCTTGCAGGAAGCCCGTACGACGGGCACTGCGGCTGCGTGGCTGGCCGTGGAAGCCGCGGGCTCCAGCTACCTCTTTCCCCTGAACCATGCCGGAGAGATCTTTCCCTGGCGCTCGGTCTATCCGGTTCCTTACGCCCGGGACTGGTTCCTCGGTGTTGCCAACTTGCGGGGCGGCGTGAGTGGTGTGGTCGATCTGGGTGCGTTCGTGACCCACAAGCCTCCAGCTCCGCGCAGCGACCTGGCGCAGAGCCAGTGTCGCCTGGTCGCGTTCAGTGAGGCGCTGAACATCAACTGCGTGGTCTTGATCGACAAATTGGCGGGGCTGAGGAGCATCGAGTCGTTCGTCGCCTCCACGCCCCCGGCAGCTGATTCGCCGGAGTATTTTGGACACAGCTATACCGATTCTCAAGGTGCTTCGTGGCAGGAAATCAACCTGCAGGCACTGTCTCTCAGTTCCCAGTTTCTCAGCATTAGTGCTTAAGTCCCAGGAAGGGTGCCACCATGTCCGTTATTGACCAGATCAACAAGCTTCTAGGTAAAAACGCCTCCCCCGCGTCGGCGCGAGGCGATGCTGCGGCCCCGGACGACCTTTCGCCAGCGGGCGAATCCGCGCAGCTCAGTACCGCGGAATTTCCGGACAGCGAGACGGCCAAGGGACCGGTTGCCGTTGACGAGTCCAGTGCCGCGGCGGCGGGCGATGTGCTCGTCCTGCCAGTGCTGGGTGCGCGAACGACCGTTCAGCACCAGCGCATTCTTGCCATCATGCTGGGGCTGTCGCTGGTCGTGCTGACGGCGGTGACCTTCTACTCCCTGAACCAGGCTGACAAAGTGGCTCAGCAAGTGGCGGCCACCGGTCAGTCGCTGATGCAGTCGCAGCGGCTAGCCAAATCAGTGTCGCAGGCGCTGGTCGGCAGTCCCCAGGCTTTTGCGGAAGTCCGGGAGAGCGCGGATGTCCTGGCCAAAACCGTGCGCGGCCTGAAAGACGGGAACGAGGCCTTGCGCCTGGTCCCGGTTTCGCAGACTGACATGGAAATTGTCGAAAATGCGGTCCCGCTGATTGACCGGGCCGAGAAAAACGCCAACACCGTGATGGGCCAGGAGAAGATCCTGACGCAGGTGGGCACGGCGTTGCGGACGATCAACCGGCAGTCTTCTGACCTGCTGGAAATTGCGGAAACCATCACGTCGCTCACGCTGCAGCAAAACGCCGCGGCATCCGATATCTCCGCTTCGGGCCAGCTCGTGATGTTGACCCAGCGTATCGGCAAGTCAGCCAACGAATTCCTGACCATGGAGGGCGTGAGCCCCGAGGCCGTGTTCCTGTTGGGCAAGGACTTGAACTCCTTCAAGGAAATCGGACAAGGCTTGCTCGACGGCAGCCCGGAGTTGCGACTGGCCGGTTCCAAGGACCCGCAGATCCGGGAGCGGCTGGAAGCGCTGTTGAAGTTGTATGAAGACACGCGCACACAGGCCGGGGCCATTCTCGGCAACCTTCAGGGACTGGTCTCCGCACGCGAGGCACAGGCCTCCATCATTGCGGACAGCGATCCCCTGCGCCGCACTCTTGAGGACCTGCAGGGCAGGCTTTCGGCGCAAACGGGCCTGGGCGCCGGGGCTGTGACCGTGTTGCTGTTGTCGGCGGTTGCTGCCCTGGTGTTTGCGGGCGGGCTGGCTTATGTGCAACTGCAGGACAGTCGCCAGCGGCAGGGTATCGCTGAAAGCCAGCGGCTCGATGCCGAGCGGCAGGAGCAGGAAGCCAAGCGCGTGAACGATGCCAACCAGGCCGCCATTTTGCGGTTGATGAACGAATTGCAGACGGTTGCCGAGGGAGATTTGACCCAGGAAGCGACGGTGACCGAGGACATCACCGGCGCCATTGCCGACTCCGTGAATTACACGGTAGAGGAACTTCGGCTGCTGGTGGGCAGTGTGCAAAACACCGTCACTCGCGTTGCGCAGACCACGTCGCAGGTGGAAAACACCTCCACGGAGCTGCTGGCGGCCTCGACCGAGCAGCTGCGCGAGATCCGCGAAACTGGCCAGTCGGTGCTCGACATGGCATCCCGAATCAACGTTGTGTCATCTCAGGCGCAGGAGTCCGCCGCGGTGGCGCGCAACTCCCTGAAGGCGGCGGAGCTGGGCCTGTCGGCGGTGCAGAACGCGATTGGCGGTATGAACTCCATCCGGGACCAGATCCAGGAAACTTCGAAGCGGATCAAGCGGCTGGGCGAATCGTCGCAGGAAATCGGTGAAATCACCGAACTGATTTCAGATATTACCGAGCAAACCAACGTGCTGGCGCTCAACGCGGCTATTCAGGCGGCCTCCGCCGGTGAGGCGGGTCGAGGCTTCTCGGTCGTTGCCGAGGAAGTGCAGCGTCTGGCCGAACGGTCTGCCGACGCGACGCGACAGATCTCGGCGCTGGTGAAAGCCATTCAGACCGACACGCAGGATGCCGTGGCCGCCATGGAACGCTCGACGCAGGGTGTGGTTGAGGGAGCCCGGTTGTCTGACAATGCGGGTACAGCCCTTTCAGAAATTGACCGTGTGTCGCGCCAGCTCGCGGACCTGATTGAGCAGATTTCGACATCGGCATCCAGGGAAGCCGTCTCGGCCAACGAGGTTGCCGGCAATATCCAGCATATTTTTGCGGTGACCGAGCAGACCGGCGAAGGTACGCGCTCGACGGCGAATCAGGTTCGCGAACTGTCCCGCATGGCTGAAGAGCTGCGCCAGTCGGTTGCGCGATTCAAGATTGCCTGATTGTTGTTCCTTGACCCTCGTCCCTTACCTGCGGAGTGCACCAAGTCATGCAAATCGATGAAGCGGCCGGTGTGATCAGTCCGATTGCCGGGGTCACGGATCTGGGGCCGTTGGCGTGGGTGCTGGATGAGCTGCGCAAGTCACTGGACGTGGCGAACAAGTCCTTGAAGCGGTTTGTCCGCGACACAGAAGCAGCGCGCGGAACGGACAGCGGGTCAGTGGATGCGAGCCAGTTGCGAATGGCACGCCAGCAGATGCACCAGGCGGTCGGTGCGCTGGAGATGGTGGGGTTGACGGCGCCGGCCCACATGCTCAGGGCCATGGAGTCCGCGGTGCAACGGTTTCTTGAGCGGCCGGAAAAGTGCAACGAGGCCTCGGCGGCCGTGCTGGAGCGGGCCAGTTTTGCACTGCTGGAGTATCTGGACGTCACCATGGCGGGTGCGCAGCATTCGGCGGTGGGATTGTTCCCCCAGTATCGTGATGCCCAGTTGCTTGCCGGGTCAGATCGCATTCACCCGGCCGATTTATGGTCTCTGGAGTGGCGCTGGATTCGCCCCGAGCGCACGGCGCTCGAACACCGTGCGACGGCCGCGGAAATGGGTGATCGCGCCAGCATGGACCATGCAGTGCTGCGCGTCATGCAAAAAGGCGATCGCAAGGCGGCCGCCGAGTTGCGGGATCTGAGCCTGTCGGTGGCAGAAGCAGACCCGCACGGCCACTCAGAAATTTTCTGGCTGATTTGCGCCGCCTATTTCGAGGCCATTGCGAGCGACTTGCTGCCCGTCGACTTGTATGTCAAACGGGTGGCCTCGCAAGTGTTGATGCATTTTGCGTCGTTCGTTCGGGGTGAAAGGCATGTTTCGGAGCGCCTGGCGCGGGACATGCTGTTTTTCTGCGCCCAGTCCCTGCCCGTTGATCCGCAGGATACGCCCTGCCTTGCGGCGATCCGCAAGGCCTACGGCTTGAATCGGTTTGCTCCGGTGGACTACGAGGTCAGAGGGTATGGACGATACGACCCCGCCGTCATCGCGCAGGCGCGAAAGCGGATTGACGCGGTCAAGGAGGCCTGGTCTGCGCTGGCGGGTGGAGATATCAATCGGCTCAAGAACGTGGTGGATCAGTTCAGCCTGGTCGCGGACTCCGTCCTCAAGCTGCATCCAAGGGGAGAACGGCTCGCCGAGGGATTGAAGCGCGCTGCAGAGCTGACAGCCCGTTCTGGCAAGCCGCCAGGCGCCGAGGTGGCGCTGGAAGTCGCTACATCGGTGCTTTATCTTGAGGCCGCCCTGGCGGACCGGGAGCAGGACGATGGCGAACTGTCGATGCGTACCAACCGCCTGGCTGAACGGCTCGAAAAAGTCTGCGGGGGTGGCACCGCTGAGCCCCTTGAACACTGGATGGAGGAGCTGTACCGCCGCGTCAGCGACCGCCAGACCATGGGAACCGTGGTGGGTGAACTGCGTGTGACGCTGTCGGAAGCCGAGAAGGCGCTGGATCAGTTCTTCCGTGATCCCTCCAGCAAGTCCCATTTGAATGCGGTTCCTGGCTTGCTGTCGCAAATGCGCGGCGTCCTTTCGGTAATCGGGCTCGATCAGGCGTCCCAGGCCGTGATGCGCATGCGCGAGAACGTGGAAGCAATGCTGGTCACAGATGTCGATGTCGAACTCGTGCGGGGCGCGGGAACGTTCGACACACTGGGGAATAATCTGGGCGCGTTGAGCTTCCTGATTGACATGCTGAATTACCAGCCGGCTCTGGCGAAAAAGCTGTTTGTCTTCGATGCAGCGCTGGGCGAGCTCCGGCCCGTGATGGGACGTTCCAGCGCGGCGCCCGAAGACGGGGAATCCGAAGGGGCGCTGGATGCTTCGCCCTCGCTTTTGCCCGATCTGGATGTGCCTCACGACGCCCTGGTGTCCGCAACCGCAGGCGCTGCTGATGGGTCGGCGCCTGGAAGGGACTGGACCCTGGATTTTGAATTACCAGGCGCCATTCCCGATGAAGTTCGCGCACTTGCCCGGGAAGAAGCCGGTACGTTGCCAGAGTTGGCGCAAGCGACCGGGGGTGGGGCATCGTCGCATCCGTCAACGCAAGCGACAGAGTCGCAGATCGAAGTCACGGAGTTTGACGAAGACGATTTGCAGGACATCTTTCTGGAAGAGGCCAATGAGGTCATTCAAAACGGACTGGCAGCCCTGGATGCCCTGGCGCTCGATGCCCACGACCTGACGCAGCAGACGATCTTGCGGCGTGCGTTTCATACCCTCAAAGGCAGTTCGCGCATGGTCGGGCTGATGGAGTTTGGCGAGGCCGCCTGGTCGTTGGAGCAACTGCTCAATGCCTGGCTTTCCGAACAAAAGCCAGCCAATGCTGAGTTGTGCAGTCTGTCTCGTGAAGCACTGGGGGCGTTTCAGCAATGGGTGGATGACATTGCGCGCGGTCATGCCGGCCACTGGAAAGCGGGCATTTTCCAAATGGCGGCCGATGCCTTGCGCAAAGACAACACTCGCCTGGCGCTGGTTCTCCCCGAGGCCTTGGTGGCGTCACCGCTGGCGCAGGAACGGTCAACCGGCCCTGCCGACCAGATTGAAGCCGAACCCGAGGCGGGCTCCACCGAAATCATGGAGATGGAACCGTTTGTCGATGAGCCGGTCGTGGTGAACGAAGCCCTGCTCGACGAGTTCGACTTTGCCATACCTGACGAACAGCGCCCGGAAGCCGGAGTCGAAGCACCGGCTCTGGCCGAGCCCATGGAGATTGCGGCGATTGACCTTGACAGTCTGGCGGCTTTTTCGGATCAGCAGCCACTGGCGCAGGAAACTTCGGCCGATGAGGGCGTGGCCCCCGAAGCGGCTGAAGCACCTTCGGTGGAAGGCGACGGACGGGAGACTTTGCCGGACCATACCCTGGACCTCGAGGAAGACCAGATCAAGGTCATTGGATCCCTGCGCATCGGCATCCCGCTTTACAACGTCTTTCTGAACGAGGCGGACGAATGGTCGCGCCGCATGACGATGCAGTTGACCGAGTGGTCCATGGAGCTGCATCAACCCGTGCCCGCAGAGGCCGAAGCTCTGGCGCACTCTCTGGCCGGGAGTTCCGCAACGGTCGGCTTCCTGTCACTCTCGGAAATGGCGAGAGCTCTGGAGCATGCATTGCAGCGCTTGCACGATCAGCAGGTGGGTACCGCGTTGCAGGGGCGCGTCTTCAGGGAAGCTGCCGAGGACATCCGGCGTCTGTTGCACCAGTTCGCCGCCGGCTTCCTGAAAGACCCCAACCCGACACTCCTGATCGAGCTGAAATCGATTGAATTCAACGATGAAGTCGCGCTCTCTGAGGACGGCGAGGCTGTCAGCGAGGCAGCTCAGGGGCAGGTCGAGTCGGCCGCGCTTGAGGATGAGGGGGCGATGGCGGATGAACCGGCTGAGTTGATGGCGGAGTTCTCGCTGGATGCGGTGGAGCCGCCTGCGGAAGTCGAGGAGCCTGCGCTGGAGATCGCGGTGGAGCCTGCGCTTGCGTCCCCCGATCCGGAGGGTCCTTCGGCCGCCGAAACCGTGGTGGCACCGCTGTCTGTGCTGGACGCCGAACAGGCGGGCGCGCAGGCCGCGCCTTTGGTCACACCGCTCGTGACGCCGCTGACGGCGATTCCTGTGGCAGAACGGTTTGCACAGCGTGCATTTGCGGGGCAGGACGCAGAATCGGATGACATTGATCTGGTCGATGTCCTGGATCCAGACCTGTTCCCGATCTTTGAGGACGAAGCCAGCGAATTGCTCCCGCAACTGGGAGGGGCACTGAGGCAATGGGGGGCCAGGCCTGACAACACCACCGCCCGCGGCGAGGTGCTTCGGGCCCTGCATACGCTCAAGGGCAGTTCGCGTCTGGCTGGAGCCCTGCAACTCGGCGAGATGGCGCACCGGATGGAATCCGAAATCGAAAGCATTGGATCGGGTCCTGTGCAGAGCGCGGAAATTGCGCCGCTGCTGGCTCGTCTTGATGCGCTCGAAGGCAAGTTCGAGGCATTGCGCAAGATCAATCTGCAAGCCCTTGTGCCCGAGGCGTCAGAACCGCCGGTTTCAGCGTCGGTTCTGGATGAGCCGGTTGCCGCGCCAGAGTCCTGGGCTACAGCACCCGAGCCGGGCGCGCGCGCGCCCATCGCCCAGCCATCACCCATGCTGGTGGCGCAGGTGAGGGCAGCAGCCAACCAGGCGGTTCGGGTTCGCTCGCAACTGCTGGACCGACTGGTCAATCAGGCTGGCGAGGTCATGATCACCCGTTCGCGCCTGGAAGCCGAGATGGGACAACTGCGGGGATCCTTGCAGGATCTTTCCGGCAACCTGGATCGTCTTCGCAATCAACTGCGTGACATCGAGTTGCAGGCGGAAAGCCAGATGCAGTCCCGCATGGCCCAGGCCAAGGACTCCCAACAAAACTTCGATCCCCTGGAGTTCGACCGTTTCACCCGGGTCCAGGAACTGACCCGGATGATGGCCGAGTCCGTAAACGACGTGGCCACGGTGCAGCGCAATCTGCAGCGCACCGTGGAGGCAACTGAGGACGATCTGGTTGCGCAGGCGCGGCAGACCCGGGCGTTGCAGCAAGACCTGCTGCGCACACGCATGATGGAATTCGAGGGTATTTCCGAGCGCTTGTACCGTGTCGTGCGCCAGGCGTCCAAAGACACCGGCAAACAGGTCAAGCTTGACATCACCGGTGGATCGATCGAAATGGACCGTGGTGTGCTGGACCGGATGACCGCGGCGTTTGAACATCTGCTCCGAAATTGCGTGGTGCACGGCATTGAGGACCCTGCCGCGCGTGTGGCGGCTCAAAAGGAGCCGACGGGCACCATCACGATTGATCTTCAGCAGGCCGGCAACGATGTATCCGTGACCTTCCGGGACGATGGCGCCGGTCTGGACTTGCACCGCATTCTCGAAAAGGCCCGGCACCATGGACTGGTATCCACCGATCAGGCGCTGACCGACGATGAGGCGGCAAACCTGATTTTCATGCCAGGTTTCACGACGGCGGCCGAGGTGACGGAATTGGCCGGGCGCGGCATCGGCATGGACGTTGTGCGTTCGGAGGTCCAGGCACTCGGCGGAAGGATCGAAACCGAGACCCAGGCCGGCCTGGGGACCAGCTTCAAACTGGTGTTGCCACTAACCACTGCCGTCACCCAGGTTGTCGTGATGCGCTCAGGAACAATATCCTTGGGCGTTCCCGCCAACCTGGTGGAACTGGTTCGTCGTGTCACGGCCCGGGAGCTGGAGCAGGCCTACAGCACGGGCGTTCTGGACTTTGCCGGAGAATCCCTGCCTTTCTTCTGGTCGGGCGCATTGCTGCAGTCCTCGCCGCGCAGTATCGAGCCTGCTGCCAAGACCATGCCGGTGGTTGTTTTCCGGAGTGCCTCGCAACGGGTTGCCGTGCACCTGGACGAAATTCTGGGCAACCAGGAAGCCGTGGTCAAGAACCTGGGCCCGCAGTTGTCTCGCCTGCCGGGCCTTGCCGGGATGACCGTGCTCGCGTCAGGCGCGGTGATCCTGATCTACAACCCGGTGGCGCTGGCCACCGTCTACGGCGATCAGGCTCGTCAGTTCAGCGCTGCGCAGGCAGACCTTGAGACGCTTGAGGCGCCGACCGGGGTTGCGGGAACCCCGGCACGAGTGCTTCCGGCCGCGGTCCCCCAGGTGCCGCTGATTCTGGTGGTTGACGACTCGATTACCGTCCGCCGGGTGACCCAGCGCCTGCTGCAGCGCGAGGGCTATCGTGTCGCGCTGGCCGCCGATGGTCTGCAGGCACTGGAACGCCTTCAGGAGGAGCGCCCGGTCGTGGTCCTGTCCGACATCGAGATGCCGCGCATGGACGGGTTTGACCTGGCCCGCAACATCCGTGGAGACGCCCGGTTGAAGGACCTGCCGATCGTGATGATTACCTCACGCATCGCAGAGAAACACCGTGAGCATGCACAGTCCCTCGGCGTGAATCATTACCTCGGCAAGCCCTACTCGGAAGAGGAACTGCTCAGTCTGGTGCGGCATTACGTGGAAGCGCCCGCCACCGCCTGACCCGACGGCCGGCGCCAACCGGACTTCGAAAACGACCGGCCTAACGCCGGTCGTTTTTCTTGACCACGGCGTATCGATGCAGGGTTTTTTCGCGAGCCTGTGCGTGCGCGACCAGGGGTCGGGGGTAAATTTTCCCAAGCTCCACGCCTGCCGCCATCAAGTCGACCGGCGCCGCGTCCCAGGGTGCGTGTAACGCATGCGCCGGCAATCCCGAGAGCGCCGGAACATACCGGCGGATGAACTTGCCCTCGGCATCGAACTTCAGGCTCTGGCTGACCGGGTTGAAGATGCGGAAATAGGGTTGGGCATCGCAGCCGCTGGAACTGGACCATTGCCACCCCCCGTTGTTGGCGGCAAGGTCGAAATCGTTGAGTTTTTCGGCGAAGTAGCGTTCTCCCCAGCGCCAGTCGATACCCAGATCCTTGACCAGAAAGCTGGCGACCACCATGCGCAGCCGGTTGTGCATATAGCCGGTGTGGTTGATCTGGGCCATGGCCGCATCGACAATGGGATAGCCGGTCTTCCCTTCGCACCAGGCGGTGAACAGGGTCTCGGCGTGTTTGCCATGTTCCCAGCGAATGGCGTCGTATTCCGGTTTGAAACTCCGCGTGGCCACGTGCGGAAAGTTGGCCACCACCTGAAAATAGAAATCGCGCCAGATCAGCTCGCCCAGCCAGGTGGCCGCACCCGGGCTGCCCTCCAGCGTCAACCGATGGGCCACGGCAACCAGGTGCCGGATGGAGATCGTGCCAAACCGAAGATGAACACTGAGGTAGCTGGGGCCCTTGGTGCCTGGAAAATCCCGGGTTTCGTGGTAACGGTCGATCCGGGCCATGAAGTCGGCGAAGAGTTGCCTCGCACCGGCTGCGCCGGTCGGTATCCGCAACTCTGACAGATTGGTGGGCTTAAATCCGATGTCGCCGAGCGCGGGGACGGGGTTACGGTGTTCTGCAGGTCTTGGGGCCAGCGTGGATGCATGGTCCGCCACGGCGTGAGCCCGGGTGTCGTCGCTGTCGAGTTTCTTCAGCCATGCGTTCTTGTAAGGGGTGAAGACACCGTAGGGCTTGCCAAGCTGGGTCAGTATTTCTTCGCGTTCGAAGATGACATGGTCCTTGCAGCTGTGCAGCGCGACCCCGCCATTGGCCAGTGCCCCGCGCACGGCGGCGTCCCGGGCGATGGCCTGGGGCTCGTAGTCGTGGCTGGCAAATACCGCCTGCACGCCCAGCTTGCGGGCCAGATGGGGTATTTCATGTCCGGCGGCCCCATGCAGCACGATCAAGCCGGCGTCAGCGCGGCCGGCCAGGCCACGCAGGGCCGCGTCCAGTTCAACCAGCGACTCCCGGATGAACTCGACACGCCGGTCGGCACGGGGCAGGGAATCGAGAATGTCGCGGTCGAACATAAACACGCAATGCACCTGCAGACAATGCTTCAGGGCGTGATGAAGCGCCGCGTTGTCTTCCACGCGCAGATCCCTGCGGAACCACATCAGGCCAGTGTGGAAAGGCTTGGCATTGTTCACCGCTAAAATTCCTTCATGGCCGCTGATTCTGCTCCGATCAATCTGACGCATCACTTCCTGATTGCCATGCCCGGGTTGGAGGATGAGACCTTTGGCAGGAGCGTGGTGTACCTGTGTGAACATAACCCACAGGGCGCGCTGGGGCTGATCATCAACAAGCCCAGCGAGCTTAGCCTCAAACGCCTGTTCGACAAAGTCGATCTTCCCCTGCATCGGCCCGATCTGGCTGCGGCACGGGTATTTCAGGGTGGACCGCTGCAGACGGAGCGCGGTTTTGTCCTTCATGATCCCATGATGAGCCTCGGCGAGCAGGCGGACGAGGCAACGTATGCCTCGACCTTGCTCATCCCCGGCGGACTGGAGATGACCACCTCCCGGGACGTTCTGGAAGCGCTGTCCACCGGCTTCGGTCCGCGCCGGGTACTGGTGTCCCTTGGCTACTCCGCCTGGGGCGAGGGCCAGCTCGAATCGGAACTGGGCGAGAACACCTGGCTGACCGTCGAAGCCGATCTGGATGTCATTTTCGAGACACCAGCCGAGCAGCGCTATGACCGGGCGCTGGGCCTGTTGGGCCTGCAAGCCTGGATGTTGTCGCCGGATGTGGGGCATGCATGAGCACCCTGGCGCCGGATGTGCCCGCTCATCTTCAAACTTTTCTGGCACTGGATTTCGGACTCAAGCGCACCGGCGTGGCCGTGGGAAACCGTCTGACGCGTGGCGCCACGCCCCAAAGCACGATCAAGGCTGAGGGTGACGCGCGCTTCGCTCAGATCACCGCACGCATCAGGGAATGGCAGCCCGACGCGCTGGTGGTCGGCATTCCGTTTCACCCGGACGGTGCGTCGCACGACAACACGCGCCAGGCCCAGCGCTTTTCACGCCAGCTGCAGGGGCGTTTCAAACTGCCGGTGTTTGAGGTCGACGAGCGCTACAGCACCACCGAGGCACTGCAGCATGGCGCGCCTGACGCCGATGCCGCGGCCGCCTGCATTATTCTTGAACAGTTTCTGAGGAGCATTCCATGAGTACGTCTAGCGAGGATCCCAGGCAGCCGGGCGCGGGCGCCTTGTTTCTGGATGCCGAAGCCTTGTACCTTGAACTGCTGCGCAGCGCGCGCGGCCTGTGCACGGTGCAGACGCGTCTGGTTGGCATCACCTCGGGCGGCGCGTGGCTGGCCGAGCGACTGCACAGGGATCTTCAGTTGCCGGGCGAGGCCGGGGCGATCTCATCGGCCATGCACCGCGATGATTTCGCGAAGCGCGGGCTTTCGGCCGGTGGACAGACGGTGCTGCCTTTTGAGGTCAACGGGGCCGAAGTGGTCTTGCTTGACGATGTGCTCTACACCGGCCGGACCATCCGCGCCGTGATCAACGAGCTGTTTGACTATGGTCGCCCAGCGAGCGTCAGGCTGGTGGTTCTGGTCGACCGCGGCGGACGCGAGCTTCCCATCCAGGCCGACCTCGCTGTGGCGCGCGTCACCCTGCCATCCACCCAGACCCTTGCGCTGGCCCGGAATGCGGCGGGCGCGTTCAGCTTTCATGTGGAGGCCCGCTGAACATGCTCTACAAACGCAACCCCCAGCTGAACCGGCATGGCGAACTGGTTCACCTGCTGTCCACCGAGGGCCTGTCACGGGAGATCCTGACGCAGATCCTGGACATTGCAGGCAACTTCGTCAGCGTCAGCGACCGGGAGGTGAAGAAGGTGCCGCTGCTGCGTGGCAAGAGCGTCTTCAACCTGTTCTTCGAGAACTCCACCCGCACCCGGACCACCTTCGAGATCGCCGCCACGCGGCTGTCGGCGGATGTGATCAACCTGGATATATCGCGGTCCTCGGCGTCCAAGGGGGAGTCGCTGCTCGACACCATCGCCAACCTCAGCGCGATGGCCGCCGACATCTTCGTTGTGCGGCACAGTGAATCCGGTGCGCCCTACCTGATCGCGCAGCATGTGGCGCCGCATGTACACGTCATCAATGCCGGCGATGGCCGACACGCCCATCCCACCCAGGGCCTGCTGGACATGTACACCATCCGGCACTACAAAGAAGATTTTTCCAGCCTCACGGTCGCCATCGTGGGGGACGTGCTGCATTCGCGCGTGGCGCGCTCGGACATTCACGCGCTCACCACGCTGGGCTGCGCCGAGGTCCGGGTGGTCGGCCCCAAGACCCTGGTGCCGGGTGACATGGCGCAGATGGGGGTGCGGGTGTGCCACACGCTGGAGGAAGGCATCCGGGACTGTGATGTGGTCATCATGCTGCGACTGCAGAATGAACGCATGAGCGGCGCGCTGCTGCCGTCGAGCCAGGAGTTCTTCAAGAGCTTTGGGCTCACACCCGAGAAGCTGCGGCTGGCCCGGCCGGACGCCATCGTGATGCATCCGGGCCCGATCAACCGGGGGGTGGAAATCGACTCGGCGGTGGTGGACGGCCGCCAGAGCGTGATCCTCCCGCAGGTCACCTTTGGCATTGCGGTGCGCATGGCCGTGATGTCGATCGTTGCAGGAAACGAAGCATGAAGATCCTCATCCAGAACGGCCGCGTCATCGATCCGGCCTCCAGTTTCGATCAAATCTGCGATGTCGCCGTAGCCGCCGGACGCATCGTTTCCATTGGGAACGTGGCGCCGGACTTTGCGCCGAACAAGGTGATTCAGGCTTCCGGATGCGTTGTCGCGCCGGGCCTGGTGGACCTGGCGGTGCGCCTGCGGGAGCCCGGCCACGAGCACGAAGGCATGCTCGAGAGCGAACTGGCTGCGGCGGTGGCCGGCGGTGTCACCAGCCTGGTCTGCCCGCCGGATACCGACCCGGTGCTGGACGAGCCGGGGCTGGTGGAGATGCTGCGGATCCGGGCCGAAAAGCTGCACCAGTCCCGCGTTTTCCCGCTGGGTGCGCTGACGCGGGGCCTGGCCGGTGAAGTACTGACCGAGATGGTGCAGTTGACCGAGGCCGGCTGCGTGGGCTTCAGCCAGGCCGAGGTGCCACTGGTCAATACGCAGGTGCTCCAACGCGCGATGCAGTACGCCAGCACCTTTGGCTACCCGGTGTGGCTGCGACCGCAGGAGCTGTATCTGGGGCGTGGCGTGGCGGCCAGCGGGCCACTGGCCACGCGCATGGGTCTGGCCGGGGTGCCGGTCGCGGCGGAAACCATCGCCCTGCACATCATTTTCGAGCTCATGAAATCGACGGGTGCACGGGTGCATCTGTGCCGCATCAGCAGTGCCGCGGGGCTGGACCTGGTGCGCCGCGCGAAGAACGAGGGGCTTGCCGTGACCTGCGACGTGAGCATCAACTCGCTGCACCTCACGGAAAACGACATTGGCTATTTCGACAGCCGGGCCCGGCTCAACCCGCCATTGCGCCAGCAGCGCGACCGGGAAGCGCTGGGGCAGGCCCTGGCCGACGGAACGCTCGACGCCCTGGTCTCCGATCACACGCCGGTGGACGAAGACGCCAAGACCTTGCCGTTCGCCGAGGCCGAACCCGGCGCCACCGGGCTGGAGTTGCTGCTCAGCCTGGCCCTCAAGTGGGGCGCGACCCCGGGTGTCGGGCTGAAGCGCGCGCTCGCGGTGCTGACCAGCGAGCCTGCGCGCATCCTGGGCGCATCGCCGGGGCACCTGCCGGCTGGTACGGGGCGGCTGCTGGAAGGCGCCAGCGCCGATGTGTGCGTCTTTGATCCCGCGGCCGAATGGGTGGTGGCGCCATCCGCATTGCGCAGCCAGGGCAAGCACACGCCGTTTTCGGGCTATGCGCTGCCGGGTCGTGTGCGCTGCACCCTGGTGGGAGGCCATCTGGCCTATGAAGCGGCGCACTGAGGGCTGTCGCCACCCATGAACCACTTGCGCGCGGCAGGCCGATTGGCGCGTGGCCTGCTGCACATCGTGGCGGGCTTCTGGCTCATCCATGTACGCTTTCCGCAGTTGCCGCCGTCGCACCGCGAGGCGGCCGTGCAGGTGTGGGCGCAGCGTTTGCTGGCCTTGTGGGGTATTCGTCTGGTGGTGGTGGGCGAGCCGCCGCGCAGCGGCCCCGTGCTGCTGGTGGCCAACCACATCTCCTGGCTGGACATCCTGGTCCTGCACGCGGCCCGGCATTGCCGCTTTGTCTCGAAGTCGGACGTCAAGCACTGGCCGCTGATCGGGGCGCTGGCCACGGGCTCCGGCACGCTCTTTATCGAGCGCGAGTCACGCCGGGATGCGATGCGCGTGGTGCATCACATGGCCGACGCCCTGCGCGCCGGCGAGGTGCTGGCGGTGTTTCCCGAGGGCACGACGAGCGATGGCATTGGGTTGTTGCCGTTTCACGCCAACCTGATCCAGGCCGCCATTTCCGCCGATGCGCCGGTGGTGCCGGCCGCGCTGCATTACGTCGACCCCCTCAGCGGGCAGATCAGCCTGGCGCCCAGCTATATCGGCGACGAATCGCTGGTTGGCTCCTTGTGGCGCACCCTGCGCGCGCCGGGCATCACGGCCGTGGTGCGCTACGGCGAGCCGCAGTGGGCTGAGGGGCGCGAACGCCGCGCCTGGGCGCGTGATCTGCGCGAATGCATTGTCGTCCTGCGGTCGGCGGCTGTGCCACCAGTGGCGCCATCAGGACCAAAAAATAATAGCAAACTTTGACCATCCGACGCTGGGAAGGTGCCAAAAAACCATAAAACTTCGGGTGGCGGCGGCGTGTACGGCCCACGGGGCCTTCAGGAAGACGCCACGGCGCCGCTGCCGGTCGGTGCGCGGGCAGCACCCGGTACAAACGTGAGCGGCGCTGTGCCGGCGTCTGCGCCGTGGGCTTCACACGGTTCGCCGCACGGCACCGCGCAGGGCAGATCGCACATGCCATCTTTTCCGGGCGGGCAGGCGCGGTTGAAGGTCACCACGTGGTCGACCTGGGCGCGGATGCCGATCCATTCCCCGATCCGGTGATCATGATGGCTCGGCACATGCGCCATCACGGTTTCCCCGCTGGCCAGACGCAAGGTGTAGAGGAATTCAGAGCCGCGGAAGGCCTTGCGCAGGATCTCGGCTTTGACCGGCGCATCATCGTCGTGAATGATGTCGTCGGCGCGCAGCAGCACATCGCATTCACCCCGGGCAAAGGCGCAGGGCAGGGGGCATTCGTCCATGTCGGTCAGATTGCCCAGGACGGTCTGCACCACCACCTGATGGTTCACCTCGCGCAGCGTGGCGGGGGTGAACACGCCGTGGCCGATGAAGTTCGCCACGAAACGGCTGGCAGGGCGGTGGTACAGCGTGTAGGCATCGTCCCACTGGTGCAATTGCCCTTCGTGCATGACGCCGATCACGTCGCCAATGGCAAAGGCCTCGAGCTGGTCATGCGTGACGAACAGCGCGGTGGCCTGGGCGGCTTTCAGGATGGCGCGCACCTCCTGGGCCAGGCGTTCACGCAGGTCCACGTCGAGGTTGGAAAACGGCTCATCGAGCAACAGCAGCTGCGGTTCGGGCGCGAGCGCGCGGGCCAGCGCCACGCGCTGCTGCTGGCCGCCCGAGAGTTCATGCGGGTAGCGCTTTTCGGCGCCGCCCAGGCCCACGAGTTCGAGCACCTCGGCCACGCGGGCCGCCCGCTGAATCCTGGGCAGGGTGTGGATGCCAAAGCCCACGTTCTGGCCCACATCCAGATGCGGGAACAGGGCGTAGTCCTGAAACACCATGCCGATGCGCCGGTTCTCGGGCGCCACGGTGCGGGCCGTGCTGCTGACCACCGCTTTCGAGAGCCGTATTTCGCCCGCGCTCACCCGTTCCAGCCCCGCCACCGCACGCAGCAGTGTGGTCTTGCCGCAGCCCGAAGGGCCGATCAGCACGCCGATGTCACCGGCGCGCAGGCCAAACGATACGCCGCGCACCGCCGCCTTGGGGCGACCCGGGTAAAACACATCGAGTTGTGAGACTTCGAGAAACATGAAAAGCATTGTAGATGCTTACAATTCTCATTTACATCAACCTGGGCAGTTGCCCCACCTGCCCTTGCGCTGGCTCCATCGTCTTCTGCTGCTGCTGATTGCCCTCATGCTCTGTGTTCCGGTGCTGGCGGTGCTGGGCTCCTGGCTGCAATGGGATGCCACGACCGCCGACATCCTGCGCGAAATGCGCCAGACCGTGCTGCCAGACTATGCCTGGACCACGCTGCGCCTGTGCCTGATGGTGGCCGCGGGCGTGATGCTGGTGGGCACCGCCAGTGCCGCCGCCGTAACCCTGTTCGAGTTCCCCGGCCGCCGGCTGGCCGAATGGACCCTGCTGCTGCCCCTGGCCATGCCGGCCTACGTGGTGGCCTATGCCTACACCGATTTCCTGCAGTTCAGCGGACCACTGCAGACCTGGCTGCGCGGCACCTTCGGTCTGGAAGGCCGGGTATTTCCCGAGGTGCGCAGCGTGGCCGGCGCGGCCTGGGTGTTCACCTTTTCCCTGTACCCCTACGTCTACCTGCTGGCCCGAACCGCGCTGAGCGAACGCGCGGCGCACCTGATGGAAGCCGCCCGGCTGCTGGGGGCGCCGCTTTCGCGACGGATCCGGGAAGTGGCCCTGCCGCTGGCACGCCCGGCCATCGCCGCCGGCGTGGCGCTGGCACTGATGGAGACGCTGGCCGATTTCGGCGTGTCGACCTACTTTGGCATCCAGACCTTCACCGCCGGCATCTACAAGGCCTGGCTGTCGATGGACAACCGGATCGCCGCGGCGCAACTGGCCACGGTGCTGCTCGCCGTGGTGGCGCTGCTGTTGCACCTGGAGCACCGGGCCCAGACGCGCATGCGTTATGCCAGTGGCCGGGGCGGGCGCGGTGGCTCGGCCGAGGCGTTGCCGGTGCCGCTGCGCGGCGCCCGGCTGGGCCTGGCCTGGGCCGTCTGTGGTCTGCCGGTGCTGCTGGGCTTCGTGCTGCCCGTGGTCTTCATGCTGCGCCCCCTGGCCGCAGACTGGTCCGTCCTGCCCTGGGACCGGTTTGTGGCCTGGTCGTTCAACAGCGTGCGCCTGGGCGTGATCACGGCAGCGCTGGCCGTGCTGCTGGCGGCCTTTCTGGCGTTCAGCGTGCGTCGCTCGCCCGACCGGGTGACCCGGGGCGTGGTCCAGCTGGCCGGCCTGGGCTACGCCATACCGGGCGCGGTGATCGTGGTGGGTTTGCTGCTGCCGGTGGGCTGGCTGCAGGCGGCGGCACCGCAGACCAGCGTGGGGTTCTTCATGACGGCCACGGTGCTCGGGCTGGTCTGGGCCTACCTGGTGCGTTTTTGCGCGGTGGCGCTGCAGTCGCTGCAAAGCGGGTACTCGCGCATTCCCGCCAGTTTCGACGACTCGGCCCGGATGCTCGGTGCCACTGGCGCGGGGCTGCTGTGGCGCGTGCACTGGCCACTGCTCAGGCGCTCCACGGCAGCGGCGGCCTTGCTGGTGTTCGTGGACGTGATGAAGGAACTGCCCGCGACCATGGTGCTGCGGCCGTTCAACAGCGATACGCTGGCGGTCGTGGCCTACCAGCTGGCGCGCGACGAGCGCCTGGGCGAGGCTGCGCTGCCCTCGCTGGCGCTGGTGCTGGTGGGGCTGATTCCCGTGGTGTTGCTGAGCCGGACGCTGCGTTCGGCCCAGCGGCACTGAATTCCCGGGTCGTCATGGCCCGGATGGCCGGCGGGTTTTGATTCTGCTGAATAAGCGTATATTCGAATCCATCGATCAACACCTGCTGCACTGGAAGGTCGCACTCATGGGTCCTACGAGCGAAAAGAGGGCTACACCGTCCTTTACAGAATCCGACGAAGTCTTCGAATCGGCCGCCGAGGTGTTTCGTGTCATGTCCGCGCCCATGCGGCTCAAGATCATCAGCAGCCTGTGCAACGGCGAGAAGAATGTCGGCGAGTTGCTGCGTGAGATCAACACCACGCAGCCCAACATGTCCCAGCACCTCAATACGCTGTACCAGTCGGGCGTGCTGGGCAAGCGGCGCGACGGCGTGCAGATTTTCTACCGCATCATCAACGAACGCGTGGTGACCCTGTGCCGGGCCGTCTGTACCCAGATTGCGATCGAATCCGACGCTGAATCGCGCTGAGCGCGGCGCCTTTTCATCGGCAAGGCCCGCGCCATCGGGTTTCTACCGGGTGCCGATGCGGTTCGGTAGCCGTACCATGAACATGGATATAAGAAGTTCCGTATAGAACGTTTTAATCCGCACCGGCTTTAAGGCATGGATCCGAATTTTCCGGTGAGATTTTTATCCCCTGTCATGGGCTCGCGGCGCAAAAGGCCCCCGGCAGGATCCCCGGTACCGTATTTTTTCTGGAGACACCATGAACCGATGGAAAACGATGGCAACGGCCGGCTTGCTGGCCACCCTGTGCGGCTGGGCAAGCGCCCAGGCCATTGACCCGCTGCAGGTGCGCGGCTGGGCCTCGACCTGTGCCACCTGCCACGGCACGGCAGGCATTGCCCAGAACGGCATGGAGTCTCTGGCCGGCGTCAACAAGGACGACATGGTCAAGAAACTGATGGACTTCAAGACCGGCAAGAAGCCCGCCACGCTGATGCACCAGTTGTCCAAGGGCTACTCGGACGAGCAGCTCCAGGCGCTGGCCGGCTATTTCGCAGCCTTGAAAAAATAAGGGAGAAGCATCCATGAAACGTCGTCAATTTGTACAGACCGCGGGTGCGGGTTCGGTGCTCGGCGCCCTGGGGTTCATCACGGGCTGCGCCACCCCGGGCGGGTCGGGAGGCCCCCACGTGGTGGTGGTCGGCGGCGGCTTTGGCGGCGCCACCGCCGCCAAATACATTCGCCTGTGGTCGGACCAGAGCATCCGGGTGACCCTGGTCGAGCCCAGCGCGGCCTTCATTTCCTGCCCCATTTCCAACCTGGTGCTGGGCGGCAGCAAGACCATGGCCGACATCACCACGTCGTATGACAACCTGGCCAGGCGCCACGGCGTCAACGTGGTGCGCGACAGGGTCACCCGCATCAATGCGGACAAGCGCACCGTCACGCTCGCCAGCGGCGCCGAACTGGGCTATGACCGGCTGGTCCTGTCGCCCGGTGTCGACTTCATGTGGGAAACGCTGCCCGGCATGGCCAAGCCCGGCGCGCAGGACAAGGTGCTGCATGCGTGGAAAGCCGGCGCGCAGACCGTGGCGCTGCGCCAGCAGCTTGAAGCCATGCCTGACGGCGGTGTTTACGCCCTGTCGATTCCGCTGGCGCCCTATCGTTGCCCGCCCGGTCCGTACGAGCGCGCCTGCCAGGTGGCCAGCTACTTCACGAAGGCCAAGCCCAGGAGCAAGGTGCTGATTCTCGACGCCAACGACGACGTCACCTCCAAGGGGCCGCTGTTCAAGAAGGCCTGGGCCGATCGCTACAAAGGCATGGTCGAGTACCGTCCGAAGCACAAGGTCGTGGATGTGGACGCCGCCACCAACACGCTCAAGTTCGAGTTCAACGACGATGTCAAGGCCAGCGTGCTCAATGTCATTCCGAACATGCGTGCAGGCGACATTGCCGTCAGCAGCGGACTGGCCACGGCGAACAAGCGCTGGTGCGAGATCGACTTCCTGACCCACGAGTCGAAGGCCGCGAAGAACATCCATGTGCTGGGCGACTCCATCCAGGTGGCGCCCCTGATGCCCAAGTCGGGCCACATGGCCAACCAGCATGGCAAGACCTGCGCGGCCGCCGTGGTGGCGCTGCTGACCGGCAAGCAGCCCAGCAGCCTGCCGATCTACACCAACACCTGCTACAGCTTCGTCAGCGCTGAAGATGCGGTGCATGTCGCCAGCGTGCATCGCTATGACGCGGCGAAAATGACCATGCTCACGGTTCCGGGCTCCGGTGGCGTCTCCAGCGCTGCGAGTGAACTGGAAGGGGGCTATGCTTTGGCCTGGGCACGCAACATCTGGGCCGACACACTGGCCTGATGCGCCCGTATCCGCCGCCGGCTGCAAAGCCGGCGGCGTTTTCATTGATGCGGTGAATGGGGGAGCGAGTTCGAACATGTACGCAAGCAAGTTCAGGGCCTCAAGGCTCATGGTGATGCTCTCCGTGGTGGGTGCCGCCGCAGGCGTGCTGGCCCAGACGGATGAGGAGCGCGCCAAAAAAATTGTGGGCGGCTCCTGCTTCCTGTGCCACGGTGTCGAAGGGGAATCGTCCAGCGAGGTCTTCCCGCGTCTGGCCGGCCAGCACTGGGAGTACATCGCCAAGCAGTTGGAGAACTTCAAGAGCGGCAAGCGCAAGAGCACGGCCATGGCCAGCATGGTCGGCAAACTCAGCCCTGAGGACATGGTGGCGCTGGGCAAATACTTCGAGAAAAAGTCCGCGCCGCGTGAGCCCGCCAAGGAAGAAGACCTGGCCGGCATGGGCAAGTACATCTACCTGCATGGCAACAAATTCAGCAGTGTGCCGGCCTGTTCCAGCTGCCATGGCAAGGAAGGGCTCGGCACGGCCTCGCTGCCCCGCCTGGCCGGCCAGTACGCGGGTTACATCGAAGCCCAGCTCAAGCAGTTCAACCAGCGCGAGCGCACCAACGACAACGAGGTGATGCACTCCATCGTCGCCAGGATGTCGCCGCTCGAAATGGCCGCTGTGGCCGAATACCTCAGCGGCCGGTAGGCCGGCCGTCCAGGCTCAGGGCGCCCGGGCGTCTGCCCGGGGTTCCCTGGGGAACTGCACACGGCCCACCTTGTGGTCCATCAACCGGTCGGTCAGGCCGGCGCCTGCCCACATGCCGGCCAGGGTGATCCAGGCCGTCAGGGCAAAGACAGCACCGCCCGTCACGCCGGCGCCCACGGCGCAACCGCCTGCCAGCATGGAGCCAAAGCCCATGAACACGGCGCCCACGATATAGCGGCGCATGCTGTAGCCATCCTTGAAGCCCTCGAGCTTGAAATCACCGCCAAGCAGCGCCCCGATGAGGGAACCCAGGAACACGCCGGGCATCAGGCCGAAGTCGAAGCCGATGGCCGGCGCCGGCGCGTGGAGCACCCGCATCAGCCATTCCGCCGACGGCCCGCTGAAGGTCAGTCCCTGCACCTGCACCAGGGCAAAGGCGTTGTGGGCCACGGCATCGGAAAACCACCAGGCGGCCACCACAGCGAGCCCTGCGCCGATGCCGCCGACCCACTTCCAGGCGCCGCCAGCGCTGCGCAATCCGACGGTCAGGCCGAACGCCAGCCAGCCCAATCCAAACAGCAGGCCGCCCCAGTGGCCCGCGCCGGTGATGGCCAGGAGGTCGCGGGTGGCGCCGCCTTCCACCGTCCACAGCGCGCTGAGGCTGTTGCGCAGCGGTGCCAGCGCGCCGCCCAGTGACGCCTGCGCCGTGACGGCAAAGATCAGCCCCGACAGCAGGGCCCTCAGGTTGCCATTGGCCGACAGCACCAGCAGCCGGCTGGCGCAGCCGCGCGTCATGATCATGCCGGCGCCAAACAGCAACCCGCCGATCAGCGCACCCGACAGGCTGCCGCGCGCGGCCAGCTGGCGCGCATTGCTCACGTCCAGTGCGCCGATCAGGATCAACCCCTGCACCCCGACCACGGCGGATGAAAAGGCCAGCAACCAGACCGCCAGCTTTTCGCCGAGCTGCCGATGCCAGAACTCGATGACCGCCGCCCGCAGGCAAAAGCGCGAGCGCTGCGCGGTGAAGCCGAACAGCATCCCGATGAGGGCCCCGCCAGTGGCCAGCACGGCTCCATCGCCGTATTGGTCCAGAATACTTGCCAGATTCACGGGCATCCTCAATAATTCAGTGAAAACTTATATGATGGTAATCGGGCTTTGCGCCTGGAGGTTGATCCCGGTCAAGGCGCAACAGATTGCCGCAAGGGTGCGGCCCACCGCCGCGCCCGCCTGACG
Source organism: Burkholderiales bacterium (assembly GCA_011391155.1). Lineage (GTDB taxonomy): Bacteria > Pseudomonadota > Gammaproteobacteria > Burkholderiales > Burkholderiaceae_C > JAABQG01. The sequence continues at coordinate 26,726 of JAABRA010000065.1, forward strand.
CGGTTTCCCGTGGCGTCCACCGATCAATCAGGAGCGATGCATGAAAACCCTTGAAGCGCTGCGCCGGGCGATGCGGCTGACCGGGCTGGCGATGCTGCTGGCCTGGCTGTCGCCGCTGCCCTTGCGGGCGCAGGGAGCCCCGGCGCTCAAGGCGGTGCAGGTGTCGCCGTCCGTCGGGTACGTCGAGGGGCTGTCCGCCCTGGGCTCCAGCGCGAACCAGAACTTCATCTCCAACGCGGCGTTTGTCGTCACGCCTGCGGGCGTGGTGGTGATCGACGCGCTGGGCTCGCCCGCGCTGGCCGGGCGACTGATGCAGGAGATCCGCACGTGGACGCCCCTGCCGGTCACGCACGTGATCGTCACGCACTACCATGCGGACCACATCTATGGCCTGCAGGCTTTCAGGAAGCAGGGTGCCCGCATCATCGCGCACCGCTCGGCGCTGGAGTATCTGAACTCCGAGACGGCCCGCCAGCGGCTGGAGACCTCCCGGACCGAACTCGCCCCCTGGGTGGACGGGCAGACGGTGCTGGTGCCGGCCGACGAGTGGATCGACGGCGACCAGACCCTCACCGTGGGGGGCATGCAATTCGTGATCAGGCACGTGGGGCCCTCGCACACGCCCGAGGACCTGGTGGTCTACCTGCCGCAGGAAAAAGTGCTGTTCGCGGGTGACCTGGTGTTTCGCAACCGCATTCCGTTTGTCGGCCAGGCCGACAGCGGCCGCTGGATCCAGGCGCTCGATGCGCTGCTGAAGTTCGACACCGCCGCCATCGTGCCGGGGCACGGGCCGCTCTCCAGCGAGGCGCGCAAGGACATGCAGCAGACCCGCGACTACCTGGTCCACCTGCGCGCGACCATGGGCGAGGCCGCGCGCAACCTGGAGCCGTTCGAGGACGCCTACCAGGCGGCCGACTGGAGCCGGTTCGAAAAGCTCCCGCTGTTCCGGGTGGCCAACCGCATGAACGCCTACAACACCTACCTGCTGATGGAGCACGAAACCAAATGACCCCCATGCCTGTTCCAAGGCCTGTCGCGCGGTTCTCGCTGCAGCGACGGCAGATGGTCGTGGCCGGCGCCCTGGCCGCCGCGCTGCCCGTGGCGCGCGCGGCATCGGCCACGTTGCCGCAGGCGGTCGCTCTGGGCGACGAGCTGGCTGCCGCATTGGGTCGTGGCGAGCCGCTGGTGGTGATGGTCAGCCTGGAGGGTTGTCCGTTCTGCGCGGTGGCCCGCAACAACTACCTGGGTCCCCTGCGTGCCGAGGGTCGGCTCGCCATCGTGCAGGTCGACATGCGGACCGCCCGGGCGCTCAGGGACTTCCAGGGTCAACCCCTGACCCATGACCAGATGACCCGCCGCTGGGCGATCAAGCTGGCGCCCACCGTGCTGTTCTTCGGTCGTGGCGGCGCCGAGGTCGCCGAGCGGCTGGTGGGCGGCATGTTGCCCGATTTCTATGGCGCCTACCTGGATCAGCGGCTGGAAGCGGCACGGCGGTCCGTCCGGGGTTGATTTTCGATATTTCAGGTACATTTTGGCAATTCCCCAGCATGAAACGGTCTTTGTTAGCTATAAAAAATATAGCACAATGTCATCTGGAAAAAAAGGAGAGAGCTCCGTTCACCAGGTCTGGGTGCGACATCCCTTCGCCGCTGGGTCAACGGTAAGGTCCGGCGAGGCCTGGCGTGCCACAATTTGCCGTTGATCCCTTGTTGAACGTTTGAACGGACGCCTGCCGGCACGCCATGATTCCCATCAAGACCGAGTCTGCCTGGAAAGGCACTTCCGACTGCCGCAACTGCGGTATCCGGGACATGGTGCTGTTTGCCGACCTGAACGAGCAGGACTTCGGCATGATCCACGCCCCGATCGACGACCTGGAATTTCGGGCCGGCACCACCCTGTTCGCCGAGTCCACAGCGGCCATGGGCATCTTCACGCTGCGCACCGGAATGATCAAGCTGGTACGCGTCACGCCCGATGGCCGCCAACGCATCGTGCGCGTGCTGCGCCCCGGCGACGTGGCGGGGCTGGAGGCGCTGGCCACCTCGATGTACGACAGCGATGCCGTGGCCTTGACCGACATTTCGGTGTGCCGCATCCCCGTGGCGGTGATCAATGTGCTGGGCGGCAGCTCGGCGCGCCTGCACAAGCGGCTGATGGAGAAATGGCAGCACGCGCTCAAGGAAGCCGATGACTGGCTGGCCGACCTGAACTTCGGCACTGCGCGCCAGCGCGTGGCCCATTTCGTGCTGAAAATGCGCAGCCCCTCGGATGCGCAGATCGCCACGCTGTTCTCGCGCGAAGATATGGGCGCCATGCTTGACCTGAAGCTGGAAACCGTCAGCCGGGAGGTCAGTGCCCTGGTGCGCGAGCAGGCCATCGAGCCGCTGGACAAGCAGGGCCGCGTCTACCGCATTCTGGATTTGCCGATGCTGCAGGGCATCTGAGGCGGCAGGCCACCTTGTTTGATGTTTGACACTGAAAGCCCTGATCCTGTGACCCCAAATTTCCCCGTATCCCGACGCAGCGCCATTGCAGGTCTCGCAGCGTTCCTGATGGCTCCCGCATGGGCCGCCCCCGGCGCGGCGTTGAGCGCGCCTGACGCGCTGGCGCAGGTGAAGGCGGGCAAGCTCACGCTGGTCGATATCCGCACGCCAGAGGAATGGAAGCAGACCGGCGTGGCCCAGGGCGCCGTGCGCATCGACATGCAGCATCCCCGGGGAGGGCCCGGCTTCATGGAAGAGATTCTCAAGCAGACCCGGGGCGACAAGCATGCCCCGGTGGCCTTGATTTGCCGCACCGGCAACCGCACCACCCAGGTCCAGCGCTACCTGGAGGCGCAGGGGTTCACCCGCATCTTCAATGTCAGCGAAGGCATGGCCGGCAGCGCGGCCGGTCCCGGCTGGCTGCGCCGGGGACTGCCGCTGCAGTAGGGGCGCCCGGCGGGGGGCGTCACCGCGGCACCCGCTGAAGTGGTCGGCGCAGGTTTTTGACCCCACAGCTTGCAGGGAAATTACCTATATCACTCATTGCGGATGTTGTGACATATTGCAGCAGTCGGGTGTTCAATGCATGACATAGCGTTCGGGGAGGACGGCCATGGCACAGTTTTTTCTGGTGGTCTTCGCGCTGTCGATCAGCGCCCCCCTGGCGCTGGCCCAGCCCGCCAAGGCCTCGCCTGCTGATTTCCAGACCGCCCTGTGGGCGGCAAGTTGCATGGCCTGCCATGGTCCCGAGGGCCGGGCCGAGGGTACCGGCATGACCATCGGCGGGCGCCCCGGCGAGGAACTGGCCGGTCTCATGCTGGAGTTCAAGGCCGGCAAGCGGCCGGCCACCATCATGCACCAGCATTCCAAGGGCTACAGCGACGACGAGCTCAAGCGCATCGCCCAGTATTTCTCCCAGCTCAAGTGAGGCCGCCATGACCTTGTCACGTCGAACCCTCATTCAGGCCGCCGGTGCAGCGGTCGTGGCCCGTCCCTTCGCCAGCCAGGCCCAGAGCGGCCAGAGCGTGGCCATCATTGGCGGCGGTTTTGGCGGCGCCACCGCCGCCCGGTACCTCAAACGCTTCAACCCGGCCCTGAGGGTCACGCTGATCGAGCCCAGCGCCGACTTCATCATGTGCCCGATGAGCAACCGGGTCATTCATGGCGGCATGACGCTGCGGGACATCACCCGGCCCTATGACCGCTTTGTCACCAAGCACGATCTGCGCTGGATCCGTGCCACGGCCGACGAGATCGATCCCGAGAAGCGCGAGGTTCGCGTGGGCAAGGACAAGGTGGCCTATGACCGGCTGATCGTCGCGCCCGGCGTGGACTACAACTACGAGGGCATTGCCGGCATGGGCAGCGCCCAGGCACAGGCCCTGATCCCGCACGCCTGGAAGGCCGGCGAGCAGACCCAGCGCCTGAAGGAACTGCTCTACGCCATGCCGCAAGGCGGTGTCATCGCGATGCATATTCCGAAAGTGCCCTACCGCTGCCCGCCGGGGCCTTACGAACGGGCCAGCCTGATCGCGTACTTCCTGCAGGTGAACAACCCCAAGGGCAAGCTGCTGGTGTTCGACAGCAACCCGGAGATCCAGGCCAAGAAGGGCTTGTTCGAGGCGGTCTGGAAAAACAAGTACGCCGGCCTTCTCGAATATGTGCCCAACGCCGAGGTCGAAGGGGTGGACGCCGCCACGCGCACCATCGAGCTGAAGATGCAGGGCAAGCAGAAGGTGGACGTGCTCAACCTGATTCCGCCCCAGCGCGCCGGTGCCATTGCGCGCCGTGCCGGTCTCGCCAACGTGGGTGACCGCTGGTGCGGCGTGGACTTCCTGAGCTACGAGTCCACGCGCCACAAGGGCATTCACGTGCTGGGCGATTCAATTGCCGGTGCGCCGGGCATGCCCAAGTCAGGCCACATGGCTAACCAGGAAGCCAAGGTGTGCGCAGGGGCCATCGCCGCGCTGTCCGTGGGGCAGCCGGTGCCCGAGATGCCCATCATTGCCAACACCTGCTACAGCTTCGTCTCGCAGTCCGAAGTGATCCACGTTGCGGCGGTATACCGCTACGACGCCGCCAAGAAGACCATGGTGGCCGCGCCCGGTGCCGGCGGGCTGTCATCCGCGCCCTCCGTCACCGAGGGCCTGTTCGCGATGTCCTGGGCGAACAACATCATGAACGACACGCTGGGTTGATGGGTTTCAGCGCGTCAGGGCCATGAACAGCTTCGGCAGCCGCTCTGGCAGGCGTTCCACCCGGTCCACCACGGTGAAATGGTGGCCGAAGATGTCGCGCACATAGGTGTCGGCGTGCGGGTCCAGGCTGATGCAGTGGCTGTGGATGCCTTGCTGGGTCAATTCCTTCACCGCCTGGCGGGTGTCCAGGATCAGCGCCTGCGGGTCGCTCACGTCCACGTCGGCGGGTTCGCCGTCGGTCAGCACCAGCAGCAGCTTCTTGTCGGCTTTCTGCGCGCCCAGGTAATGCGCCGCGTGGCGCATGGCCGCGCCCATGCGCGTGGAGTACGCCGCCTGCACGGCCGCCAGCCGGCCTTTCGGGGCATCGCCCCAGCGTTCGGAAAAGCCCAGGATGTGCTGGTAGCGCACCTCGTGCCGGGTGTTCGAATGAAAACCGGCAATCGCAAACGGGTCACCCAGCCGGTCGATCGCCCAGGCCAGCAGCGCCACGGCTTCCTGGCTCACCGCCAGGCGGGTCTGGCCGGTGCCGGGCACCTCGTCGTTGAGCGACGCCGACAGATCGAGCAGCAACAGCACGGCAATGCTGCGCCCGTCCTTGCGGTGGCTCATCAGGATGCGCGGGTCCGGCGTTGCACCGGCGCGCCAGTCGATCAGTGAGCGCAGCGCCACGTCCAGATCGAGTTCGCTGCCTTCCTCCTGGTAGCGGATCCGCACGCGGTCTTGCGGCTTGAGCTGGTCGAGCAGGCGCTCCAGCTGCCGGGCCAGCACCGCGTGCCGGGCCAGCAGGCGGTCGATCAGGCCGGCATCGCCCCCCGCATGCAGCGCCTCGTACACGCTGACCCAGTCGGGCCGGTAGTCCTGGGTGGCGGCGTCCCATTCGGGGTAGTGGCGCGGCGGCAGACCCTGAATGTCGGGCTGCGCGGGCGGGCGCGGCGCGGCAAAGTGGTCTTCCTCGTCACCGGCCTCGATGAAGGTCCACAGATGGCGGTTGTCGTCTCGGTAACTCACCACGGTGTCGGTGAAAAACACGCGGGCGGACTGGTCGCTCTGGCGCCGGGTTCGGGTGGCGTGGCGCAAGGCCAGCGCGGTGATCTCTGCCGTGCTGGAAATACCGTTCGCCATGAGGGCATGGAATTCATTGGCGAAAGCGTTGAGTACTTCGTCTCCATAGCCGTGCGCCGGGTCCAGCAGGGCGCGCGACAGCATCGCCAGCCGGTGGCGCAGGCAGCTGCTGGTCGCCGGGTCGCACGCGCCTTCGACCGGCCGCGGGTGCAGGGCCAGCAGCAGCGGACGCAGCCCGGGATACTGCCGCAGAACCAGGTGGTCGATGCGTGCATCCTCGAAGCATTCGATGGTCATGCGCTGCAGCGGGCTCAGGTTGTCGGCCACCTGCGGCTGGCTCCAGCGCCGGTGGCCGGCCATGTGGGCCAGGGCCGCGCGGTAGCGGTCCAGCCCGCAGGGTCCGCCCGCAGCGTCGAAATCGTCATAGACGTCGGGCAGTGCGATGCCGTGCGCGTCGAAGAACGGCATGGACACCCGGCTGTCGTCGAAGCCGGTGCTGTAGCTCCGCAGCGGCGCGTGGTCCTGCCACAGGCTTCGCAGCGTGAGGTCGAGCTGGCGCTCCACCGTCACCAGCAGCGTGCCGTGGCGTTCGCGCTGCAGCACGGCGCGGCTGTCGGCGGACTTCAGGGCAAAGTAGTCGCGCTGGCGCTCCGGGTGGTGCTGGTAGTGGCGCGCGCCGTAGTCCGCCCAGCGTGACAGGCCCGCCACGTTGAGCACGTCCAGCGCCCGCGGCGCGTGTTCCAGGAAGACCGGCAGCCCCGGGCTCTCAAAAGTCGCGTGGTGGCCGTGGATGGACACGGTGGTGCGCTGCATGAGTTCGCGCACCACGCGCAGGTAGTCACGCATCGGCCCGGGCCCGCGCAGCCGGCGCGCAACCGCCGCCAGGCTTTGCAGCAAGGGCGCAATGGCCCGGCTGTTGGGCGACTTCTGCATCGCCTGCATCAGCGCGATCACGTCGTTGAGAACCGCTTCGCCGACGACGGCGGCCACCGACGGCCACTCCTGCAGGAAGGCCAGCACCGGCTCCGCGCCGCGCCCCATGCGGCCCAGCGCGTGGGCGCAGTCCAGGTACGCGTCGATGCCCTCGGGCCTCAGCGCGGCCTGGGCCTCCAGCAGGCAGTCGGCCAGCACGTCCTGCACCGCCGGGAAGCCGCAGCCCAGCCGGGCGCGCCAGACTTCGAGCTGGGCCGGCTCGATGGATTCAGGCAGTGCTGCGGTGGTGGACACGGAATGGCCGTTGACGTCAAGGTGAAATGGCAGGGCGGCGGAATCAGTTAGCGGTCATTCCCGCGCAGGCGGGAATGACAAAGAAAATCGTCACGCCAGCACCGCGTCAATCGTGTGGTCCAGCGTGTCGCGGATGTCGGCGTCGTCGGTGATGGGGCGCACCATGGCCATCCGGCAGGCCTCGGCCGGTGCCACGCCGTGGCGGATCAACTGGGCGGCGTAGACCAGCAAGCGGGTGGAGATGCCCTCGGTCAGCCCGTGGCCCTTGAGCGCCCGCGCGGCGGCGGCAATCTGCACCAGCTGCGCGGCGCGCGCCACCTCCAGCCCGGTTTCCTGGCTGACGATCCGGGCTTCCAGGTCTGCAGCGGGGTAGTCGAACTCGAAGGCCGCAAAGCGCTGCTTGGTCGAGGGCTTGAGGTCCTTCATCAGGCTCTGGTAGCCGGGGTTGTACGAGATCACGAGCTGGAAGTCGGGGTGCGCGTGAACCGTCTCACCCTTCTTGTCCAGCGGCATCTGGCGGCGGTGGTCGGTCAGCGGGTGGATCACCACCGTGGTGTCCTGCCGGGCCTCGACGATTTCATCGAGGTAGCAGATGGCCCCTAGGCGCGCCGCCACCGTCAGCGGGCCGTCCTGCCAGCGCGTGCCGCCGGCATCCAGCAGGTAGCGCCCCACCAGGTCGCTGGCCGTCATGTCCTCGTTGCAGGCCACGGTGATCAGCGGGCGGCCCAGCTTCCAGGCCATGTACTCGATGAAACGCGACTTGCCGCAGCCGGTCGGCCCCTTGACCATCACCGGCAGCCGGGCCGCGTAGGCCGCCTCGTACAACGCCACCTCGTTGCCCTGGGGCTGGTAGAACGGTGCAGTGCCGGGGGCGTTCAAAGCAGTCATGATGGGCTCCCTAGGGGTGTTGTCCAGCAGGGCCAGGAGGCTGGGCGGCAGCGCGTTTTGCGCAGGTCAAGGAGGAGGCCGCAGGCCGGGGGACACGGAGCGAAACGCGCTGCCGCCCAGCCACCGAGCTGGATCAGCGGTGTGCGCCGATCTTCTCGCGCCAGCCGGGGAACAGCGCGTCCGCATCCTTGGGGAAAGACTCGAAGGCGCGGGCGAACTCCTTGTGTTCCTTAGCCCACTCGATCGGGTCGGCGCCGGCCTTCCAGCAGTCATACGCCTGGCGCAGCGATGTGGCGCCCGCAGCCGGGCTGTCGATGTGGCCGTAGCTGCCGCCGCCGGCGGTGTTGATCACGTTGCCATGGCCCAGGTTCTCGAAGAAGCCCGGCAGGCGCAGCGCGTTCATGCCGCCCGAGATGATCGGCGTGGTCGGCTTCATGCCATACCACTCCTGGTGGTAGGCCGGGCCGGTGTAGCTGTCGCGCTCGATGATGTAGGCAATGGCACGGTCGTCGTTCGTGCCTTCCATCTTGCCAAATCCCATGGTCCCGACGTGGATGCCGCTGGCGCCCTGCAGCCGGCTCATCTTGGCCAGCACGTAGGCGTCGTAGCCGCGTTTGGAGCTGGGGCTGGTCACGGCGCCGTGGCCGGCGCGGTGGTAGTGCAGGTACTGGTTGGCAAAGTGGCGCCGCGCAGTGGTGATCATGCCCGGGCCGCCCACGTAGCCGTCTACCAGGAAAGCCACCTTGTCGGCGTCCGGCCCGAAGGCGCGCAGGATGAATTCGCCGCGCGCCAGCATCTCGTAGTGGTCGTCGGCGGTGATGTTGGCCGAGAACAGCTTGGCCTCGCCGGTCTCGTCCATGGCGCGCTTCATCGCGTCATAGACCAGTGGAATGGTCTTGCTCATCGGCGCAAAGGTCTGGTTGCCCTGGGGTTCGTCGTTCTTGATGAAGTCGCCGCCCAGCCAGAACTGGTAGGCCGCCGCCGCGAACGGTTCCGGGCGCAGGCCCAGCTTGGGCTTGATGATGGTGCCGGCAATATAGCCGCCATCTTTCACCGGGCGGCCCAGGATGCGCCACAGGTCGGAGATGTCCTTGCTCGGGCCGTCGAACAGCTGGATGGCGCGTGGCGGCATGTAGAAGTCGTAGATCTTGGCGTGCTCGATGTCGCCCATGCCCTGGTTGTTGCCGATCACCAGGGTCAGGAACGACACGATCATCATGCGGCCGTCGGTGATGTTGCGATCGAACAGGTCCATCGGGAAGGCAATGCGCATTTCCTCCGTTGCCTCGTCGATCAGGTAAACCAGCGCGTCCACCCCCTTGGTGAACTCGTCGGTGGTCGAGACCTCGACATTGGTGCCGGTGGACGACTCGGCGGCAAAGTGCGCCGCAGCCTCCAGGTAGCCGTGGCCGGCCTTGGGCTTCATCTTGTAGGCCACCAGGATGTGGCGGCCGCCGTTGATCAGGTCTTGTTCCTTCAGGCTCAGGTCGGCGTAGCGGTTCGATTGGTCCATTTGAGGTCTCCGGTGGTGTCTGACGATGAGCCGGACTATAGGGAGGCTTATTCATAATGAAAATTCAAATAAATTTCTCGTCAGATCATTTTTTAATGATGATTTGAAGCTGGGACAATCGGGCCATCCGTCCGTTCATTCATCCCCCCGTACAAGGAACAAGGTCATGCCGCTCGTCGTTTTCAACCAGAAGGGTGGCGTTGGCAAGTCCACCATCACCTGCAACCTGGCCGCCATCAGCGCGGCCCTTGGGCATCGCACCCTGGTGATCGACCTGGACCAGCAGGGCAACTCCAGCAGCTACCTGATGGGCGACAGCGCCGCGGAGGACCAGCCCAGCGTGGCGGGCTTCTTCGAGAACACCCTGAGCTTCAGCCTGCGCGCCGTGGCGCCCGGCGAATTCATCGTGAACACGCCGTTTGAGGCGCTGGACCTGATGCCGTCGAGCCCCGCGCTCGACGAACTGCAGGGCAAACTGGAGTCGCGCCACAAGCTCTACAAGCTGCGCGAAGCGCTGCAAAAGCTGGGCGAGACCTACGACCGCATCTATATCGACACCCCGCCCGCGCTGAACTTCTACACCCGCTCGGCCCTGATCGCCGCCACCGGCTGCCTGATCCCGTTCGACTGCGACGAGTTCTCGCGCAAGGCGCTCTACACCCTGATGGACAACGTCGCGGAAATCCGCGCCGACCACAACCCCGACCTGACGGTGGAGGGCATCGTCGTCAACCAGTTCCAGCCGCGCGCCAACCTGCCGCAGCGCGTGGTTCAGGAACTGATCGACGAAGGCCTGCCGGTGCTGCAGCCCTACCTGCCGTCCTCCGTGAAGATCCGTGAATCGCATGAACAAAGCCTGCCGATGATTTACATGGACCCGAACCACAAGCTGACGCTGGCGCTGGTGGAACTGCATGCGGCGCTGGAGGCGGGGCGGGCGGGCTGAAAAGTCCTGTTTTTATAGCTACTAAAGACCCTGCGACGCTGGGATGAGGCCAAAAGAGCTTGAGATTTCTGGATTCGGTCATCCGGCGGGCAATCGATGGTTCGGAATGCGGGATTGCAGCGTTGCCCGACGGACACGGGCTGCCGGTTTATGGAAGTCCAGTGATCGCTTGCCACCGCCTCAAAAAGTCCAATCATTTACGCACACGTAGAAGTGCACATGCTCGTTCAGGCTGGAGCCGAAGCGGTGGAGGAATGCGATGGCGCCAATGTCAGGTCGGTGGCAGACGAGGCACCCGTGCCGCTTGAAGCAGGTTTGAGCTGTGTCAGTGTCAATGGGCCGGGTTGGGTGCTGTTGAAGTAGTGGTGCTGGGGTTTACACGCGTAGTCAAGGTCATAAAGCTTGACCAATATACCGGTCCCTACTCTGTAAACTGGAAGGCATCCCATGAACCGCAGAACACTCTTTCTGGCCCTCGCCATCACTGGTGGGTCCTTGTTGGCCACTGGCTGCGCCAGTACGCCGCCAGCGTCCCAGCCCCGGATCGTGATGCAGGTCAGCGACGGTGACGCGGCCAGATGGAATCTGGCGCTCAACGTGGCCGGTAATGCGCAAAAGGAGCTGGGTGCCGACAAGGTTCAGGTTGAAATTGTTGCCTTTGGTCCCGGCATTGGCATGCTCAAGTTTGATGCCGTCACAGCCAATCGGGTCAATGCCGCGATCAAATCAGGCGTCAAGGTGGTGGCCTGCGAAAACACCATGAGCGCCCAAAAATTGGTCAAGGCCGACATGAATCCCGCCATCAGTTACGTGCCAGCCGGCGTCATTCAGATCATGAACCGGCAGAACGATGGCTGGGCTTACGTGCGGCCCTGAATTATTGCGCGCTCCAGTCGGCGTCCATGTTCCATGCCACGCTGCGCACGGAGCGCCTTTTCCGTGCACAGTTGCCACGAGCGTTTGCCGAGTCAGCTGGAAAATCCCCTGCAGTATGTGAACGAGACGATCAGCTTTGGTCGTTCCTACGCATGAGCTATCTGGCGATCTTTTCGCTTCCCGATTCGGGCCCTCGTTCAATGGCACAAAAGGCAATCGATACGGCCTCGCAGAAGTTGCTGCGTGCCGGACAGCGCCAACGGTAGGCGTCACAACCTGATCCACCGTGACATCCGGAGCAAGATCGTTGCCGGTGCGATGGCACGCTTCGGCATCTCCGCGCTGTTGGCGGGTGCTGCACAAATTCTTGATGGCTTGCGAAACTCCACCTGGCCAGAAGCTTCCGGAAAAGTCTTGATCAACCAGTTACTGCATCATTTGCATCGAAACCGTGCTGCTACTCTCTGCCGCAGAGGTCGCTGGCCTGAGGCCTGCTCACGCGCGCTCGCCGAAGTGACGTTAGCCCCTGGCTCATGCGGAGCGCCAACGTGACGACTGCTTCGGAGCAATCCGAATGAACTGACCAGCTTGTACAAGTCATCGGACAGCGGCATCTGACCAATCATCCCCCCAGCCCCTCAAATAGCCCTCAGAAACACCGCCAGCGACCGGCTGACCGCCAGCATTTCTTCCTCGGACGCGTGGCCGAACACGTTGCCGACTGTTTCCCTGGCCACCGACTGTGCCTTGTCCACCATGACGTCGGAGGGTTTCTGCAGTCCATTGACCGCAGTGGGGTCCAGCCGGAATTGAGGCAGCGGTGCGGGCCGCAGCTCACCCGTCACAGGCAGGATGGTGACTGACGGGTGCTCGCTGAAAAGGTCCGACTGGACGATCAGCGCGGGCCTGGGTTTTCCATGGTCGCCCTGCAAGGCGATCATCACCAGGTCACCGTGTCTCATGGCCACCCTTCAGTGTCGGCAGCTTGACTCAACCATTCCAGGGTCTCGGTTTCATGGACGTCATGTTGGACGAGCATGGATTGCCTGCGGCACTACAGCGCGAAATCTTCGCGCTGGGTGTCCGGAACCCAGATTTGCACCGGCCGCAGTCCCGCAGCGCGAAGGCCGTCGCGGTGCTTCTGAACTCGCTGTGACACTGACGTACCCATGGGGGCGCTCCGGTTGCTACATGCAACATCATGGGGAATTGTTTCATGTATCGCAATGCGGTATCAAGGTCATAGCACATCATGACCATTTGACGCTGGAATGATCGTATTTTGTCGGTAATCTTGTGGCAGGAGACCCTCTGCGTGGTGCAGCACCTGATCGACGATGCCGTGTCAGTGCTGCAACGCTACCTGCCCTCGTCCGTGCGGATTCGCGAATCCCATGAACAAAGCCTGCCGACGATCCACATGGACCCCAACCAGAAGCTGACGCTGGCGCTGGTGGAACTGCATGCGGCGCTGGAGGCGGGGCGGGCGGGCTGAAAAGTCCTGTTTTTATAGCTACTCAAGACCCTGCGACGCTGGGATGAGGCCAAAAAGGCTTGAAATTTTAGGATTCGGTCGTCCGGCGGGCAATCGATGGTTCGGAATACCGGGATTGCAGCGGGAGCGACCAGCCGGGGATCGCCTGCCGAGCTCGCCCGGACGGCTATCAGCCACCATCCCGATCCCCTGCTCCAACGCAGTCTCTTATCCACCGAATCTATCCCAGGATGCATCTGGAGTCGCAGGATGTACGCAGCTTACATAATGACTGTTTAGAACTTAAGCGACGCGTGGACGCAAGTTCAATGAGGCCTTCCGCCGGCCATGGGCACTGCTGCATCGGCGCACTTTATCGGCTCGGCTTGTCAATAAACCACACGGAGTTCCTGATGAGAATCAACCCCACGACTAGATTATTGGTAGCAACACTTGCGTTGATGATCGGTGCAACGGCTGCCCAGGCACAGGCCACACCGAAAATGAAAATGACCACGACCACCCCGGAGGGAATTGCCGCACCGGACAAGATGCAGACGCGACTGGGGACCCTGAAGTTTTTTGACGGTTTTCCGGACCAGGAAACCGTCAAGAAGGTCTACGACAACCTCGACTTCCAGCGCGCGGTACAGGCGTATTTGCTCGGGTTGGCGCCGGTCAACATGGCCGGGCTGCGCGAGGGATTGCTGAGCGTCGGCCCCGCCAATGTCACGATCCCGACCTTTGAAGAAAATCTGAATGCCCGTTCGCTCTTTCTGACGCCGAATGCAACAACGCCCTACACCTGGATCTGGATCAATCTGCATGACGGTCCGCTCGTGGTTGAAGTACCCCCCATGACGCTGGGCATGATTGATGACTTCTGGTTCAAATACGTCACCGATATCGGGATCGTCGGTCCGGACAAGGGCAAGGGCGGTAAATACGTACTGCTGCCGCCGGGATACAAGGGCCCAGTGCCCGACGATCACATCGTCGTGCATGTTCCTACGTTCGAATCCATCCTCGTCTGGCGCAACATGCCAGTGAAGGGGGACATCAAGCCGGCCATCGAGCGTCTGCACAAGAGCACACGCATCTATCCCCTGTCGCAGGCGGCCAATCCGCCGGCCAACACCTTCGTCAATGTGTCCAACCGCGATTTCTCGACGGTGGCACCGGCGGACTACCGGTTCTGGGAATTGCTCAATTATGTGGTTCAGAACGAACCCGTCAGCTCGATTGATCCGACCACGCTCGGTTTCTTCGCTTCGATAGGCATCGAGAAGGGCAAGCCATTCGCGCCCGATGCCCGCATGAAGAAGATACTGACCGAGGCTGCCGCGGTGGGCGACGCCACGGCGCGGACGCTGACCTATCAGAGCCGCATACCCGAGGCCTACTACTATCCGAACAGTACCTGGCGGCAATGGCTCGGCGGCTACAAGTTCGAGTCGCAGCCCGGCGTGGCCCACCTCGACGCCGCAGCCTTCTTCTACTTCTATGCCACCGGTGTAACGCCCGCGATGGAAGCCAAGATGGTCGGCCAGGGCTCCCAGTACGCCGTCGGAATCGTCGATGCCAAGGGCAACCCGCTGGACGGTGGCAAGACCTATCGGCTACGTGTTTTGCCCAATGCTCCCGTCAAGGATTTCTGGTCCGCGATTGTGTATGACAACCAGACACGCTCCATGCTCCAAACCGATCAGGACTTTCCGCAAGTGAGCAGCCTGGACAAGGGACTGGTCACCAACAATGACGGTTCAGTGGATGTTTATTTCGGGCCGAAGGCCCCAGCCGGCATGGAACGCAACTGGATTCAGACCATCCCCGGCAAAGGCTGGAACATGCTCTTCAGGCTATACGGTCCGCTTGAGCCCTGGTTCGACAAGACCTGGAAGTTGAGCGAGATCGAACTGGTGAAGCAATAATTTGCCAGACGACCACCGGTTCGGTGGGCGACGGTTTGCCGCCGCTGAACCGGCGTTGCACGACAGCTTGCCACCTGTGTAGATGACCGCAATGGGTCGCTGTGGCGCAGGAGGCGCGGCGAGCGAGATTGCTGGTTCCATTTTCATAGCTACTCAAGACCGTGCGACGCTGGGATGGTGCCAAAAAAGCTTGAAGCTTTTGGGGGTAACGGGTTCGGCAAGGATTTGGCAATATTGAAAGTGGGTCTGGCAGCGGGAGCGCTCCTCCGGGATCACCCCTCGAATTTGCGCTGACAGCCAAATGCACCAGCGCACGCACTCGCCGTCAACGTCCCAGTTTGCTGGACCCCCATTGATCCAGCTGGCGCTGGTCGTGCGCGCCCTCGGCTTCGAGGGTGTCCTCGGGCAGCTGTCTGAGGCAATCTGCCAGGGCCTGCGGATCCAGCTTTTCCACTGGCGGCTGCGGGGCACGCACCTGGGGCGATTTGCCATCCCACACAAACGGGTTGCGGTAGGCCGGCGGATCGGGCTGGCAGTCGTACTTGTAGATAGGCGGCCCGCCCGCATCAAAGGGTTGAAACGAAATCGTGGTCTCGAAGATCAGGGGCCTGCCGGTCGGCGTCGGCGGCAGCGCCGGCATGTTTTCAACCGCTTTGCGGGCCAGCTGCTCGGCAAGCGTTGAGGTGGTCCACAAGGTCTCCAGTCGCGCCAGTTTTCCGTCGGGGGCGATTTCGACGCGAAACCGGACCACGCCCTGGTCCGGCCCCTCGATGGCGGTGCCCATCATGCTGCGAACCTGCTGCCCCCAGTTGTAGCGGTAGCGTTTGCTGTTTTTCAGCAAGTACGTGCCCGCTTGTGCCCACTCTTGTGCCGTCGGGGCGGGCGGCGCGTCCATGAAGGCCTGTGGGCGTTCGGGGGTCGAGGGCGTCGCCACCGTTTCCCGCTC
>JAABRA010000056.1 GCA_011391155.1 Burkholderiales bacterium
CGCGCCATGATGGCCTTTCCGAAGACATCGCCTTTGCCATTGAAGACCATTACAAGCCCCGCTTTGCCGGCGACGCGCTGCCGCGCAACGCCGTGGGCGTGGTGGTGGCGCTGGCCGACAAGCTGGAAACGCTGGTCGGCATGTTCGGCATCGGCAACCTGCCCACCGGTGACAAGGACCCGTTCGCGCTGCGCCGCCACGCGCTGGGCGTGATCCGCATGCTGACCGAGCGGGATTTGCCGCTGGACCTCGGCGCTCTGGTGTCCGGCGCGGCGCCGGCCTTTGGTGACCGGATCACCGCTGCCACTGCGGCGCTGACCGACTTCATCTTCGAGCGCCTCGCCGGTTCCCTGCGCGAGCAGGGCTTCAGCGCCCAGGAGGTCGATGCCGTGCTGGCACTGCGTCCGCAGCGGCTGGGCCAGGTTGGCAAAAGGCTGGCGGCGGTGCGCGCCTTTGCCGCGCTGCCCGAAGCCCCGGCGCTGGCGGCGGCCAACAAGCGCATTGGCAACATCCTGAAGAAGGCGGGCGAGGTGGATGCGCATGTCAATCCGCAACTGCTGAAAGAGCCCGCCGAGCAGGACCTGTGCGCCGTGATGCAGCGTTTCGTGCCCGAGGCCAACGCGCAGTTCGACGCCGGCGACTACACCGCCTCGTTGCAGACGCTGGCCGCGCTGCGCGCCCCGGTCGATGCCTTCTTTGACGATGTCATGGTCAACGCCGAGGAAATGGACCTGCGCCTGAACCGGCAGGGCCTGCTCAAGAGCCTGCACGACGCGATGAACCGCGTCGCCGACCTGTCGCGCCTGGCGACCTGAGACCTGGCTGGCCCGGCGCCCCGCGTTCGACGCTTCTCTTCGATAATCAGTGCCATGAAACTCGTCATCCTCGAGCGCGACGGCACCCTCAACGACGACCGCCACGGCTATGTCACCTCGCCCGAGGAATGGACGCCGCTGCCGGGGGCGCTGGAGGCCATCGCCCGGCTCACCCATGCCGGCTTTCATGTCGTGATCGCCACCAACCAGCCCGGGCTGGGGCGTGGCCTGTTCGACGTGGTCTCGCTCAACGCCATCCACACCAAGATGCACAAGTTGCTGGCGGCGGTCGGGGCCCGTGTCGATGCGGTTTTCTATTGCCCCCATGCCCCCCAGGAAGACTGCCTGTGCCGCAAGCCCCTGCCCGGCCTGTTCGAGCAGATCAGCGAACGTTATGGCACCGACTGCCAGGGCGTGGTGGCGTGCGGCGACAACCTCGACCACCTGCTCGCCGGCGTTGCGGCCGGTTGTGAGCCCCACCTGGTGCTGACCGGCAAGGCGGCGGGGCTGGGCGGGCTGCCGCTGCCCGACGTTTTTCCGGCCGGCACCCGGGTCCACGCCGATCTCGCGGCGTTTGCCGAGGCCCTGGTGAACCGTCCAGCCGCCTGAGCCGCCATCGATGCGCAGCCTGTTGCAGTTCACCCTGGACCTGTTCGACGCCGCACCATCACCGGCTCCGTCTGCGCCGTCGGGGGGCACCCAGGCTCCCCAGCACGATGGCTTGCCAAAATATGATAGAAATGAGCCTGTACCCAGCGTGGATGGGTCATTGTCAGCTATCGATACGGTAGTTTTCAAGGGGCCGCCCGCTGAACTGCAGGCCCATGGTCTGGCGCCCGCGAGCTTCGCGCATCTGCGCGCAAACCGGGAACTGGTGCTGCAGGGCACGCGCATCGGCTATGAGTTCAAGCGCGGCAAGCGCCGCACCGTCGGCTTTTCCATCGGGCCCGACGGCCTGGCGGTGCGCGCGCCCACCTGGGTGCCGCTGCACGAAGTGGACGCCGCGTTGCGCGAGAAATCGGCGTGGATCCTGCGCAAGCTCGGCGAGGCGCGGCAGCGCCGGGGGCAGATGGAGTCCGCCCGCATAACGTGGCGAGACGGCGCGATATTTCCCTTCTTCGGTGAGGCGGTGCGCCTGGTGCTGGACCCGCGCCACGGGTTCAAGGGCCGGGGGGCGCAGCTGGTGGATGCCGCGCCGGAGACGGGCGGGGCATCGGGGCGCACGCTGCAGGTCGGCCTGCCGCACAGCGCCACGCCGCAGCAGATCCGCGACGCCGCGCAGGCCTGGCTGATGCGCCAGGCGCACCGCTGCTTCGTCGAGCGGCTGGATCATTTCGCGCCACAACTCGGCGTGCAGTGGAAGAAACTGAGCCTGTCCAACGCAGGCACCCGCTGGGGCAGCGCCAGCGCCGATGGGTCGATCCGGCTGAACTGGCGGCTGGTGCATTTCCGGCTGCCCGTCATCGACTACGTGGTCGCGCATGAACTGAGCCACCTGCGCGTGATGGACCACAGCCCGCGTTTCTGGGACACCGTGGAATCCGTGATGCCCGACTACGGTGCGCTGCGCGTCGAGCTCAAGCGCCAGCCGGTGCCGGACTGGTAGGCCTGCCAGGGGTTTCCTGCGCGGCCCTCAGGCCGGCGCGAAGCGGTACACCCCGTCTGGGTGCAGCGTGCGCTGAAGCCGCCCGTCCAACCACAAGGCATGCAGGTGCGCGATCGACTCCCCCATGGCAAAGGTGGTCTGGTGCAGGTCCAGCGGACGCTTGAACAGCACTGGCAGCATGTCGGCGGCACTACCCGGACGCGCGGTGCAGGCTTGCAGCACCTCGGCCAGGCGGTCCCGGTGGTGGTCGTGCAGCTGGTCTATGCGGGTGTGCAGGCCGCGAAACGGCTTGCCGTGCGAGGGCAGCGTCAGGGTGTCCGCTGGCAGCGCCCGGAACTTGTCGATGGACTCCAGAAACAACTTCAGCGAGTCGGCCTCGGGCTCCACGTCGTAGACCGCCACGTTGGTCGAGATCCGCGGCAGCACCATGTCGCCGCTGATGAGCACTTCCAGTTCGTCGCAATACAGTGCCATGTGTTCGGGGGCATGGCCATAGCCGCTGATGCAGCGCCAGGCGTGCCCGCCGATGCGGATCGCGCGGCCGTCCATCAGGCGGTTGAAGCGCGGCGGCACATCCGGCACCATGCTGGGGTAGTAACGGGTGCGCCCGCGGATTTTCTCGATCGACTCGGGGTCGACCAGCCCGTGCGCGGCGAAGAAGCGCGCCGTGCCCTCGCCGCCGAATCCCAGCGTGCTCTGCGAGCCGATGCGCGCCGTGTGGTAATCGGTCGCGCTGATCCACAGCGGCGCAGCCCAGCGTTCGCACAGCCAGTGCGCCAGGCCGATGTGGTCGGGGTGCATGTGGGTCACGATCACGCGCAGGATCGGCAGGCCGTCGAGCTGGGTGGCAAAAATCTGCTCCCACTGGACTTTGGCCTCGTCGCGGGTGATGCAGCAGTCCACCACCGTCCAGCCCTGGACGGCGCCGTCGGGTCCGTCGATCGCGTCACGCAGCAGCCACAGGTTGATGTGGTTCAGCGCAAACGGCAGGGTCATCCTGACCCACCGGACGCCCGGGGCCACTTCCCGTGTGCTGCCGGGTTCCGGCAGCGCGTCGCCAAAGGGGTAGTGGAGTTCTTGTTCAAGGAGATTCATGGGCGGAGCTTTTTGATTCATAATTGACGTTTACGTAAACGTCAATCCGTTTCAGGCCATTCTAGGTGGCGCGGGCTGGCGAGGCTGTCACCCTTGTTGAACCCCCCCAACGGAAGCCCATGGCCACCACTTACAGCATCAGTGATCTCGCCCGGGAGTTTGACCTCACGACGCGGGCCATCCGCTTTTACGAGGACATGGGCTTGCTGCAGCCGGAGCGAACCGGTCCGGGGGGCCGCAACCGGGTCTACTCCCCGCGCGACCGCACGCGTCTCAAACTCACCTTGCGCGCCAAGCGCCTGGGCCTGTCGCTGACCGAGGCCCGGGAGCTGATCGACATGTACGACAGCCCGCGCGACACCGGGCCGCAGCTGCGCAAGTTCCTGGTGGTGCTGGCTGCGCATCGCCAGCAGCTCGAAGACCAGCTCGCGGAAGTGCAGGCGAATCTCGACGAGGTCAAGGTGCACGAGAAAGAGGCCCGCGCCCTGCTCGCGAAGTCCGAAAAAGCGCCACCGGCGTCGCGCAGCGAGCCGCGGGAAGCGGGAGTAACGCCATGACCGCGATTTTCGAGCGGGTGAACCAGAGCTTTCAGCGCCAGGGCATGATGCAGCACCTCGATGCCAGGCTGGTCAAGGTCGAGCAGGGCGTGGTGGAAATCGTGCTGCCCTACTCCGACAAGGTGACCCAGCAGCAGGACGGCTTTCATGGTGGTGCCATGGGCGCGGTGGCCGATATTGCCGGTGGCTACGCCGCGCTGACCGTGACACCCGAGGGCATGGAGGTCGTCACCGTGGAATACAAGATCAACTTCCTCGCCAGCTTCAAGGGCGGCGAGCTGCGCGCCACCGGCCGCGTGGTCAAGGGCGGCAAGCGCATCATCGTGACCACCGCCGAGGTGGTGCATGTGGACGACGATGGCAAGACCTCGCCCTGCGCCGTGATGCAGCAGACGCTGGTGCCGGTACCCAAAAATTATTGACGTTGAGGGTTTGGCGTTGAGCGTTCAGCGCCACTACGAACCCACGCCCAACGCTAAACGCTAAACGCTAAACGCTAACCCCCCAACCGGAGACCCCCCACCATGACCAACCTGCCCGGCCTCAACTTCCAGCTCGGCGAAGACATCGACGCGCTGCGCGACGCGGTGCGCGAATTCGCGCAAGCCGAGATCGCCCCCCGTGCTGCCGAGATCGACAAGAACGACCAGTTCCCGATGGACCTGTGGCGCAAGATGGGCGACCTGGGTGTGCTGGGCATCACCGTGGGCGAGGAATATGGCGGCGCCAGCATGGGCTACCTCGCGCACATGATCGCGATGGAGGAAATCTCGCGCGCCAGCGCCTCGGTCGGCCTGTCCTACGGCGCGCACAGCAACCTGTGCGTCAACCAGATCAACCGCAACGGCACCGAAGCGCAGAAGCAGAAGTACCTGCCCAGGCTGATTTCGGGCGAACACGTGGGCGCGCTGGCCATGAGCGAGCCCGGCGCCGGCAGTGACGTCATCAGCATGAAGCTCAAGGCCGAAGACAAAGGGGGTTACTACCTGCTCAACGGCAACAAGATGTGGATCACCAACGGCCCGGATGCCGACACCCTGGTGGTCTACGCCAAGAGCGAGCCCGAGATGGGCGCGCGCGGCGTCACCGCCTTCCTGATCGAAAAAGGCATGCCCGGTTTTTCCATCGCGCAAAAGCTCGACAAGCTCGGCATGCGCGGCAGCCACACGGGCGAGCTGGTGTTCCAGAACGTCGAAGTGCCGGCCGGGAACATCCTGGGCGGCCTCAACAGCGGCGCCAGGGTGCTGATGAGCGGGCTGGACTACGAGCGCGCCGTACTCACCGGTGGGCCGCTGGGCATCATGCAGTCGGTGATGGACAACGTCATTCCCTACATCCATGACCGCAAGCAGTTCGGCCAGAGCATCGGCGAATTCCAGCTGATCCAGGGCAAGGTCGCCGACATGTACACCGTGCTGCAGGCCGGGCGTTCCTTTGCCTACAC
>JAABRA010000057.1 GCA_011391155.1 Burkholderiales bacterium
CGCTCCAGCTGGGCCGCCACCTTGGGCTCGAAACCCTTCAGATGCCGTATCACCGCCTTGGCTTCGTCGGGTTGCTGCAATTCGATGTGGACGCGTGCCATCTGGTACCAGCCGAACGGACTCATGGGCTGCAGGGCGGTATTGCGTTTGAGCGCGGTCAGGGCTTCCGGCAGGCGGCCCTGGCGCACCAGCACGATGCCCAGGCCGTACCAGGCCCGGTCCATTTTTTCTTCAATCGCCAGGGCCGCCCGAAAGCCCTGCTCCGCCTCGTCCAGGCGACCCAGTTCCTCAGCCACGAACGCCCGATTGAACTGGGCGTTGGAGACGTGGGGCGTCAGACTGCAGACCTGCGCGAAATAGCGGTGTGCCGTTGCACAGTCGCGCCGCAGCAGGGCGTCGTAACCCAGGCTGTTGAGCGCATAGACGTCTTGCGGGGAGCGACGCAGGATGTCCTCGAACACCTCCCGGGCGGCCGCCTTCAAGCCAAACAGCAGCAGGATCTTGGCTCTCCATGCCAGCAGGAACCGCTCCAGGCGCCCCATCGCCGGGGCCACGTCTGACCCCCCTCGAACTGGAATCATTGACATGCGGCAACCCCCGTTTTCAGACAAATATCAATCTTCAGCTTCACCACCAGCACCCAGGCAATCAGCAGCCAGCTGGCCGCGGCCAGGGGAATGTGCCGGTCCAGGATCAGCTTCGGGCTGATCTGCCGCGTGATCCACAACACGGGCTTGGCGGCGACATCGAGCAATTGCCAGAAAACGTTGGCTTCGCGTTTCGCGCCGGCCAGCAAGCCCAGCAGGAAGCGGCCGACGATGAACATCAGCGACAACTCGATCAGGCTCTTCAATATGACGACCGTCAGCAACATTTTTGGGCATTCTTTACAAGGTGAATCCAGCGCTGATGCAGCGTGAAGACCGGATCTGACCGATTGCTGACTCCTGCCTGAACGAATTCTTACGAAACTCATGAAAACCCTCAAAAAAAATTTCATGCTGTGGAATTTCAGCGAAAAACAGAACCGGCCTAGGGAAAGTCCTAGGTCGCCCCGGGCCTGAAAAATTGGAACTTCCTTACGCCAGCGCAAAGCGCCGGCGAGGCCCGCCGCTAGACTGGCCCGATGCCTCAAAATCCGACCCCCACCCCACCGCGCGGCCAGGATGCCAGCCCCTCGGGCAGTCTGTTTGCCAATTTCCGGCGGGAGCTTTCGCAGCACCCTCCGTTCACGCAAATGGCGCCCGCGGACCTGGATTTCTTCCTGTCCCGTGCCCGGCAGCAGTACTTCGCGCCCGACGAGATCCTGCTGGAGCCCGCCTCCGGCGTGGTCCGGCACCTGTTCTACGTCCGCCAGGGCGCCGTCACCGGCACCCGCGGTCTGGCGGAGCAGATGGGCGGCGCGTTTGAATACGAGGCCGGCGATCTGTTCCCGGTGAGCGCGGCCCTTGCGGCACGCGCCGTGACAGCCACCTACCGGGCCAGCGGCGACACCTTTGTGCTGGCTCTGCCGGTGCAGGACATGCAGACGCTGGCGCAACGCAGCCTGGCGTTTGCCGAGTTTCTGAACCTGCGGACCACCACGTTCCTGGAGCTCTCGCGCAAGGCTTTGCAGGCCGCCTACGCCTCCCATTCGATGACCGCGCAGTCGCTCGAAAAACCCTTGAGTGAACTGCTGGACAAGGCCCCCGTCACCTGCACGCCCGACACCCCGCTGCGCGAGGCCCTGCAGGTGATGCACCAGAAGCGCATCGGTTCGATCCTGGTGACGGACCCGTCGGGGCAGCCCGTCGGCATCCTGACGCGCTACGACATCCTGGGTCGCATCACGCTGGCGCAGGTGCCGCTGGAGGCGCCGATTTCCCGGGTCATGGTGCATCCCGTGCTGTCCCTGACGGCGGACCATACGGCCCAGGATGCGGCGCTGCTGATGTCGCAGCACGGCATGCGCCATGTGCCGGTCACGCGCGAAGGGGTGGCCGTGGGCATGGTGTCGGAGCGCGACCTGTTCGCCATGCAGAAGCAGAGTCTGAAGAACGTGAGCACGGCCATCCGGGCCGCACCGGATGTGGCTGCGCTCAGCCTGGCGGCCCAGGACATTCGCCGGCTGGCGCGCAGCCTGCTGGGCCAGGGCGTGCAGGCGCGCCAGCTGACCGCGTTGATCAGCCACCTGAACGACGTGCTGACCGAGCGCCTGCTGCAGATCAAGGCCCTTGAGCATGGGGTGGACCTGACCCGCCTGTGCTGGTTGTCGCTGGGCTCCGAGGGCCGCGACGAGCAGACCATTGCCACCGACCAGGACAACGCGCTGATCCTGCCCGACGACACCCCGGCCGAAGCGCGCGAATCGATCCGGGCTTTTGCCCATGCGGTGAACCTCGCGCTGGATGCCTGCGGCTACCCGCTGTGCCGCGGCGGCATCATGGCCGGTGAAGCCGCGTGCTGCCTGACCCTGGCGCAATGGCGCGAGCGTTTCGGTCAGTGGATTTCGCAGGGTTCCCCGCAGGACCTGCTGAACGCCAGCATCTATTTTGATTTTCGCGCGCTTGCGGGCGATGCGTCACTGGCACGGGCGCTGCGCGAGGACGTGGTCCAGGCGGCCCAACAAACCCCGCGCTTTCTCAAGCAGATGGCGCTGAACGCGCTGACCCGCAGCGTCCCGCTGAACTGGCGCGGCGCGGTGGATACCGATGCCCAGGGCACGGTGGACCTGAAACTGCAAGGCACGGCCATCTTTGTCGATGCGGCCCGCATTTACAGCCTGGCCCACGGCATTGACCACACCAACACGCGAAAGCGGCTGGAGGCCACGGGGCCGCTGCTGAAGCTGGCCGACACCGAGTATGGCGCCTGGGTAGGTGGCTTCGAGTTCCTGCAGATGCTGCGTCTGCGCATCCAGCTCGACGGCGAGGCGCTCCCGGAGGCTCCGAACCGGATCGTCGTGGCCCGCCTCAATGACATCGACCGGCGCATCCTGCGCGAGTCGTTTCGCGTCGCGCGCCAGATGCAGCAGCGCCTGCAACTGGACTACCAGCGCTAGGCCATGGGCTGGCTGGATCGCCTGCCGGGCCGGTTTGCACGCAGCGCGCCGGTGGATGAGAACCGGTGGGTGATGCTGGACGTGGAGACCAGCGGCCTCGATATCCGGCGCGACCGCCTGCTGGCGATTGCGGCCATCGCCCTGCGCGTTGACTGGACCGCCCGCACACTGAGCGTCGACCTGGGTGACAGCTTTGAAGTGGTGGTGCGACAGGACGAGGCCTCCACCAAGGACAACATCCTCCTGCACGGCATCGGCGCCCAGCAGCAGCGTGATGGCCTCGATCCTGTGCTCGCGCTGCGCGCCTTTGCCGACTATGCCGGTGCCGCCCCATTGCTGGCTTTTCATGCCGCCTTCGACCAGGCGATGGTTGGTCGCTACGCGCGCCAGCACCTGGGCGCGGACCTGCCCAACCCCTGGCTGGACATCGACCATCTGTGTGCGGTCACTTTCGAAAAAGTACGTGCCCGCGCACTGGACGACTGGATGGCCCACTTCGGCATCACCTGCGCCGTGCGCCACCAGGCCGCGGCGGACACCCTGGCTGAATGCGAACTGCTCCAGCGCATCTGGCCGAAGGTGGCGGCCCAGTGCGCGAACTGGCGCGATGTCCAGCGCCTGGCCGCGCAGCACCGATGGCTGGCCCGCGCCGGGTGAAGGCCGCGCCCTACCGAGGGCCCATTCTGGCCGCGCCGACTCCGACACGGGATACCGAGTCCCACGCGTCACTCTGAAACCAGGGATCTCCCAGCAAATACGCCCGCAGCATGGGCAGGGCATCGAAGCCCCAGAACACCCGGCCATCCACCACGAATGAGGGAACGCCGAACAATCCCCGCGCCACGGCCCCGTCGGTATGGGCCTGGAGTTGTGCCTTCACGGCGGGGTCCTGGGCCGTCCGCGAGGATGCCAGCAGCAATGTCAAGGCGTCCAGCCGCGCCGGGTCAGCCGCTTCTGCGCCGCCCTGCCAGACATGGCGAAATATGGTTTCGCAGGTATGGCGGTTAGGCGTGCCCCAAGGATCGGTAGCCACCGCGAGGCGCAGCAGAGCGAGCGGATTGAACGGATGGCTCGCTGGCAGCTGCAGGTCAACGCCGTGGGCCTGGGCCAGCCACAGCACCTGCCGGTAAGTCCAGTCGCGCTTGGGCGCGATCTCGGCGGGGCCGAGTTGCCCGTGGTGCTTCAGCAGGCCGGCAAACAGCACCGGTTTGTAGGTCACGCGGTGGCTGATGCCCATCAGCGCCACCGGCAAAGTCTCGAAAGCCAGATAGGCGTAGGGCGAAATGAAGTCCAGATAAAAATCAATGTGCTTCATGGCAGGTTCTCCTGGCGGGATACCACGCGTTGGCCGATCCGTTGCCAGACGGCACGTTTGCCCGCGTCCGTCATCGCGCTCCAGCCGGCAATTTCATCGAGGGTGCGCAGGCAACCCTCGCACAAACCGCTGGTCGCCTCCATGCGGCACACCGAAACGCAGGGTGAGGGCATATTTTGGCCACTTCCCAGCGCCAAATGGACATTATTTGCTATGGTTTCAAAGGTATTCACGTTGCAGGCACCGGTTGGTCCACATCGGCGACGGGGGCACCCGTCAGCGCCACGAGGTCTTGTGGCCTCAATTGGAAGACACCATGCGGGTGACCCGCGGCGGCCCAGATTTCCTCGAACCGGAACAGCTCACGGTCGATCAGTGTCACCGGTAATGTGGCATGGCCGATCGGCGAGACGCCACCGATGGCAAAGCCGGTCTTCGCACGAACGAAGTCCGCATCGGCGCGGCCGATCCGGCCCACGAGCGCCTCGACCTTTTTCTCGTCCACGCGCCGGTCGCCCGAGGTGATCACCAACACCGCCACATCGTCGGCCTTGCGGCGAAAGATGATGCTCTTGGCGATCTGTCCGATCGAAATACCCAGTGCATCGGCCGCCTGCTGTGCGGTGCGCGCGGCATCGTCGAGCATCACAGGCGCGTACGGGTGTCCCGCCGCCTGCAAATGGGCGGCCACCCTTTGCACGCTCTCCGGCAGGACTTTGAGTTCAGCACCCTGCATCACAGATTCCGCTTGTTCAGGATGGCCGTCGCAGCGCGCGAGTTCGGCTTGCGCTGCAGGAAGTCGCTGATGAAAGCGCCCGCGTCAACCAGGCGGTCCAGGTCGATGCCGGTCTCGATCTCCATGCCGTGCAGCATGTACACCACGTCTTCCGACGCTACGTTGCCCGTCGCGCCCTTGGCATAGGGGCAGCCGCCGAGCCCCGCCACCGAGGTGTCGAACTGCCAGACGCCCAGCTCCAGCGCCGCCAGCGTGTTGGCCAGCGCCTGGCCATAGGTGTCGTGGAAGTGGCCCGACACGTCGTTGAGGTCGTAATGCTGGAGCGTGGCCTCGATGGCGCGCTGCACCTTGCGCGGCGTACCCACGCCGATGGTGTCGGCCACGCCAATGTGCTGCACGCCGATGCCTTTCA
>JAABRA010000058.1 GCA_011391155.1 Burkholderiales bacterium
ACAGCAGCGCAAACAGCTCGGCGCACGAGGCCGAGTCACCTTCGACACCGTGGTATTCCTGCTCGAACACGATGGAGGCGGTCAGCGCCAGCGGTGCAATGCGGGCAAACAGCGCCGCCAGGTAGCTGCCCAGGATCAGCACGCCCTTGTCATGGATCGGGCCGGAGAGCGCCACCTCGCGCTCGATGTTCACCAGGCCCGCGTGTCCGGCGAAGGTGCGCGCCGTGACACGCACCGGCAGGCCGAAGCGGGTGTCGCCCAGGTCGATCTGGGTCAGACCATTGATCTGGCCGACGCTGCTGCCGTGCAGCGAGATCAGCCGGTCGCCCTCGGCGATGGATTCACGCATGCGCTGCGCCAGGTAATCGTGCCGCGCCTGGCGCGCAAGCAGGGCGGCCTCCACCTGCGCCACGTCCACCAGGGCGCCCGCCCGGGCCGGGCCCAGCGAGGCGCTCTCGGTCACCAGCGCCTCGGTATGCGCAAAGATGGCGCTCTGGCGCGTCTGGTCGTCGGCCTCGCGGTGGGTCTGCTCCAGCAGCCGGGCCACGGCTGATGCCGTGAAATGGGGCAGGCCCAACCGATGGCAGACTTGCGCCACGAAGATGCCGGTCGCGTGCCGTGTCGATTCGCTGCCGATGAAGCTCTCCGCGAAGTCCACCTTCACCCGGAAATGCCGGGCAAATTCGGGGTCGCCCTCCTGCAGCTCATAGAAATGCTCCACCGCGCCGATCAGCACGATCTTGACCCGCACATCGACCGCCTCGGGCTCCAGCGACACCGCGCCCATCGCGGCCAGGGCCGTGCCCGGCTCCTCGATCTGCAGGCGGCCGTTGCGCAGGAATCGGCGCAGCTTCTCCCAGACCAGCGGGTCGGCCAGCAGGTCGCGCAGGTGCAGCATCAGGAAGCCGCCATGCGCCTTCAGCAGGCTGCCGGCGCGGATGCGTGAAAAATCAGTGACCAGCACGTCGTTCTCGGACTGGTATTCGATGCTGCCGAAGAGGGCCCGAAACAGCGGGTTGTTCTCGACGATCACGGGGGCACCATTCATGCCGTCGTTGTCGACCACCAGGTTCACCCGGTAGCGCGACAACACGGTGTCCAGCGCCGCCTGCCGGCTCTCTTCGTCGGGCTCGAACACTTCGAACAGTTCAAGGTTCTCCAGCACGTCGCCCTGGACCTGGTCCAGGTAGGCGCCCAGCTTGACCGCGTCCTTGATCTGCTTCTTGAGCCCCACGCGAATCGCCTGCAGCTCGTGTTCCAGCAGGGGCTTGACCACCTGGCGGCGCAACGCGGCCAGCGCCTCATTCATGACCCGCTCCATGGCGCCGGTCTTCTCCAGAAATCGGCTGATCTCGGCGTGCAGTTCGCGCTCGGCGCGGTCGAACTCGGCCCGGCGCTCCCGCGGCAGTTCCGCCGCCTCTTTCTCCGTGAGCGCCTGGCCGTTCTCGCCGCGCAGGGTGAACACCAGGTGGCCGTCCTCCCGTCGCAGCGCAAAGCTGCGCGCTTCACCGAAGGCCGCCAGTTCGGCGAATTCAGCCGCCTCCTGGGCCGCGTGCGCCTTCTCGACCTGCTCGCTGGCGGTCTTGAAGTCCTGCCCTTCGAGCCGCTTGGGCACCTCGGCCTGCAAGGTTTTGGTCAAGGACGCCATGAGCTGGCGCAATTGCCGTCCCTGCCCGGCGGGCAAGCGCAAGGCACGCGGGCGCTCGGGCGCGTCAAAGTTGTGCAGGTAGCACAGGTCGGGCGGCACCGGCCGCCCGGTGGCTACCGACAGCATTTCCTGGTGCAGCAACGACGATCGCCCGCTGCCGACCTCCCCCAGCACGAACAGGTTGTAGTCCGCCGGCTCCATGCGCAGCCCGAAGCGCGCCGCGGTTTCGGCCCGCTCCTGACCGATCCAGGGCAGGGGCTCGCCCAGCAGTTCCGCGGTGTCGGCAAAGCCCAGGGTCGCCGGGTCAACGGTGAAGCGGAGGTCGGCAGGGGTCAGGTTCGAGATCGGCATGAAGGTTCAGGCTCCGGGGCGGACCGCCCACCAGGACAAAGTACCGCCACGGCGCAAGCTTAATCCGATCCTGGATGCGATGGCCTTGATCGGGGTCACTGGCCGGGGCGTCCGGTTCCGGGTAGGCTTGACACATGAGCCCTACCGAATCCGGACTTTCCACGCCCCCGACAGAGCCTCAGGCGCCGACAGCGCCGCCCACCCTCGCCCTGCGCCGGGTGGCCATCGACACCTGGCAGGAAAACGTGGCCTACCTGCACCGCGACTGCGAGGTGTACCGGGCCGAGGGCTTTCAGGCACTGTCGAAGATCGAGGTGCACGCCAATGGCCGGCACATCCTGGCCACGGTCAACGTGGTGGACGACACGGCCATCGTGGGCTGCCAGGAACTCGGGCTGTCCGAAGAAGCCTTTGCCCAGCTGGGCGTGCAGGACGGCCATACGGCCCTGGTGTCCCAGGCCGAGCCGCCGGCATCCATGGCGGCCCTGTTCCGCAAGATCGACGGCGAGCGGCTGGGCCGCGAGGACTTCCGCGCCATCGTGCACGACATCGCCAGCCACCATTACTCCAAGATCGAGCTGACCGCGTTCGTGGTGGCGTGCAACCGCGCCGAGCTCGACCGCGAGGAGGTCTACTTCCTGACCGAAGCCATGGTGGCCAGCGGCCGCAAACTCGACTGGCACGAGCCGCTGGTGGTGGACAAGCACTGCATCGGCGGCATTCCCGGCAACCGCACCTCGATGCTGGTGGTGCCCATCGTGGCAGCCCACGGCATGTTGTGTCCCAAGACCTCGTCGCGCGCCATCACCTCGCCCGCCGGCACCGCCGACACCATGGAAGTGCTGGCCAATGTCAAGCTGCCCTTTGCCCAGCTGGAGCAGATCGTGCGCGACCATCGCGGCTGCCTGGCCTGGGGTGGCACGGCCGATCTGTCCCCCGCCGACGACGTGCTGATTTCGGTGGAGCGCCCCCTGTCGATCGACTCGCCCGGGCAGATGGTGGCCTCGATCCTGTCCAAGAAGATTGCCGCGGGCTCCACCCACCTGGTGCTGGACATCCCCATCGGGCCGACCGCGAAGGTGCGCTCCATGCCCGAGGCACAGCGCCTGCGCCGGCTGTTCGAGTATGTGGCGGGGCGCATGCACCTGGCACTGGACGTGGTCATCACCGACGGGCGCCAGCCCATCGGCAACGGCATCGGCCCGGTGCTGGAGGCGCGCGACGTGATGCGGGTGCTGGAAAACGACCCGCGCGCGCCGATCGACCTGCGGCAGAAGGCGCTGCGGCTGGCCGGGCGCCTGATCGAATGCGACCCCGACGTGCGCGGCGGCGACGGCTTTGCCATCGCCCGCGACATTCTCGATTCCGGGCGCGCGCTGTCGCGCATGAACGCCATCATCGGGGCGCAGGGAACCCGAAACTTCGATCACAACCATCCGGAACTCGGCGCGCTCAGCTTCGAGGTGAGGGCCAGCCAGCCCGGCGTGGTTGTCGGTATCGACAATTTCCAGATATCACGGGTGGCCCGGCTGGCGGGCGCCCCCAAGGTCAAGGGCGCAGGCGTGGACCTGCTACACAAGCTCGGCGACACGGTTTCCACGGGCGATCTGCTCTACCGGGTCCATGCCGGCTACCCGGCGGACCTGGAATTTGCCCGGCACGCCTGCGCCCGATCCAACGGCTACACCCTCGGCAGCGCGGAGGAAGTGCCACACGTTTTCGTGGAGTTTTGATGAACGCACCGGCCACACTGTTGTATTTCGACGATGAACAGGCGGCCGCGGTGCGCCTGGCCCAGGCCGCAGGCCTGGCGCCCATGCCGGTAGCGCGGCACCGCTTCCCCGATGGCGAAATCCGGCTGCGCCTGCCCGATGCCTTGCCCGAGCGCGTGGTGCTGCTGCGCACGCTGGACCATCCCAACGAGAAGCTGGTGGAACTGCTGCTGGCTGCCCGCACCGCCCGATCTCTGGGCGTGCGGCACCTGACCCTGGTGGCGCCGTACCTAGCCTACATGCGCCAGGACATCGCCTTTCACCCCGGCGAAGCCGTCAGCCAGCGCATCGTCGGGCGCTTCCTGGCCGACCTGTTCGACGCCGTGATCACGGTGGATCCGCACCTGCACCGGGTTGCCACGCTGGCCGAGGCCGTGCCGGCCACACAGGCCATCGTGTTGAGCGGGGCCCCCCTGCTGGCGGACCTGATCGCACAACGCCGCCCCGGCGCGCTGCTGATCGGGCCCGACGGCGAATCCGCGCAGTGGGTGGCCCAGGCCGCCGCACGCCATGGCTTCGACCATGCCGTGTGCATCAAGCAGCGCAGCGGCGACCATGCGGTGGCGATTGAATTGCCGCCGGTGGCGCTGGCCGAGCGCGCCGTGGTGCTGCTCGATGACGTGGCCAGCACCGGTCACACCGTGGCGCAGGCGGCCCGGCTGCTGCTGGCAGCGGGTGCCGCCACCGTCGACGTCGCCGTAACGCACGCCCTGCTGACGGCCGGGGCGCTGCAGATGATGCGCGAGGCTGGCGTGGGCGAGATCTGGAGCACCGACTGCATCGCGCACCCGACCAATGCAGTCAGCGTGGCGGCCCTGATCGCGCAAGCCCTGCAAAACCTGAATCGATCCGGGGGCTGAACACATGACATGGATCAAGAAACGACCGGGTTGCCTGGCGCGTGGTCGTCGCCGTTTGCTATATTGACCGCACCATTTTTGTGGAAACCGCCATTTGGCCGGTAACCGCACCTCAAGAGGTGACCCACCATGACCCAGACACCTACCCCGCGCATTGACGAATCCGGCGATGCGCCCCTGCTCAATTTTTCCAACTGCCATGCGGGCATCATTGCGCACCTGAAATCCTTTGGCGAACTGCCGGCGCTGCTGGAGCCCGCCAGCCGGGCGCGCAAGATCGCCGAAGAAACACTGACATTCTTCCGCCAGGCCGTCTTTGAGCACCATTCCGAGGAAGAGCAGGAGCTGTTTCCGGCCGTGCTGGCCAGCGCGGTCAGGGGCGAGGAGCGCGACCGGGTCCAGGTCATGGTCGACCAGCTGACCGCGGAGCACCGCACCGTCGAGGCGGCCTGGACCCGGCTGGAGCCTGAATTGAAAAAAGTGGCCAAGGGCCATTCGACCGAGCTCAATGTGGCGGGTGTCGAGCACCTGGTGCGCAACTACCTGGCCCATGCGGCGTTTGAGGAAGAACATTTCCTGCCACTGGCCCACACCATCCTGGCGCGCAACGGCAACCACATGGAAGCGCTCGGCCTGTCGCTGCACATGCGCCACGCGCCGCGGATCATTGCGCACATCTGAGGCGCTGCCCGGTTTTGCGCTGCTGGCCGGGTCTTGGCGCGGCGGCTGACCTGCTTTTTTTGGAAATGTTGACGTTTTCGGCACGTTCCCAGCGTGGGGTGGTCGTTGTTTGCTATTGTTATTTCGAATGATTGCTGTTGGTTTTCTGACCGTAGAGGCCGGGTCTCGGCCCGGCGGCCGC
>JAABRA010000059.1 GCA_011391155.1 Burkholderiales bacterium
CAGGGTTCGCTCACGCGCGGAAACCACCATGGCCT
Source organism: Burkholderiales bacterium (assembly GCA_011391155.1). Taxonomy (GTDB): domain Bacteria; phylum Pseudomonadota; class Gammaproteobacteria; order Burkholderiales; family Burkholderiaceae_C; genus JAABQG01. The sequence goes on from JAABRA010000059.1 coordinate 36, forward strand.
TGGTAAAGTTCTGCTTGCGCATGTGTACGTCGACCACCTGGTTCAGGTTTTGCGTGGTCACCCCCAATTGCCGCAAGCCAATGGCGGTGACAAACAAAATCAGCAGCAACTGGATGACGAATCCGGCAAGCAGCATGCGCCGCCAGGCTGTGGCACTGGCGGGACGTCGCGTCGACCTGGCTGAGGTGGCGTCAGGGTTGTCGTGCATGCTGAGTGCTCAAACCGGAGCCTTCCTGATTGATCTTGGCGTATGGATATTGCATCGTCTTCAAAGGGGCCAGAAGAGCGTTTTACCAGCGGGTAGCACGGTGCAGTGTTAAATGCCGGCACAGCGGCGAAATCTCCGTGTATGGCCCGGTTGGTGGCATGGGTCTCGGCATCTATAAGTTCCGCTGCATGAGTGCAAGTCGGGATTCAAACCCCGACCGAATCGACGTCCAGATTACCTTCAAACGGGAGAATGGCGGAGAACTTGAGGCTAGGGGCCTTGGTGCCGCTTCAGGGATGCCGCAGGTGCGCGGCGATTTCTTCCACCGACATGCGGCTGGTGTCGAGGACGGGGAGGGCATGGCGTGCGAACAGCTTCTCGGCGGTAGCGAGTTCGTCACGGCATTGTTGCAGGCTGGCATAGCGGCTGTCGGGATAGCGGGCGTGGCGGATGGCGGCAAGGCGCTCCGCCGACAGCGTCAGGGCGCGCAGGCGGGGCAGGTTGGCAAGCAGGACGTCGGGCAGCTTGCCGTGTTCAAGGTCGTCCGGGGTGAGCGGATAGTTGGCGACGCGCAGGCCGTATTGAAGCGCAAGGTAGAGCGCGGTGGGCGTTTTGCCGACGCGCGAGACGCCGACCAGGATCAGGTCGGCCTGGTCGAGCCGCTGGGGCTGCAGGCCATCGTCCAGCGCCAGACTGAAATTCACCGCATCCATGCGCGATTCGTAGTCATTGGTCATGCCGTGGGTGTGTCCGCCGCTGGGCGTGGCAGCCTGACCGAGAACGGTCTCCACGGCGGGGGCGACAAGGTCGAAGACATCGAACAGGCGAGCGTGGCTTTGACGCAGGCCGGCGCGCAGGGCCGGGTCAGCCAGGGTGGAAAACACCAGGGCATCGGGGGTGGCAGCAATCTGTTCGGCGGCGGCCTGAGCCTTTTCCGGGCTGTCGATAAAAGGCAGCACAATCAGGCTAAACTCAACTGCAGGAAACTGCGCCAGCACGCTTTTCGCCACCGCCTCGACGGTGACGCCGGTGTGATCGGACACGCAGTATGCGACGCGTTTTTTCATGGAGTGGATTATGCCGGCCTCTGACGACTATATCGTTTCCCTGGATACCCTGTCGATGGACGATGTGCCGCGCGTGGGGGGCAAGAACGCCTCGCTCGGCGAGATGATCGGGAATCTGTCGCATATGGGGGTCAAGGTGCCGGGCGGCTTTGCCACCACCTCGCAGGCGTTCTGGGATTTTCTCGATCACAATGATTTGCGCAAGCGCATCGACGCGCGGCTGGCGCCACTCGACGTGGCGGATGTGACGGCGCTGGCCGCGGCGGGCGCCGAGATCCGCGGCTGGGTGGAGGCTGCCGCCTTGCCGGATGCGCTGGAGTCCGGCCTGCGTACCGCATATGCCGCGCTCGGTAACGAAGTGTCGGTTGCCGTACGTTCGTCGGCCACTGCCGAGGATCTGCCCGACGCCTCGTTCGCCGGCCAGCAGGAAACCTACCTGCACGTGCGCGGTGCCGACGATCTGTTGCTCTACGTGCGGAAAGTCTTTGCCTCGCTCTACAACGACCGTGCCATCGCCTACCGTGTGCATCACGGCTTTGCGCACTCCGACGTCGCGCTGTCGGCCGGCGTGCAGCGCATGGTGCGCTCCGACATCGCGTGTTCCGGCGTGCTGTTCACGCTGGATACCGAATCCGGATTCCGCGATGTGGTGTTCATCACCGCCGCCTACGGGCTGGGTGAAACCGTGGTGCAGGGCTCGGTCAATCCGGATGAGTTCTACGTGCACAAGCCGAAGCTGGCCGAAGGCTTTCCTGCGGTGGTGCGGCGCGAACTGGGAGGCAAGGCCATCCGCATGGTGTGGCGCGACGGCGAGACCGTGATCGAGGACACGCCGGCCGAACTGCGCCGGCGTTTTTCGCTGACCGACGCCGAGGTGCTGGAGTTGGCGCGCCAGGCGATGACGATCGAAAAACACTATGGCCGCCCGATGGACGTCGAGTGGGCCAAGGACGGCGAAACCGGCGAACTCTTCATCGTGCAGGCGCGCCCGGAAACGGTGAAGGCACGCGCCAATGGCGCCAGCGAACGCTACACGCTGGAATCGACCGGCGAGGTGCGCATCAGCGGCCGCGCCATCGGCCAGAAGATCGGCGCCGGCAAAGTGCGGCTGATCGCCAGCCCGGCTGAAATGAACCGGGTACAGCCAGGTGACATCCTGGTCACCGACATGACCGACCCCGACTGGGAACCGGTGATGAAGCGCGCGGCGGCGATCGTCACCAACCGCGGCGGACGCACCTGCCACGCGGCCATCGTGGCGCGCGAACTGGGCATACCCGCAGTGGTGGGAACGGGCGAAGCCACCAAGCTGCTGAAGGACGGCGAGACGGTCACGGTGTCGTGCGCCGAAGGCGATACCGGCATGGTGTACGCGGGCAAGCTGGCCTTCACGGTGGAGACGCTGGCAAGCGAAACGCTGGCCGCGCCACCGGTGAAGCTGATGATGAACGTCGGCAATCCCGAACGTGCCTTCGAATTCGCGCAGATTCCCAATCACGGCGTCGGCCTGGCGCGGCTGGAGTTCATCATTGCCCGCATGATCGGTGTGCATCCGCTGGCGCTGCTCGACTACGCCGGCCAGTCGCCTGAACTGCGCGCCGAGATCGATGCGCGCACCGCCGGCTATGCCGACCCGGTGTCGTTTTACGTCGACAAGCTGGCCGAGGGCATCGCCACCCTGGCCGCCGCATTCTGGCCGCAGCCGGTGATCGTGCGCTTGTCCGACTTCAAGTCCAACGAATACGCCAACCTGGTGGGCGGCGAGCGCTACGAGCCGAAAGAGGAAAACCCCATGCTGGGGCTGCGCGGCGCAGCGCGCTACGTGTCGACGATGTTCCGCCCGGCGTTCGAACTGGAGTGCCGGGCGCTGAAGCAGGTGCGCGAGACGCTGGGGTTTTCCAACGTCGAAGTGATGATGCCTTTCGTGCGCACGGTGGAGGAATGCGCGGCGGTGGTCGGCCTGCTGGCGGCCAACGGCCTCAAGCGCGGCGACCACGGGCTGCGGCTGATCATGATGTGCGAGATCCCGTCCAACGTGCTGCTGGCGGACGACTTCTTGCAGTACGTCGACGGCTTTTCCATTGGCAGCAACGACCTCACCCAACTCACGCTGGGGATCGATCGCGATTCCGGGCTGGTGGCCGAGAGCTTCGACGAGCGCAATCCGGCGGTGAAAAAGCTCCTGGCCGAGGCCATTGCTGCCTGCAAGCGGCACGGCAAGTATGTCGGCATCTGCGGCCAGGGGCCGAGCGACCATTCTGATCTGGCCGACTGGCTGGTGGAGCAGGGGATCGGTTCGATGTCGCTCAATCCCGATACGGTGGTGGCGATTTGGCGGCGCCTCACTGCCTAGCGCGCGCCCGGGGAGGGGGGGCTGCTCCGCTTTGCGCATCGCAGGAATGGACCGAGAAGCGGAACGTGGCGCTCACCCGCATGGCGCCGCGGCCATACCGTAGCGTTGAACCAGGCGCTGGAACCGGCTGTCTTTGGCAAATTCAGGTAAAAAAAGAGGGGGCATTTCTGCCCCCTCTTTTTTGCAAGTGCGTAGCACGTCCCTTTACATGGCGTAGGACACGCCGACTGCCATCATGTGTACCCCGCCCGACAACAGGTCGTAGGCATCGTCTTCGTAGCGGTCGTAGAAGTAGTTCACGCGCAGCGTGGCCTTGTCGTCGATCAGGTATTCGGCCCCCAGCGCGAAGGAATGCAGGGTGTTGTCGATGATCGAGTCGATCGTGCCGGTCGCGGCTACCAGACTGGCCTGAACCGCGCCGCTGGCCACATCCCCCGTGGACTTCGAGAACGTGTAGCTGCCGTCCAGCTTGAGCTTGTCGCCGTACTGCCAGTCTGCGCCCAGATTGAAGACGTAGGAATCGATCTTGTAGTTGGGTGCGTCAATCGGTGTGAACACCACGCCGGGATTCCAGCGTTCCACATCGGACCGGATCAGATAGCTGGAAAAGTCGTCCTGCATCCAGTACAGGTTCGCGTAGGTGTTGACGTTCTCATGCAGCGACGCGTTCAGGCTGAGGCCCGCCGAGTGCAGGGTGCTGTCGATCTCCTGGTTGTAGGTCAGCCCGCCGACGCCATCGGTGAAGCTGTTGTTGCCGTTCTGCTTGTCCGTGTAGTCGTAGAAGCCGCTCACCACCCAGCCCTCAGGTGCCGCATAGCTCAGCATGGATTTCAGCTTGAACATCTCCTCCGGTTCGGTGACTAGACCGGTCTCGTCCGCCCAGGTGAAGGACGGGGTGACGCGCAGGTTCCAGCCCATCGCCGGGCGGGCGGTCCATTTCAGATAGACCTCGTCGGACAGGGTGTCCTCGCGGTAGAGCGACTGTGCCGGTGCGATGGACTGTCCGCTCGCACCCCAGGTCAGGTCGCGCTCAATGTCGAGCCGGCGCCAGCCGAGGGTCAGGTTGGAGCCGAGGAAACCGGGGCGCCAGTTGGCTGAGGCGCCATAGTCCAGCGAGTTGATGCGGTCGATGCGCGGCCCTGCGGTCGTGCTGACCAGCGCGTCCGGGAAGGTCGAGTCGTTGTCGCGGTTGGAATACTTGATGTGGCCTTCGACCGACACATCGGACGAAACCAGGGCGTTGGCGGTGAGATAGGCATTGTCGCTGGCGATCTCGCCCCTGGTGTGGCCGGAGAGCAATTCCAGTTCGCTGAAGGATTCCTGCTTCAGCCAGGACGCGCCATAGCCTGCAGAGACCACCACGCGGTCATTGAAGGTCTTGCTGGCACGGATGCCGTGATTGACCAGCTGGGTGTCGGGCGTATATAGAACAGACGCGATGGGGTTTGTCTTGGCCCCGGCGGCGAGCGTCACGCCGGCCGGACCGGTGATATCCCGCTCCACCTGCAGTTCGGGTGCCTTGTTGGTGAATTCCTCGAATGACACTTCGTAGGCTACTTCGAACAATTTGTTCGGAGAGCCGGATACGGTCAGGCCCACCCGGTTCATCCGCTCGTCGACGTCGAGGCGGGTGCCGCGCCAGCGCTGCTGGCCCGTGCCGCCACCCCCGCCGCCCAGTTCATCCAGAAAGAACGGTGCAAACTTGTCGCCGTTGCGGGAGTAGCCCTGGTAGTCCACCGCCAGGGTCGCCTGGTCGCCGAGCGCGGCGGGCTTGACCTTGAAGCCCGCGCCGTAGGTGGTGCGGTCGATG
>JAABRA010000060.1 GCA_011391155.1 Burkholderiales bacterium
GCGTGTAATGGCGCTCGGCGCGTCGTTGGTGTGCAGGGTGCTGAACACCAGGTGCCCTGTCAGCGCTGCCTGCACCGCCATTTCGGCGGTCTTCAGGTCACGGATCTCGCCGACCATGATGATGTCCGGGTCCTGGCGCATCAGCGCGCGCAGGCCTTCGGTGAACCCGAAGTCAAGCTGCGGCTGCACCTGGGTCTGGTTGAAGGCCGGCTCGATCATCTCGATCGGATCTTCCACCGTGCTTACGTTCACCGCATCGGTGGCCAGGCGGCGCAGCGTGGAGTACAGCGTGGTCGTCTTGCCCGAGCCGGTCGGGCCGGTCACGAGGATGATGCCGTGCGGACGCTGGACCAGAGCCTCCCAGCGCGCCGCGTCATGGGCGCTGAAGCCCAGGGCGTCGAGATCCTTGACCGTGGTGTCGGGGTCGAAGATCCGCATCACCATCTTCTCGCCAAACGCCGTGGGCAAGGTGGACAGGCGCATCTCGATCTCGTCGCCGCTCGGGCTGCGCGTCTTGATGCGGCCGTCCTGCGGCCGGCGCTTCTCGATCACATCCATGCGTCCGAGCAGCTTGATGCGCGCCGTCATGGCATTGAGCACACCGATCGGCATCTGGTAGACCGGGTGCAGCACGCCGTCGATGCGGAAGCGAATTGTGCCCTGCTCGCGCCGGGGCTCCAGGTGGATGTCGCTGGCGCGCTGGTCAAAGGCGTATTGCCAGAGCCAGTCCACGACCTGGACCACACCTTGGTCATTGGCATCGAGCTGCTTGTTGCTCCTGCCCAGCTCCACCAGCTGCTCGAAACTGGCGCCGCCCGCGTTGCCACCGGCCTTCTGCGCCGCGCGAACCGATTTGGCCAGCGCGTAAAACTCCACGGTATACCGCTGGATGTCCCCCGGGCTGGCCAGCACGCGGCGCACCTTGCGACGCGACTGGCGCTCCACCTCGGCCACCCAGTCGGTCATGAAGGGCTCTGCCGTGGCCACCACCATCTCCGTGGGTGTCACCTGCACCGGCAACACCCGGTGGCGCTCGGCATAGACCGCGCTCATGGTTTCCGACACCTTGCCCACATCGACCTTCAGGGGGTCGATGCGCAGGTATGCAAGCCCGGCGCGGCCCGCGAGCCACTGGGTCAGGGTCTCGATATCCAGCGCCCGGCCGTCGCTGGCGCGGCGCATCGACACGCTGGCCAGACGCACCAGCGGGTGCTGCACGCTTTCGGCCTGGGCGCAGCGGGCCACGGTGCGCTGGGCTTCCTCGGGCGTGATGAGCCCATCCGCACGTGCCCATTCGACCAGGTTGCGCCAGTCCACCGGGCCCTGGTGGGGGGCAACAAGGCGCGACGGAGAAGGTTTGGCCGGAGTCATGTCTTGAAGGGTTTGAACACCCGCAACCATTTGGGTGCAGGCAGATTCCAGCGAGTCTGGAGGGTTTCGGCGCGCTGGGCAAGGGCTTCGCGCGTGGGTCGGCTGGGCGTGCGCTGGGCCAGCACCACGGTGTTGCCCTCGCGCGTGGGCTTGAAGGCCCACACGGCGTCCTCGCCGAAGGCCGCCGCGATCTTGACCAGGCTGCGCTCGTAACTCGATGCGCGGCCAAACAGATTGACCGTCATGCAGCCCTCGTCGGTCAGCAGGGCGCGGCAGTCGCCATAGAAAGCCTCGTCGTCCATCACCGGCGCGGCGGCCTCGTGGTCGTACAAGTCCACCTGCAGCGCGTCCACCGTGCCGTGCCACTCGGGATGCAGGATTTCCAGGGAGGCGTCGGCGATCACGATCTTCAGCTTCGCGTCCTCGGGCGGCAGCTTGAACCAGCCCCGGCAGGCGTGCAGCACCATCGGATTGAGTTCGATGGCCGTGGTCTTCATGCGCAGGGTCTTGCGGCAGAACTTCGTCAGCGTGCCCGCGCCCAGGCCGAGCTGCATGGCATGGCGCGCAGCCACGCTGGTGGGGTCGACGAACAGCAACCAGGCCATCATGCGTTGCACATACTCCAGCTCGATGGCATAGGGGTCGTCCAGGAGCATCGATCCCTGCACCCACGCGGTGCCCAGGTGCAGGCAACGCACGCCGTGGTAGTCGGAGAAGTTGACCTCGGGGAGTTCGTCGTCGATATCGGTGGTTCGGCGTGCCATGGTTCTCAGGTCTCTGCTGTCGGTACTCAGATCAATCCGTGTTGTTCAAAAACGTCGCGCCATGCGGCGAGTTTGCGCTCAAAGCTCCAGGAGGCGTTGGCCGGGCTGGTGGAGGGCAGGCGGTGCACCTCGACGCCCAGCAGCACGGTGTGCCGCGCATGCTTGAAGCTTTCCCCACCATTGTGTGCGATGGCGACCAGGGACGGGCACCGGGCTTTCAGGCCCGCGAAATCATTGACCTCGGGGTTGCGGATGGCCGTGTCCAGGCTGCCCTGGCGTTCGCAACTGGCATACACGTCCCACAGGCCCAGGCGGTGGTCAAGCAGCCATTGAATCCTGTTTTCGTAGCTGTCCATGACCCTTTGACGCTGGGAAGAGGGCCAGATGGCTTGAAGCATGCGCCAAAAATGATTCTGCGGATGCCCGTAGTACTGCTGCGCCGCCAGCGAGGCCGCGCCGGGGAAACTGCCGAGGATCAGAAGGGCGGTGTGGATCGAGATCACTGGGGGCAGGCCGACCAGCCGTACGCCGGTGGGTGGGGGATTGGGAGGTATGGGGTTCTTTTTCGGCATGCAGCCTGCCTGAAACGCCGGTTTCGGGAAAATATGAAACTTTTTGGCATTATCCCAGCGTCGGATGGCCTTTGTTAGCTATCTTTTCGTTATTGATGGCTGTTCATTTTCCGGCTGTGGGGGCCGGGTCTCGGCCCGGCGGCCGCCTCACTTTTCTTTGCTTCGCCAAAGAATAGTAAGCAAAAGAAAGGCGAGCCGGGCGTCTGGGCCCCTTCGCTGCGCTTCGCGGTGCCTTGCGCTGCTCGCATCGCTCGGGGTCTGGCTAAACTCGCTTCGCTCAGACAACGCCAGCCCTGATCCGAGCGCTGCTGCGCTGCTCAGCCCTGCCGCACGGCATGAGGAGGAACCGCCAGACAGCCGGACTACCGGACATCCGGATGCAGGCCAGCGCTGATGTGGTCACTCAAAGACCCTCACCCCAACCCTCTCCCCAAGGGGCGAGGGAGCAACAGCCGGATACCGGCGCGGTGCAGTACCCGGTTTCCTTCCCCCTGCCGTATGCGTCGGCGAGTAGCGCAGGGCCGGGCGGAAACAGGAGCGCAGATGTTTGAGCCCGCAGGGCGAGTTTCTGCGCTCCCCGCCTGGCCCGAGCAACGCAGTGTGCCCGTAGCGCAGCGCAGGGACGACGCATCCGGCTCGCCTTCTCTTTGCTTACTTTCTCTTGGCGAAGCAAGAGAAAGTGAGTCGCCCGCCGGGGCGAGACCCGGCTCCCACCCTTGGAAAGTCTAGGAAAATCAATAACGAAACAATAGCAGCCAACGACCATCCCACGCTGGGAGAGTGCCAAAAAAACTCAGAACTCCTCCCCCAACCCCGCCAGCTTCGGCAACGCCCCCACCGCATTGCGCGAAGTTGCCAGCGCCAGAACATCCACCGAAATCCCCCGCAAGTCAGCCACCACTGCCCCGATACGCGGCAGTTCCCCCGGCTCATTGCGCCGCCTCGACTGGCCGGCGGCACGCTGTTCGGCCGTCACGTACAGCCAGTGCGGCGGGATGTCCGGCGCGTCGGTCTCCAGCACCAGCGCCTCCAGCGGCAATTCAGCCGCCAGCCGGCGCAGCTGCAGCGCGCGCTCGTAGGTCACCGCGCCGCCAAAGCCCAGCTTGAGCCCCAGGTCGATGAAGGCCCGGGCCTGCTGCGCGCTGCCGTTGAAGGCATGGGCGATGCCACGCCAGGCTTGCGGCGGGGCCAGTTCCCGCAAGTGCCGCAGCAGCGCATCGGCAGAGCGGCGCACATGCAGGATCACCGGCAGGCCGTGTTTTCGCGCCAGCCTGAGCTGCTCCCGGTAGAACGCCTCCTGGCGCTCCTTCAGCGGGCCCACGTTCAGTTCCGGTACGAAATAGTCCAGCCCGATCTCGCCCACGGCCACCAGGCGCGGGTCGTCGCGGTGCCGGGCCAGCGCCGCGTCGAGCACGGCCAGATCACCGTCGCGAGCCTGCGCCACGGATAGCGGATGGATGCCCAGCGCGTAGCTGTCGCTGAACTGGTGCGCCAGCGCTCGCACGGTCTCGAAATTCGCGGCTTCCACCGCCGGAATCACGCAGTGCCTGACGCCGCTGCGTGCGGCTTTCTCCCGGACCGCGGCGATTTCCGCACCAAATTCGGGCGCATCGAGGTGGCAGTGAGTGTCGATCCAGACGCGCATGGCACCATCATGCCGCAAGCCCCGCAGGCGCGTGCAGGGACAAACGAAGCATGCTAACGTCAAACCTCCAACGCCCCCATTGCAGATCATCCGATGCGAAAGTCCGCGTTCTACAGCCGCTCGGCGCCCCGGGAACCGGTGGCGCAAGCGCTGCCCGCCGACCCAGCCCCGGAACACCCGTCGGGCCCTTCATCCCGTGCTGGCCCAAACCCCGGGTGGCTGCGCGGGAGGCGGTTTTCCTTCACTGACCCCCGCGTTCTCTGGGGCGCGATCGGCCTGCTCAGCCTGGCGCTGATCGCCACCCTGCTCCTGGCCCTGCGCCCCGGCGCCCGCGCGCTCACGCAAGAGGACATCAACGCCGCCGTGCTGCATACGCTGGAGAACACCCCCCTGCCCTCACCCGCCGCCCGTGCGGCTGCGGCGATCCGCCCGTCGGTGGTGCGCGTCATGGGCTATCGCAAAGGCAAGAAGGGCGGGCCAGACATCGAGCATGGCGTGGGCACCGGCGTGGTGATCGTCGACAAGGGCGTGATCCTCACCAACCTGCATGTGGTGCAGGCCGCCGACACCATCAAGGTGCTGTTCGCCGACGGGCTGGAGGCCACCGCCTCGATCACCGGCGCGCAGCCGGAAAACGACCTGGCCGTGCTGCAGGCGCACAAGATCCCTGACGACCTGATCGCCGCCACCATGCGCTCCACCCACAATCTGGCCCCCGGTGACCAGGTGGTGGCGGTGGGCTTTCCGTTCGGTATCGGGCCGTCGTATTCGGCCGGCGTGATCTCCGGCCTCAAGCGCGTCTTCCGCTCGCCCGAGGGCAAGCAGCAACTCGACAACCTGATCCAGTTCGACGCCGCCGCCAACCCCGGCAACTCCGGCGGGCCGCTGGTCACCCTGGATGGCGAGGTGGTCGGCATCGTCACCGCCATCCTCAACCCCACGCCCGCGCGCACCTTCATCGGCATTGCCTTTGCCGTGCCGATCGAAAACGCCGCAGCCGCCGTCGGCCTGCACCCATTCTGAGAACTTGCGGGACAGACCAAGAGTTACACGCAGTGAACTTTGCTCTGTCCTCAACATTTCTTT
>JAABRA010000061.1 GCA_011391155.1 Burkholderiales bacterium
TCAGCCCTATCTGTTTGGCTTTTCGATGTACTTCTTCTGCCTGGTCATGATGGGCGCGGGAACGCTCGGGGTATCGCGCCGGCATTGGGACATGACCTTCAGCGGCGCGGCGATGGCCTACGAATGGCCCGGTGCGGCGTACCTGATGATGGGGCTGGTCGGCATTGCCGGTGTTGCCGCGATCGTCGGCGGAGGGCTCTACATCTACATCACGGTCGGATCGATCCTCTGGGGCAAGAAGCTGGCGCCGGGGGCCATCAGTGGCAAGTTCACACCCATTCCGCCAACGGCTCCCACGGCGATCGCGCAGGGTTACGGCTCCGCCGGATTTGCCGCTCCGGGCACCTTCGTGCTGGCGATGGTTTTCCTGGTGTCGTTCATCCTGTACTACTTCATCAACTGGAAATACCTGTCACAGGTCTGGGGCTTGAGCTGATTCTGCGCGGGGGCACCTTCGGGTGCCTTTGTACGTGAAGCGCCAATTCCAGTTTGAACCATGAAGAGGACCCCATGAGCGGCACACTCAAACCCGTCAACAGCCTGGTCCGCGAGGTACTGGGACTGTTCAAGCTCCGCATTGGCTTCATGATCATGCTCACGGCATTGGTCGGCCTGGCCGTGGCGCCCGGACCGTCGCTTGGCGCGCTGCAGGTGCTGGTTCTGGCCCTGACCGTACTCATCGCTTCGGCCAGCGCCGGCGCGTTCAACCAGTACTATGAGCACGACAGCGACCGTCTGATGGCACGCACCCGCAGCCGCGCCTTCGTGACCGGCGCGCTGCCGCACACGCCGGCGTGGCTGGTGCTGATGGCCGTGCTGCTGACCGGTGCCGTGGGCGCAGCCGCATGGTTCCTGAACCCGGTGTCTGCCGCATTCGTTTTCCTTGGGGCGTTTTTCTACGCTGTGGTGTACACGGTCTGGTTGAAACGCCGCAGCTGGCTGAACATCGTGGTCGGTGGTATGGCCGGCAGCTTCGCCGTGCTGGCGGGCGCTGCGGCGGTTGACCCGGTGCCGGGCGCACTGGCCTGGTTGCTCGCCGCCGTGCTGTTCCTCTGGACGCCACCGCACTTCTGGAGCCTCGCCATCGCCAACCAGGCGGAGTACGAGGCTGCGGGTGTACCGATGCTGCCGGTGGTCGTGGGCGTGCCCCGGGCCGCACGCATCGTCTTCGGGAGCACCGTCGCACTCGCCGCGACGGCCCTGCTGCCCGTCTTTTTCGGGGCCGGCGTGATCTATCTGGCCGGCGCGCTGGCGGGTGGCGGCTATTTCGTGTTCAAGGCCTGGGGCCTGGCGCGCGCACCTTCGCGCAAGACCGCCATGGGCTCTTTTTTTGCGTCCCTGGTCCAATTGAGCCTGTTGCTGGCAGGGGCAACGCTGGACAGTCTCGCGAGATGAACGAGTAGTCAGAATAGTTGGCATGGCAATTCCTGTTGAAGCTTTTTTTGAAGGTGGGTTCTGGCTTTCTGTGAGGCGCGTTGGCGCATGGGCTGCAGCCATCCTGACAATGGTTCTTCCGGCCGCTGCCCTGGCGGTATCAAACCCCGCCGATTCCAGCGCATCGCCAGGGCTGGATCAGAAAGCGACCCTGCGCGCGAGCCAGGCGGTCGTCGGAAATGCGGTCGGCGATTTCACGCTGCTGGACCGCGAGGGTCGTCCTGTGCGCCTGTCCCAGTTCCGCGGCAAACCCCTTCTGGTCAGCTTCATCTACACCGGCTGCTTCCAAGTCTGCCCCTTGACCACACGCTCGCTGCAAAGTGCGGTGGAGGTGGGTCGCAAGGCCTTTGGCACCCGCCAGTTCAACGTGGTGAGCATCGGCTTCAACCAGCCCGCCGACTCGCCGCAGGCGCTCAAGGCCTTTGCCTTGCAACACCGCATCGACCAGCCGAACTGGGAATTTCTCAGCCCCCACGCCTCCATCGTCGAGCCGCTGACGCGTGAATTCGGCTTCAGCTATGTCGCAACGCCCGCCGGCTTCGATCATGTGCTGCAGGTTACCTTGCTGGACGCGCAGGGCCGAATCTACCGGCAGATTTACGGCGAGGCGCTCATTGCCGACGCCCTGGACGAACCGCTCAAGCAGTTGCTGACCAACGCGCCGGTGCCAGAGAAGATCAGCCTGGACGACCTGGTTGACCGGGTGCGTATCCTGTGCACGGTGTACGACCCGGTAACGGGCAAGTACCGGCTTAAATACGGGCTCTTCATCGAGATCGCTGGCGGCGTGACCTTTGCGCTGGCGATGCTCTGGTTTTTCCTGGCCGAATGGCGCGCGAAGCGGCGGGCCCGGCGCGCGGGCATCAAAAAGCCGCTGCGTCAGGACGAGGCGCCCGCCTGAGCCCGTTTCGCGTCTTCCGTGCATGCCGCCAACGTTTTGGCGGTCCGCAAGGCGAGTCATCCCGCCCCACAGTTTCACCACCTGCGTAAACAACTCCATGCCGACCCCTGGCCAGCGCGTCTTTCTCGCCCTTGAAAAAGTGTTCAATGTCTTTTTTGGCGACCGCCTGAACCCTTTTTATTACCTGGGCGCGATTGCCTATTTCCTGTTCTGGATCGCCACCGTCACCGGCCTGTATCTGTATGCATTTTTTGAGACCAGTGTGGTCAACGCCTATGCCTCGGTGGAGGCGCTCACCCACGGCCAGCGTTACGTCGGCGGCGTGATCCGCAGCCTGCACCGTTACGCCTCGGATGCGCTGGTGCTGGTGATGGTGCTGCATATGGTGCGCCATTACGTTTTTGACCACTACCGCGGATTTCGCTGGTTCTCCTGGATCTCGGGAGTGGTCATCCTCTGGCTGACCTATGCCTCCGGCGTCAACGGCTACATGCTGCCCTGGGACCGGCTGGCCCAGTTCGTGGTGACCGTGACAACCGAGTGGTTCGACGTGCTGCCGGTCATCGGCGGCTCCATGACGCGCAATTTCATTTCCAACGCCAATGTCAGCGACCGGCTGTTTTCGCTGCTCTCGTTCATCCATATCGGGTTGCCCTTGAGCGTGCTGGCGTTGTTGTGGGTTCATACCCAGCGAATTCCCAGCGCAAAGACGAATCCGCCGCGTCCCCTGATGATCGGCATCGTCATTGCGTTGATCGTCCTCTCGCTGGTCAAGCCGGCGCTCAGCCAGGCGCCGGCTGACATGGCAACGATCGTGCCCACCCTTGATTTCGACTGGTTCTATCTGCCCACGTATGCCCTGATCCAGCAGTGGGGGGCGGTGAACACCTGGTTTCTTGTGCTCGGGGCCACCGCGTTGCTGGTGGCATTGCCATGGCTTCCGTCGCGTTCTGGCGCCCGGCAAAAGTCGTGGAGCCTGGCGGTGCATCCGGATGACCGCATCATCGCCGTGCGCGCTGGCGAAACCCTGCTGGATGCCGGCTTGCGCGAGGGCTTGCCGATGCCGTTCGAGTGCCGAAATGGCGGCTGTGGCGTCTGCCAATGCACACTGGTGCACGGCCAGGTCGACCTGCTGCCGTTTCAGGCGTCCGCGCTCACCGCGGACGAGCGCGCCGCCGGAAGGACCTTGTTGTGCTGCGCCATCGCCCTGAGCGATGTCGAGATCCAGTATGTTCCCCAGGCCGGCGCCCAGGCGCTGCCGGTGCGCCAGTACACGGCGCGTGTAACGACGCTCGAACCCCTGTCTGATGACGTCATCCGGCTGTGCCTGCAGATCGAGGGGGGCGCGCGACTGCAATTCCACCCGGGCCAGTACATCAATATCGTTCTGGAGGATGGTGCCAGGCGCAGCTTTTCCTTCGCCACCGCGCCGCATGCCGAAGGCGACATCGAGCTGCAAGTCCGCCTGGTCGAGGGCGGGCGCTTCACAACAGCAGTCTTCAGCACGATGCGCGTGGGAGATGCACTGCGCTTTGAAGGCCCGATGGGCGCCTTCACGCTGCGCGAGGACAGCGACAAGCCGATCATTTTTGTGGCTGGCTCGACCGGTTTTGCCCCGGTCAAGAGCATGCTGGAGCATGCGTTTCACACTGGCCTGAAGCGGCGAATGATCCTGTACTGGGGCGTGCGCAGCCGCAGCGGGCTGTACCTGGGTGAACTGGCCGAAGCCTGGGCGCGGGAGCACGACAACTTCACATTCGTGCCGGTTCTATCAGCGCCGCTGCCTGGAGATCACTGGACGGGGCGCACTGGCCTGGTGCACGAAGCCATATTGGCGGATTTTCCGGACCTCTCGGCGCACCAGGTCTATGCCTGCGGCTCGGTGCAGATGGTTGAGGCCGCTTACCCGGCATTTGCAAAACACGGCATCGCCAGCGACGATTGTTTCTCGGATGCCTTTCACCTGGCACCGCAACGGCCTGTGCAGGGCCATGATGCGGAGATGGTCAAGCTCGGAGGTTCCCATGTCTAGCCCGCTTTCGGCCCCCGTGCGATACGCCTTGCAGGGGCTCGCCTATGCGGCGTTCATCGCCTTCATCGGCTATTTTTCAACCGCGCCGGCCTACCGGCAGCTTGGCGACGACGAGGCGGTGTTGAAGCTCTCGTTCAGCCACTCTGGGCAGCTCAAGTTCGCGTGCCGGGAGCGCGATGCAGCGGAACTCGCCAAACTTTCGCCCCACATGCGAAACAAGAGCGACTGCCCGCGCGAGCGTGCGCCGGTGCGGGTCGAACTCGACATGGACGGCAAGCCGCTGTATCGCGTGAGCACGGTGCCGCTGGGGCTGCACAAGGATGGTGCCGCAACGGTCTACCGGCGCCTGTCCATCCCCGCCGGTCGCCATCTGTTTCAGGCACGCCTGGCTGACGGGCCCGACGGGGTGGTTAATTTCTCGAAGGAAATCAGCATCGACTTGAAACCGGGGCAGGTCCTGATCGTCGATTTTCTGACGGGCAGCGGCGGCTTTGTGTTCACCCACGGTTGAGGGCGGCTGATGGCCACCTTGCTGGGTTCGCTGCGCGTCGCCGACGAGCGTCTGACCAGCGCATTCGACCACGCTTTCGCGCCGGCTCACAACCCCTGGCGCCATCTGGGCGCGCTGGCTTTCCTGTGCCTGGTGACGGCCGTGGTCAGTGGCGTGATCGCATACGCCTTGTATGACACCAGCGTGGCCGGTGCCTACGAGTCCGGCCTGCGGCTGCAGAACGACCCGCTGCTGTTCGGCCGGCTGTTGCGCGGGATGCATCGCTACGCCGCCGACGCGTTCATGCTGCTGACCCTGCTGCATCTGGTGCGGGAAGCCGTGCGCGGACATTTTCGCGGGGTGCGCTGGTTTTCCTGGCTCACGGGCGTCCCGTTGCTGTGGATGCTGTGGATTGCCGGCATCACCGGCTTGTGGCTGTTGTGGGATGAGCGCGCTATTTACAGCGTGACCGCCACGGCGGAATGGCTGCAGGCGCTGCCGGTCGGCTCCGAACTGCTGGCGCGAAACTTCCTGACACCCGGCGCGTTGAACGACCGGTTTTTTTCCCTGATC
>JAABRA010000062.1 GCA_011391155.1 Burkholderiales bacterium
CCAAACCGTCCAGGGACAGGCGGGCCCGCGCCAGCGCCGTGCTGTTGCCTGCAGCGCCGCCGGGGGCCGGCTCGGAAAAACAGAAATACAGCGTGCGGTTGCTGGCAAAACCGCTATCGAGCACCACATCCAGCAAACCGCCCTGCCCGCCAGCAGCCACCGGCGGCAGCCCGGTCAGCGGCGGGTTCAACCGGCCATCGGCCTCCACCACGCGCAGACGGCCCGGGCGCTCGGTCACCAGGTAGCGCCCGTCAGGCAGAAACGCCAGGCCCCAAGGGTGCTCCAGGCCTTGGGCGACGGGGATGGCGCGCACGGGCTGGGCGGCGGGTGGTGCAGCTTGCGCCATGGCCTGACGCGCAGGGACGGACAGTCCGAAAAATACTTCCAGACTGATAGCTAACAATGACCATTTGACGATGGGTATAGGCACATTTGACTCCAAAATGCTTCGCAACAAGATCCGGGGCCACTCCGGCGCGACCTTTGGCCTTGGCTCAGACCCCGATCTCGAAGCGCGCGTCATCCAGGTAGCGGTGCGGGCCCAGGGCGGCGGTCAGGGCGGCGGACTCGGCCGCCTGCCACTGTTCCACCACTTCACGCTCGGCGTCGCTCAGGGCCGTCACGTCCGGACTCTCGCCATAGGTCGACACGATGCGCAGGTACACGCTGTAGGTCGGCAGAACCAGATTGGCGTCGCCCAGCGTGGCGTCGAGCGCGCGGCGGAAGCGCTGCTCGGCGGCACGGCGCTCGGGCTCGGAAGCCTCCTCGCCAGTGACGAGGGTCAGGGTGTAACTCATCAGATTATTTTGACGCGAACATGCCCCCGCTGCGAAACAACCTGCCGGAGAGTATTCGTCGCTACCCGGACTGGCTGAGGAAGGTATTTCACCTGGCGAGGACAGGAAGGGACTTCATCTACTTTCTTAAGATGATTTCAAGCGAATTTTGTTGAGTCTTCGGAGTGGGTTCCTACTCTATCCGGCCACTTTCGGACACGTTGCACGATCATCCAGAGAAGAGCGATCAGGACAAACGGGCCAATTTGGACTCCCAGAGCCTGGGCGATGGGCCCCATAAACAGCGGCAAGATCCAGGCAGCGACCAATACTTCTCTTTCCCCCCGCAGCCACCCATCCCGCAGGCCTTCAAGCGCCATCCAGGCTATCGGGAAAGCCAGCCACGCCAGATCGTAGTCAAAGTGAAAGGGACTAACCAGAAAAGTTGCCGTCATCAAGGCTGCGCCGCGCAGTGCCTGGGATGGACAGCGGCGCCACACCCACCATACGGCCCAAGCTGCACCGCATGCAATCACAACCTGAGCCACGTACGCCGCCATAACGGGCGCACCCAGCAACCGCGACATTGCAAAGACAGAAGCACTTTTCGCCCATGGAAGCGCCCCGCTCTCAAAAATAAGACGCGCGTCGTCAAGACTGTGCGCCCAAGTTTCAAAGGTAATCACGCCAAATACGGCAGTGCCCGCCCCAATGAAGATCGCTGCCACGCTACCGGCCACAAAAAATGCGCGCCATGCGCCTGCTGCCGCAAGCGCGACAGGAAACAGCAGGGCCAGGTGCGGCTTGATGGCCAGAAGGCCGATCAGAATGCCCGCCACGACAGGACGACGCTTCAGGCAAAGCATCGCGCCTCCTGCCAAGGCCGCTGTAAGAAACGCGTTCTGCCCTTGGACCAGGTTGAGCCATAAGCCAGAGAAAGCCGCCACGCACCATGAGGCATCCACGCGCCGGATGATTCTTGCCAATACCGTCAGGTAAAAGCCCAGGGTGACCGCCATGAAGACCAGGTACGCCACCAGATAAGGCATCAGGGCCAACGGCAGGACCATCAGATAAAAGGAAGGGGGATAAAACCATGCGTACAGGCTCCGCATTGCGGGCACCGCAGTTTTTTCTACTTCGAATAACAGGGACAGGCTGTATGCATCCTGCGGTCGACCCGCCAGCCCCAGAAACGATGCGGACCAGAACGAGATGAAGTCATAACCCAGTGGCTTACCGTTCAAGTCGACCATATTCTGGGATAACCCAATCCACACACCGGCAATGACCAAGAACAAAAACAGAAAAATCCGGGGATATACAGTGAAACGATCCCTGTTCAGCCAGTGCGCCCCGAGTCTCATCTGCCCCCCGAAGTGTCAAATTTCAGTACTAACAAATTGACTCGTGCCTGCCGAAGTTAGCTTTCAGAAAGGCTCGACAAGTCGGTTACCTACATAAAGTCAGCACCTCACCAACCACCAACCTCTGACAATTGGGCCACACGTACTGTTTTCTCATCCAGCCATGCGGCCATCGCCCTGCCGGCCACGTCGTGACCCAGAACCAGGCGAATCTGCACGCCACGTTGAAGCTCGCTCGAGGTAACGGCCTTGGCCGTTACAGGCAGGCGCGCCTGCAGCGCCTGCGCTGCCAGATCCTGGCCCGCCAGGAACTGGATTTCTGTCCGCACCTGCCGATAGGGTTTTGCATTGGTCAGGCGGGCGGTGATGACCCCGGTCGGAGCCAACCGGTCGGCCGTGCGGCGTGCCAATTGGGTGACCCCTGCGCCATTGGACACCTCAAGCCGCACGCCCTTCAGCAAATTTTCCGCTGGTTTGACAGCCTGGACCGTCTTCTGCCAGCCTGGATCCAACTCGGGTTTCAGGCTGACCGTCACCAGCGACGCCGTCACGCGGGGTTCCGCCGCCGATGCCGCGGCGTCAGCGACAACAGGGATCGCCGCTTTGACGTTCACCTGCATCGCGGACTGAATGACCACTGGCTGTGCAACCGGCTGGGCCGCTACCTGCACCGCGGGCACGACGTTCGACTGGGCCGCTGGCATCCTCAGCTCATAGACATTCTCGGAAACCGCCACCAGCGCCGGACCCGTTGGCACCGCTGCGGCGGTTGGTTGTGGCTCGGGTTTCGCCGCCATGGCGGCGCGCTTGCCCTCCTCCCTGGCCAGCAGCGCCATATTCTGGGCCGCTTGCACGCTCCCCGGGTCCAGCGCCTGGGCTTCCCTGAGCTGAACACCCGCCTCGTCAAGCCGGCCGGCCCGCATCAGTGCGTAACCCATGTTGTTGTGGATGTGCGCGGCCTTCGGCGACAACTGCATGGCACGGATGAAAAGCTTCAGCGCCTCGTCTGTGCGACCCGCCTGCGCATGAATCACTGCCAGCGCGTTCAGCGAGCCGACATGATGGGCGTCAAGCTCGAGGACCTGGGTGTAATGCAGGGCCGCCTGTTCCAGCTGGCCGGCGCTGTGCTGGTATCGACCCACTGAGAACAGCACATCGGCGCCGGACGCTCCCGTGGTCGCGACGGACCCGGCCGCCACCTTCACCGGCATTTTTTCCAGCGGGCCCCGGGAAGCAGCTAGCTGGTTCTTCGGCGAAGGTGGCGCGATCTGGGCGCAACCTAACAACACTCCAAACACTGACAGGGCGGCAACGGAATGCAATTTGCGTTTCATGATTCGATCCTCCAGGATTTAACGGGAGCCCGCCATCGTCGGGAGCAGGACGCGCATCACGGAAATGGCGGCAGGCCCCATCAGGACGAGTAACAGCGAAGGGAAAATAAAGAAGATCAGCGGAAACAGCAATTTCGTCGGAATTTTTGCTGCGGCTTCCTCTGCACGAATCGTGCGCTGCGCCCGCATGGTTTCGGCCTGAACCCGCAAGGCCTCCGCGATGTTGGTGCCAAAGCGGTCCGCCTGAACAATCATGCTGACGAACGCGGCGATATCGTCCACGCCCGTGCGAAGCGCCAGGTTGCGCAGGGCCTGCTCACGCCGCATGCCGGCGCGCAGCTCCAGCGCCACCAGCCCCAGTTCATTGGCCATCTCCTGGCTGCGAATCCCCAACTCGCTGGCGGCGCGATTCATGGCGGCATCCAGACCCAGTCCGGCCTCCACACACACCGTCATCAGGTCCAGCGCATCCGGCAGCGCCTCGCGCAGTTCCTGCTGACGGCGGCGCGTGAGCGAAGACAAGACCACGTTGGGCAGGTAGTAGCCGATCGCCACCAGCAAAAACAGCAACAGCAGCAAGATATTCCCCGAGAAACCTGCCCCTGTCGGACGCAGGCTCTGGTAGAGCACGAATATCCCGGGCAGCACGAGCGCCAGCAGGGTCTTGCCTGCGAAAAAAACAATCGGCCAACTGGCATCGCGAAGTCCGGCATGGATGAACCGCAGCCGCAGGGCCGAGCTGTCCCAGCCCTCTTCCGGGGTGGAGAGCCGTGCCATGGGCCCGGCAACCTGGGCCACCCTGGCACGCCAGACGGCCTTCGAATTCCCGGCCAGGCCCGCCTCAGGCGTCGAATCGCCGTGGCCCAGGTCGTCCAGCCGCTGCTGGATAGCGGCACGCCGGTTCAACCATGACACCACACCGAAAACGAGCCCCGAAACGGCCATGAACACCAGGGCAAGGATAAGAATTTGTTCCGTCATGACACGACCTCACACATGGATATCAATAATCCGCCACATGAAAAAGACCCCAATCACCATCATGATCAGCGCAGCCATCACCCATTTGATGCCCGACGGATCCGTGAACAGGATGGCCATGTAGCCGGGGTTCACGATGTTGATCACACCCGCCACACCAAATGGCAGCAGTCCCAGGATCCACGCGGACATCTTCCCTTCAGCGGCCAGCACACGGATCTTGCCAAACAGCTTGAATCGCTCCCTGATCAGGGTGGACAATTTCCCCAGCAATTCGGACAGGTTGCCGCCCGTCTCACGCTGGATGATCACGGCCATCACGAAATAGCGCAAGTCGGCGCTGGGCACACGTGCGGCGAGGTTGTTCAATGCCTGGTCATTCGAGATGCCGAAACTGATTTCGTCAAAAGTGGTCTTGAATTCGCTGGCAATCGGCTCCTGGGCTTCCGTGCCGACCATCGAAAGCGCCGACGGGAAAGAGTGACCGGCGCGCAAGGCCCGGCTGATCAGGTCCATGGCGTCTGGCAGCTGCGCTTCGATGCGCTGCAACCGCTTTTTGCTTTTCCATTTCAGGTACAGCACGGGAAGCTCAGCCAACAATACCATGGCCACCACGATCCACAGGAACGACCACCTGAACACAAGCCCCAGCAACAGGCCGGCCAACGCAAGCAGGCCGCAAACGACGACGAAGTGCCACACCGACAAGGTGGAGCCCGACTGGATCAGCAAGCGGTCAATCTGGTGGACCCGCGGCAGGCGCAACAGCAGGCGATGCAAAGCCGGCGTGCTGCTCAGGACACGCTCCTTGTACAGCTGGCCATCGGTCTGTTCATGCGTGCCCGCGGAGATCGCGCGCAGGCGCCCCTCGATGCGTTTCACCTCCGGGCTCTTGTTGTCATTCCACAGCACAAAGCCGCTTTCCAGCAGCAGCACCACGGCCACAAAAGCCAGGATCACAAATATT
>JAABRA010000063.1 GCA_011391155.1 Burkholderiales bacterium
GGGGGCCGAGGCGCCGTCGAGCAGCGAGGGCGAGGAGGGCGGTGGCGGTGAGAAGAACGAAAAAGCCTCGCCCCTGGAGCAGTTCACCCAGAACCTGAACCAGATGGCCAAAGACGGCAAGATTGACCCGCTGATCGGCCGTGAATACGAGGTCGAGCGCGTGATCCAGATCCTGTGCCGCCGCCGCAAGAACAACCCGCTGCTGGTGGGGGAGGCCGGCGTGGGCAAGACGGCGATTGCGGAAGGCCTGGCCTGGCGCATCACGCAGAAGGATGTGCCGGAGATTCTGGCCGAATCGCACGTGTATTCGCTCGACATGGGCGCGCTGCTGGCGGGCACCAAGTACCGCGGGGACTTCGAGCAGCGCCTGAAGGGCGTGCTCAAGTCGCTCAAGGACAAGCCCAATGCGATTTTGTTCATCGACGAGATCCATACGCTGATCGGTGCCGGCGCAGCCTCGGGCGGCACGCTGGACGCGTCCAACCTGCTCAAGCCGGCGCTGTCCAATGGCCAGCTCAAGTGCATCGGTGCGACCACCTTCACCGAATACCGCGGCATTTTCGAAAAAGACGCCGCGCTGTCGCGCCGCTTCCAGAAAGTGGACGTGGTCGAGCCGACCGTGCAGGAGACCATCGATATCCTCAAGGGGCTGAAGTCGCGCTTTGAAGAGCACCACAGCGTCAAGTATGCCAATGCGGCGCTGCAGGCCGCGGCCGAGCTGAGCGCCAAGTACATCAATGACCGGCACCTGCCCGACAAGGCCATCGACGTGATCGACGAAGCCGGCGCGGCCCAGCGCATCCTGGTGCCGTCCAAGCGCAAGAAGACCATCGGCAAGGCCGAGATCGAGGAAATCGTCGCCAAGATCGCCCGCATTCCGCCGGCCAACGTGTCCAACGACGACCGCGGCAAGCTGCAGACGCTGGAGCGTGACCTCAAGAGCGTGGTCTTCGGCCAGGACAAGGCGCTCGAAGTGCTGGCCGGCGCCGTGAAGATGGCGCGCTCGGGCCTGGGCCGGGGTGACAAGCCGATCGGCTCCTTCCTGTTCTCCGGCCCGACCGGTGTGGGCAAGACCGAAGCCGCCAAGCAGCTCGCCTACATCATGGGCATCGAATTGATGCGCTTCGACATGTCGGAGTACATGGAGCGCCACGCGGTGAGCCGCCTGATTGGCGCGCCGCCCGGCTACGTGGGCTTCGACCAGGGCGGCCTGCTGACCGAGGCGGTGACCAAGAAGCCCCATGCCGTGCTGCTGCTGGACGAGATCGAAAAAGCGCACCCGGACATCTTCAACGTGCTGCTGCAGGTCATGGACCACGGCACGCTGACCGACAACAACGGGCGCAAGGCCGATTTCCGCAACATCATCATCATCATGACGACGAACGCGGGCGCCGAGACCATGAACAAGGCGACCATCGGCTTCACCAACCCGCGCGTGGCGGGCGACGAGATGGCCGACATCAAGCGCCTGTTCACGCCCGAGTTCCGCAACCGGCTTGACGCCACGGTCAGCTTCAAGGCGCTGGATGAGGTGGTCATCATGCGGGTGGTGGACAAGTTCCTGCTGCAGCTCGAAACCCAGCTGGCCGAGAAGAAGGTTGATGTCACGTTCACCGACGCGCTGCGCAAGCACCTGGCGAAGAAGGGTTTTGATCCGCTGATGGGTGCGCGCCCGATGCAGCGGCTGATCCAGGACACCATCCGCCGCGCGCTGGCCGATGAGCTGCTGTTTGGCCGGCTGACCGAAGGGGGACGCCTGACGGTGGATATCGACGACAAGGACGAGGTGCTGCTCGATATTCACCCGCTGCCGAAGAAGGAAGGCCGTTCGACCCGTGCCGAACCGGCCGAGCCGGAACAAGCCACGGCGGGTTAAGCCGCGCACCCATCGCTCCAGCGATTGCAGCAAGGCCGGCAGCACGCAGCTTCCGGCCTTTTTTGTGGGTCAGTGCTGCCAAGATGGGTTAAAAATAATAGCTGACTATGACCATTTGACGCTGGGATGAGGCCAATTTTGTTCATATTTTTCGTTTGTGAGCCGTTTTTGCAGCTACAGTGGCGGCGCAAGCCCTCACCTTCATGACCGCACGACCTCCATCCGCTTCTGGCCCGCACACCTTCCTGTGGCACGACTACGAGACCTTCGGCGCCAACGTGCGGTGCGACCGGCCGGCGCAGTTCGCCGCCATCCGCACGGATGCTGCACTCAACGCCATCGGCGAGCCGCTGATGCTGTATTGCCAGCCGGCGCCCGACTACCTGCCTGACCCGGTCTCGTGCCTGATCACCGGCATCACGCCGCAGCAGTGCCTGGAGCGCGGCGTGCCCGAACAGGAATTCGCCGCCCGGATCGAAGCCGCCTTCTCCCAGCCCGGCACCATCGGCGTGGGCTACAACACCATCCGCTTCGACGACGAGATCACGCGCTTCATGTTCTGGCGCAACTTGATCGACCCCTATGCGCGCGAATGGCAGAACGACTGCGGCCGCTGGGACATCATGGACGTGGCCCGCACGGCCTACGCGCTGCGGCCCGAGGGCATCCACTGGCCGAAGAAGGAAGACGGTTCGCCCAGCTTCAGGCTGGAGCACCTGAGCGCCGCCAACGGCTTGTTGCACGAGGCCGCGCACGATGCCCTGTCGGACGTGCGCGCCACCATCGCGTTGGCGCGGCTTATCCGCGACCAGCAGCCCCGGCTGTTCGAGTTCTGCCTGGCGCTGCACAAGAAGGAGCGCGTGGCGGCCGAGCTGGGCCTGCCCACCACGCCGCAATTCGCCAAGCCCTTCCTGCACATCTCCGGCATGTTTCCGGCCGAACGCGGCTGCCTGGCCGTGATGTGGCCGCTGGCCAGCCACCCGACGAACAAGAACGAACTCATCGCCTGGGATCTGGCGCACGACCCGGCGGAGCTTGCCACCCTGAACGCTGACACCCTGCGCCAGCGCCTGTTCACCCGCACGGCGGACCTGCCCGAGGGCGTGACGCGCCTGCCGGTCAAGACCATTCACCTGAACAAGTCGCCGATGGTGATTGGCAATCTCAAGACGCTGTCAGCGGCCATGGCGGCGCACTGGGGCATCGATGTGGCGCAGGCTTTGCAGTTCGCCGCGGTGGCGCGCGATCTGCCCGACATGAGCGCGATCTGGCCCGAGGTGTTCCGCCGCCCGGCGGACGCCCAGGCGGGTCAGCCCGATGTAGACCAGGACCTGTACGGTGGCTTCATCGGCAACGCTGACCGGCGCCGGCTGAACCAGTTGCGCGCCCTGTCACCCGCGCAGCTGGCCAGCTCGCGCAGCAGCTTTGACGATCCGCGGCTGGAAGAAATCGTGTTTCGCTACCGGGCCCGCAACTTTCCCGCCACGCTCACGCCCGAAGAAGTTTCGCGCTGGGACGCGCACTGCGTGGCATGCCTGATCGACGGCGCTGGCGGTGCGCGCACGGTGGAGCAATTGCAAAGCGAGATCGATACCCTGTCGGAGAGCGCCGACGAGCGCGGCGAGGCGATTCTGGGGGCCTTGTACGACTATGCGGCGGCGATTGCGCCCGATATTGCATGAAAAGTGGCTATTCCCATCGTGGAATGGTCATAGTCAGCTATCAAAATTGGATCTTTATGGCGGTGGCGCTGCCTTTTGCCGCGTTCAGGGCGCAACGCCGGACGCCGCATGGAGCGACGCGCGAATCGCCTCCACCCGGGCCCGGTTCACACCCCGGTCGCCGTGCCCGACGCGGCTGGCCGAACGCACGTGGATCACACCCGCCGCTTCGTCGAGATAGAACTCCACGTCGTCCGTAAAGTGCATCAGCTTCGTGGTCGACTGGGCATAGAGGTAGCCCGGCTCGTCCGTGACCAGCACCGTGCGTTCCGTGGCGCGCAGGATGGCGGCCAGCTTGCGCATCGCGGCCCGGCCGTCGCCCGGGTAGCGCAGCGGCTCGATGGCAGCGCGAGCGGCCTGCGGATGGTCCGGGTACAGGGCGGCCTGGCTGGTCACGCTGTTGGGCGTGCTGGAAGGTGGCTTGAGGCGGCCGGCCTTCACGCCGAGGTCGGTCGGCGCCGAGCCCGAAAGTGCGCCCAGCTGTGCGGCCCCTATCAACAATGCGGGCAACAGCAGCACGATGGCCATGAGGCTCAGGAAGACCGTTCGGCAGCGGGATTTCATGGCCTGCCGCCTGGGTCGTCGCCCAGCAGATGGACGATCCATTGCCAGTGCAACGGCTCCACGGGCGTGATCGACAGCCGGTTGCCCTTGCGCAGCACCTGCAGGTCCTGCAGCCCCGTCTGGGAGCGCAGTTCGGGCAGGGTGAGGTTTCGGGTCTTGCGAAGCACCTGCACGTCCACCAGCAGCCAGCGTGGCGCCTCAGCCCTGGAAGCGGCGTCGAAATAGGGCGACTTCGGGTCGAACTGGGTCGGGTCGGGGTAAGGGCTGGAGGCCACCCGCGCGATGCCGACAATGCCGGGCTCGGCGCAACTGGAGTGGTAGAACAGCACGCCGTCGTCCACGCGCATCGCGTCGCGCATGAAGTTGCGCGCCTGGTAGTTGCGCACGCCGACCCAGGGCACGGTGGCCCCGGGCGCCGCCAGCGCGTCATCCACCGAGCATTCCCCGGGCTCGGACTTCATCAGCCAGTGGTTCATGGCCAGCCTCGTCAACGCCTAACCGGCCAGCCCCACGTACACGTTCTGTACGTCGTCGTTCGCGTCGATGGCGGCCAGGAAGGCTTCCACTTCCTCCAGATGGGCGGCGCTCAGGCTGGCAGGGTCGATGGGGTTTTTCGGGCGGTAGCCCAGTTTCGCCGACAGCACGGTAAAGCCATGGGCCGGCAGCGCGCGGCTCACCAGGTCGAGATCGGTGGCGTCGGTCAGGAACAGCGTCGTGCCCTCGGTGTCGCCAGGCTCGAACTCCTGCGCGCCGGCCTCGATGGCGGCCAGTTCGGCGTCAGCGCCCGGCGCCGAGGGTTCGGCCTCGATCATCCCGACGTGCGAGAAGTCCCAGGACACCGAGCCGGACGTGCCCAGCTGCCCCTTGCGGAACAGCATGCGCATTTCAGGGGCGGTGCGGTTCACGTTGTCGGTCAGGCATTCGACCATCACCGGCACCTGGTGCGGCGCAAAGCCTTCGTACATCAGCTGGTCGAAATGCACCGTCTCGCCGGTCAGCCCGGCACCTTTCTTGACGGCCCGTTCCAGCGTTTCCTTGGGCATGGACACCTTGCGGGCCTGCTCCAGGACCAGCCGCAGACGCGAATTCAGCGCCGGGTCGGCCCCGTTGCGCGCCGCGACCATGATGTCCTTGGCCAGGCGGCCAAAAAGTTTGCCCTTGGCATTTGCCGCCAGTTCCTTGCCTTTTGCTTTCCACTGCGCGCCCATGATGCATGTTCCTTG
>JAABRA010000064.1 GCA_011391155.1 Burkholderiales bacterium
CGACGAAGGTGGCGGCGGCCGCCAGGTACATCACGCTGTCGGGCAGGGCCGGCCACCCCACGCCGGTCACGCGGCGAACAAAGGCGATGTGCGGCGCGTAGCCCAGGAACACCAGCGCCAGCCCGATGTGCAGGACGTAACCGTTGATCGTGACGAAGCGCGTGCGCCCGGAGAACGCCGTGCGCGGCCACATGCCGCGCAGGATGGCGCGCCTGGCGCCGGCCAGTGGGGCCGGTGCGCCCTCGCGGGGCGGCGAGAGATCGCGCAGGCGGGGCCGTCGCCACAGATGGAGCAGCCGCCACAGGATGCCCAGCACAAAGACGGCCAAGGCGAAAGTCAGCGCCGGGCCACGGGCGAAATCGAGCAAGTCCATGTTCAGTCCCCTCTTTGTGATTCATCGTAGCCCTCTGAGGCGGCCAGGATTTGAGCTAGGTCAAGTCGAGCGGACTGTTCCGGGCGTCCGTTCGCGCCGCGGACAGGCTTTGAACCGGATGCCGGCGCTGGCCTTCAGTGCCCTGGGCTGGAAGCGGCGCCAGGGTCGCCGGCTTCCAGCAGGAAGCACGCCACCGCGGCTTGGGCCTGCTCGTTGAGCGTCAGGTTGAAATGATCCGCGCCCGGGATTTCCAGATAGCGTCCGTGCGGCAGCGCCTGGGCGAGCTTCGGCCCGGTTCCCAGCACCGGATCCCGCTCGCCGCTGACCACCAGGACAGGGCAGCGGACCTGGCTCGCTTCAGCCGTTGTGCAGGGCGGGTAGTGGGAACGCGCCGCCGCTGCGGCCGCTTCCCGGTCGCCGCCGACCTGGGTGGCGAAATTCCAGTAAGCGGCCACGTGTTTGGGCAGATCAGCGGGGTACTGCTCGCGGTCCAGTGCCTGAGCCAGTTTCGGCGCGATTTCGAGTTGGGCGTAAGGCGGCAGGCCCAGGAGCCCGTCGCCGGTTGCGATCAGCACGCCGCGCGTGAACCGATCCGGGTGGGTGTGCAGCAGGTGCAGCGCGACCACGCTGCCCAGCGAATAGCCCATCAGCGCCACCTTCTCCAGTCCCAGGTGGTCCAGCAGGGCGATCACGTCGCCTGCCAGATTGACCGAGCCGTAGGCGGACGGGTCGTGCGGCTTGTCGCTGCGCCCATGGCCGCGGAAATCCATGCCGACCACCTGCAGGCCCTGGCCGCTCAGGCGCTCGATCCAGCCGTACGCGCCAAAGTTGCCGGTGAAGCTCACGCAGATGCCGTGCAGCATCACGACCGGCAGCCCATGGCCATGCGTCTCATGATGGATGGAAAAGCCGTCGCGGGAAAAGTGGGGCATGGGAGCGTTCCTTGGGGGGTGGCGGGCTGCAGCTTCAGTCCAGAAAGCGAACGCCGGTCAGTTCTTCGGATACCGTCCACAACCGGGCCGCCACCGCCTTGTCGCGCGAGCGTCGGCTGGAGCGCACCTTGCCAGGATCGCCCCGCATCTCGCCCAGAGACATCGGCCCGCAGTAATCGCCACCCTCGATATCGTCGCCCAGCGC
This sequence comes from Burkholderiales bacterium, assembly GCA_011391155.1. Taxonomy (GTDB): domain Bacteria; phylum Pseudomonadota; class Gammaproteobacteria; order Burkholderiales; family Burkholderiaceae_C; genus JAABQG01. The sequence continues at coordinate 1,511 of JAABRA010000064.1, forward strand.
AGCGTACAAGGTGGGTTGGGCCCCGCCTTGGGCCGACTGGAAGATCACTTCGGTCAAGGGCGCAAACAGCTGGACGATTTTGGGCAGGTGCTGGAACAGGTTGGTGCTGGAGACCCCGGGGTGCGCCGCGACCGACAGCGTCGTGTGGCCGGCCCGCGCCAGCCGGCGCTGCAGCTCATAGGCGAACATCAGGCAGGCCAGCTTGCTCTGCCCGTAGGCCAGGCGCTTGTCATACCAGCGCGCGGCGTTGAGGTCGTCAAAGCGGATGCCGCTCCACTTGTGCGCCAGGCTGCTCAGGCTCACGATGCGCGAGTCCGGGGTCTTGACGATCAGGGGCAGCAGCAGGCCGGTCAGGGCGAAGTGGCCCAGGTAGTTGGCGGCGAGCTGGCTCTCGAAGCCGTCTTCGCTGAGCGAGAAGGGCGGCATCATGATGCCGGCGTTGTTGATCAGCAGGTCCAGCCGGGTGTGGCGCTTGCGGTAGGCCGCGGCAAAGGCGCGGACCGATTTCAGGCTGCCCAGATCCAGCGCCATGCACTTGACTTTTGCCTTGGGGTGCAGTGCCAGGATGGCGGCCTTGGCGGCTTCGGCCTTGGCGCTGTTGCGGCAGGCCAGCACGACGGTGATGCCTTTGCCGGCCAGGGCCAGCGCGGTCTCGAAACCCAGGCCAATGTTGGCCCCGGTGACGATGGCCACGCGCCCCGTCTGCATCGGGGCCTGCTGCAAGTTCCAGGACATGTCGGTTTCTCTCCAGGGGGACATCAACCGTCGACCTTAAGCGGTTTTCCGCTTGCACCGTGTCCTTGCGGCGACTTCGGCGCGTCCCCGTCAGGCGGCTTTGGTCCGCGCGCGCCGGGCGGTCGCCGCTGTTGGCGCCGTCTTCCTGGCCGGCGCCTTGCGGGCTGCGGGTTGTTTCGCCGGGGCTTGCGGCGCGCCGGAATGCTTCAGCATCTTCTGGAATTCGCGGTTGAAGGCGTCGGTGATGGATTCAGGGTCGGGCACCAGGTGGGCGTCGCCAATTACGGTCAGCCCGGCCATGCCCTTGTAGCTGAAGATGCTCACCGCCATGCCGAGCTGTTTTCCCGGATGCGGCGCCCACGACAGGATGCGTTCGACCGGCACGCCGGCCAGGTACAGCTCGTCGCGCGGGCCGGTGACGTTGGTCATGACCAGGCTGGCCTTGCGCCCGAACAGGTCGTTGGAGAAATCCTCCAGCGCCTTGGGCAGGCGGCCCATCAGGTCGAGCAGGGCGCGGGTGGCCAGCGGCTCGGGCGAACGCTTGAGGGCGTCCATGCGGGCTTTGGTGAGCGCCAGCCGGCGATCGGCGCGAGCCTGGGTCACGGCCAGGTCGAGCACCACCAGACCGAACTCGTTGCCCAGCTGGCCCATGCGCTCGGGCGGGCGCAGGTCGACCGGCACCATGGCCCGCAGCGTGGTGTGGTCCACGTCGACGCCGCGGCCCTTGAGGTAGCTGCGCAGCGCGCCGGTCATGGCCGCCACCAGCACGTCGTTGACCTTGGCGTTGTGCCGCAGGCCGATCGCCTTGATGTGCTCGATCGGGAACGGCTGCGACCACGCGACGCGCTTGGCGGGCGCGAATTCGCCTTTCAGCGGCGACTGGGGGTCGTCCTTGCGCAGCAGCTCGCCCACCAGCATCCCCGCCCCGCCGGCCAGCGCCAGCGCGCCCCGGGCAGCGCCCGCCACGGCGTTGAGGGCCGGTGCCAGCAGGCCCTGGTCCACTTGTTTGAGGCTCTTGCCGCGGGGGCGCGGCGCCTGCAGCGGCGGCGCGCCGGGGGCCGGGTCGTAGAGCCTCTGGATCAGGATCATCATGGCCGTGCCGTCGGCGATGCAGTGGTGGCAGCGCATGATCAGCGCGCTGCCGCCCTCGACATCGTCCACGACCCAGGTCTGCCACAGCGGCAGGGCGTGGTCCAGCGGCGTGCTGGCGATGTCGTTGACCAGGGCCTTCAGCGCGGCCTGGTCATGCGGCGCGGGCAGGCCGATGTGGTGCAGGTGCTGGTCGATGTCGAAGTGCGGCATGTCTTGCCAGTGCGGCGTGGGCAGCGGGAAGCCGGTCTCGACCACGCGTTGGCGGAAGCGCTCGAAAGTCACCAGCCGCTCGCTGTAGACCTTGCGCACCCGGTGAAAGTCCAGCGGTTCACGCGTCAGCACGACGCCCATCACGATGGCCAGATTGGCCGGGCCGTCGTTGTGGAACCAGGACGCGTCGGCAGCCGACATGGGGTAGGTTTTCATGATGTCTCTCTCTGGATCCCGCCAAACCGTGCGGCCAGGCAGGGCGGGACGCCGCCGGGCTGGATTTGTGCAATCCATGCTAGTGCGCGGGCCGGACCCTGCTTTGACCGGTATCAAGGTCCCTGCCGTGACTCCGTGAAAAGGTCTGGATCGAATACAGTCGTGTCTGATCCCCGTCGCACGACTTCAAGGACCGGCTGGGCTCAGCCCGAGCGGATATCGCTTGAGGTGGCGCCATGGGCCTGTGATCCGGAATTTTCATGATCCCCGCTGAAACGCTTTCCATCACCGCATCCGACGGCCACCGCTTTGACGCCGGCCTTTTCCGCGCCGCCAGCGCTGCCGCGCCCGTGCTGGTCTTCCTGTCGGCGCTCGGCACACCAAGCCGGGTGTACCGCGGTTTTGCGGGGGCGATGGCCGGGCAGGGCGTGCAGGTCTGCACACCCGACTGGCGCGGCATGGCCAGCAGTACGGTGCGGGCCTCGCGCCGCCACGACCATGGCTACCGCGAACTCGTCGAGATCGATGCGCCGGCGCTGATCGAAAAACTGACCGGTCTGTTTCCTTCGTCGCCCCTGTGGATCGGCGGGCACAGCCTGGGTGGGCAATTGAGCACCCTGATCGCTGCCCACCAGCCGGATCGTTTCCACGGCCTGCTGCCGATTGCCAGCGGCAGTGTCTTTCTGGCGTGTTATCCACGCCGGCTGCAGAGCGGCATCCGCTTGCTGGGTCTGCTGTCCACGGTCACGGGTGCGGTGCTGGGGCACTTCCCGGGTCAGCGTTTCGGCTTTGGCGGACGCGAGGCGCGCGGCGTGATGAAAGACTGGGTGCATGTGGCCCATACCGGGCGCTACGAGCCCACGGGCTCCGACTTCAACTATGAGGCGGCGCTGGCGACGCTGGCGATGCCGGTGCTGGCGCTGAACTTCCAGGGCGACAGCTGGGCGCCTGAGCTTGCGGCAAGCTACCTGCTCGGTAAACTGCCGCTGTGCCCGCGCGAGCAGTGGACCTGGTGCGACGCCGATACAGATGGCGTGCACCTGGACCACTTCTCCTGGACCCGACACCCCCAACTGCTGGCGCCGCGAATCGCCGCGTGGCTGCACAGGCACTGATTTCAAGACAACCCTCAACCTCACCCCAAGGATCGCTTCACCATGAAAACCCGAATCACTGAACTGTTCGGCATCCAGCACCCCATCATCCAGGGCGGCATGCACTTTGTCGGCTTTGCCGAGCTGGCCGCCGCCGTGTCGAACGCGGGCGGCCTGGGCCTGATCACCGGGCTGACGCAGCGCACGCCGGAATTGCTGGCCAATGAGATCCGCCGCTGCCGCGAGATGACCGACAAGCCCTTCGGCGTGAACCTGACCTTCCTGCCCACCGTCAGCTCGCCCGACTACCCCGGCTACATCAAGGCGATCATCGACGGCGGCGTGAAGGCGGTGGAGACCGCCGGCAACAACCCGCAGAAGTGGATGCCGATGCTGCACGAGGCCGGCATCAAGGTGATCCACAAGTGCACCTCGGTGCGCCATGCGCTCAAGGCCGAGGCGATCGGCTGCGACGCGGTCAGCGTGGACGGTTTCGAATGCGGCGGC
>JAABRA010000076.1 GCA_011391155.1 Burkholderiales bacterium
GCGGCGATGTTCCGCGAGGCCGAAGCCGAGAAAGCCGTGCTGCTGCTCGACGAGGCCGACAGCTTCCTGCAGGACCGCCGCGGCGCCCAGCGCACCTACGAGGTGACCGAGGTCAACGAGATGCTGCAGGGCATGGAGCGCTTCCACGGCATCTTCATCTGCACCACCAACCTGCTGGACCGCATCGACCAGGCGGCGCTGCGGCGTTTTACCTTCAAGATCGAGTTCAAGCCGCTGACGGCCGCGCAGCGCGAGGCAATGTTCGTGACCGAGGCGCTGGCCGGTGATGCATCCCTCTTGACGGCTGAAGCCAGGGTGCGCCTGGCGAAGCTGGCGCAGCTGTGCCCGGGGGACTTCGCCGCCGTGAAGCGCCAGACCGACATCCTGGCGGTCGAATTCACGGTGGACGAGTTCCTGGAGCAGCTCGAAGCCGAGCACCGGATCAAGCCGGAGGTCCGGGAGGGGCGTTCGATGGGATTTTTGCAATGAAAATGGCCTTATCCCAGCGTGGAACGGTCATTGTTAGCTAGCAAAAATACAGTCAATCGCGGAACGCGCCACCCGTCGGTGTGCGCCCAGCGTGCCTGGCGTATCGCCGCCGGGGCTCACTCCACCAGAAACCGCTCCGCCAGCAGCGCCCAGTAGGCCGCGCCCACCGGCAGGCTGGCGTCGTTGAAGTCGTAGCCGGGGTTGTGCACCATGCAGGCGTGGCCGGCGAAGGTGCCGCCGTCCGCGCCGTCGCCGTTGCCGATCAGCAGGTAGCTGCCGGGCACTTGTTCGAGCATGAAGGCGAAGTCCTCGCTGCCGGGCAGTGCCGGGGCCTGCAGGGTGACGCGCCCGGGGCCGACAAGTTCAAGCGCCACTGCGCGCGCGAAATCGGTTTCCGCCCGGGTGTTCACCAGCACGCAATAGCCGGGGCGGTACTCGACCTCGGCGGTGCAGCCGAAGCTTGCGGCCTGCTGCTGCGCCAGTGCGGTGATGCGCTGGCGCAGCAGCGCGCGTACGTCACGGTCCAGCGCGCGCACGCTCAGGCGCAGCGTGGCATGGGGCGGAATGACGTTGTTGGCCTCGCCGGCGTGGAAGGCGCCCACCGTGACCACCGCCATCTGCAGCGGGTCCACGTTGCGCGACACCACGGTCTGCAGCGCCATCACCAGGCTGGACGCCGCCACGACCGGGTCGGCCGCGCGGTGCGGCATGGCGCCATGGCCGCCGTTGCCGTGAATGGTGATGCCCACATAATCCGACGAGGCCATGGCCGGGCCATCGCGCAGCGCCAGGTGCCCGGCGGGGTAACCCGGCATGTTGTGCATGCCGAAGATCGCGTCGCAGGGAAAACGCGCGAACAGGCCGTCTTCCATCATCTTCACCGCGCCGCCCAGGCCTTCTTCGGCCGGCTGGAAGATCAGGTTCAGCGTGCCGCTGAAGTCGCCGTGCTCCGCCAGGTGCTGTGCTGCGGCCAGCAGCATGGCGGTGTGGCCGTCGTGGCCGCAGGCGTGCATCACGCCCGCGTGGCAGCTGGCGTGGGCCAGGCCGGTGGCTTCAACGATGGGCAGGGCGTCCATATCGGCGCGCAGGCCCAGGCGTTTGGCCCCCGTGCCGCGCCGCAACTGGCCCACCACGCCGGTTCCGCCCAGGCCGCGTGTGATGCTGTAGCCCCACTGGGTCAGGCGCTCGGCGATCAGGTCGCTGGTGCGGAACTCCTGGAAACCCAGCTCGGGGTGGCGGTGGATGTCGCGCCGCACGCCGGTGAATTCGTCGGCGTGCGCCTGCAGGGCGTCCAGTGTGGCATGGGGGCGGTGTTCCAGAACGGCGGACATGGGCGGGCCGCGCTTATTGCGCTTGCAGGTTGATGGACTTGGCAATCGCCTGGTAGGCGCTGATTTCCGCCTTGTAGGCCTGGTCGGCCTCGGCCAGCGTCTGCAGCGGCGAGGTTTCCTGGCCCATTGCGAACAGGCCGGCGCGCAACTGGGTGTCGCCCAGCGTCTTTTGCAGCGCCTGGTGCAGCGCCTGCACCACCGGCTCGGGCGTGTCGCGCTTGACGAAGTAGCCGGTGCCGATCTCGGCGGTGAAGGTCTTGAGCGCCTTGCTCTCGGTGGTGCTGGGCACCTCGGGCATGAGGCGCTGGCGCGCTGGCGTCAGCACGGCCAGGGCGCGCAGCTTGCCCTGCTTGACCAGTTCGACCTGGGCCACGCCGTAGGGGGTGATGAAGATGTCCACCAGGTCGGTGAACAGGTCGCGCTGCGCGTCGGCCGCGCCCTTGTAGGGCACGTGGGTCATCTCCACGCCCAGGTCTTTGCTCATTTTGGCGCCGAGCAGGTGGTAGAAGGAGCCCACGCCCACGCTGGCGTAGGTCATGGGTTTGCCTTCCTTGGCGACTTTGGCCGCATGGGCCGCGAGTTCGTCGGCGGTCTTCGCGGGCAGGCCGGGGCGCACAAAAATGGCCATCGGCGCCAGCGCGATGCGGTGGATCTGGCGGAAGCTCTCGGGCTTGTACTTGATGGCCGAGATGGCCAGCGGGGCCAGGATCAACTCGTTGGGCGAGCCCTGAAACACCGTGTAGCCATCGGACGGGCCGTTCAGCACCTTCTGCGCGGCAATGCTGCCGCTGCCGCCGCCGAGGTTGTCCACGATGGCCGGCTGGCCGAGCGCCGCGCCCAGCGGCACGTTGACGCGCCGGGCGATGTTGTCGGACAGGCCGCCCGCCGGGTAGGGAACCATCAGCATGACGGGCTTGGCCGGGAAGCCCTGGGCAGACGCCGTGCCGGCGAGCAGCAGGCCGGCCAGCAGGCCCGTGGTGGTCTTGAGAAAGTGGCGCTTGAGGGATGGCATGCAGGTCTCCGGTTTTGTAGGGAATAAAACAGGAATCGATGCTAGGGACCCGCAGATCATGTGTCCAATGTATTATTTTCCTTATTGCTATTCACAAAACTCATTGATTGCACCCCATGAACCTCAAACAGCTGGAGCACTTTCTGGCCTTGGCCGACAGCGGCTCGTTCAGCCGCGCCGCCACCCAGATGCACCTGACCCAGTCGGCGCTGAGCCGCAGCATCCAGTCGCTGGAGGACGAACTGGGCGGGCGCCTGCTCGACCGCATCGGCAAGCGCAACGAACTCACCCCGCTGGGGCTGACCGTGGTGGCGCGCGCTCGCCGCATCGTGCTGGAGGCCGCCGACCTGCGGCGCAGCGCGGACTTGCTGCAGCAGGGCCATCTGGGCGCCATCCGCGTGGGCCTGGGCTCCGGGCCGGGCGCGCTGCTCATGACGCCTTTGCTGCAGCACATGGCCCGGCACCATCCGGGCGTGAAAGTGGCGATTTCGCGCGGCTCCACCGAGCTGCAGCTGCTGCAACTGCGTGCGCGGCAGCTGGATGCGCTGGTCATCGACGTGCGCCGCATCGCCCCTGCGCCCGACCTGTGTATTGAAACCCTGGGCGAGCTGCGCGCCGGCTTCCTCTGCCGCGCCGGCCACCCGCTGGCGGGCACCACGCCCGTGCCGTTCGAGGCGCTGCTGGGCTATCCCGTGGCCTGCACGCCGCTGTCGGATGAAGTCGCCCGGCTCCTGGTCGACCAGTACGGGTCGCGCGCCGACCCGGCGCAGATGACCACGCTGCAGTGCGAGGACGTGACCAGCCTTCTCGACACCGTGGCGGTGACGGACGCCATTTTTCTGGGCATCGCGGCGGCGGCACGCGCAGGTATCGCCGCCGGCACGCTGGCCGAAATCCGGGTGGAACCGCCCCTGCGGGCCGGGGCGCGTTTTGCCTGCATCACGCTGGCCGGCCGCACCGAGGCGCCCGCGATGAGCATCCTGCGGGCGTTTGTGGACGAGCGGCTGCGCGACTGAGGCGGATCAGACGACCGCTCAGTGCGGGGCTTGCGCCCATGGATTGATCAGCGTCAAGCCCAGGCCCTCGAAGTCCTTGAGGTTGCGCGTGACCAGGGTCGCCTGGTGCACCAGGCATGTTGCCGCAATTTGCGCATCCGCCATGCCGATGGGCTTTCCTGATCGCTCGCGCTGCGCAACGAGGTCGGCGTAGACGGACGCCGACGCCAGGTCAAAAGCCAGCACCTGCCCGGCGAAATCCTGCTCCAGCATGGCCGCCACGCCATGGGCCAGTTGCTGCCTGCGTGCGCCCTCAGGCAGGCGGGCCACGCCGGACATCAGCTCGGCCGCCACGACGGCGGTCAGCCATAAATCGCGGGGTTCCTGGGCATCCAGCCAGGCCAGCACGGCGGCATGGGGCAACGCCCGCATGGTCTCCGACACCACGTTGGTGTCCAGAACCCTCATTGGGCGGCGTTTTCGTCAAAGCTGGCGGCACGGGGCAGGTCGCTTCGCTCCGGCAGCGCCAAGTCGATCCCGCCCAAAGCGGCAAAGCGTGCATGAATGCGGCTACCCAGGCCGCGCGGTGCGGCCGGCTGCGTCAGCACGGCGCGCAGGATGCTGCGCACTTCTTCCTCCATCGACCGGCCATGGGCGGCAGCGGCCAGGCGCAGCTTGTCTTTGATGACCGGTTCAACATTCCGGATAGTCAGCGTACTCATGGGATGCCTCCTTCATTCAAACGATGTCAATGCAAGCAATGCTAGCACGCAGGATGCGGCGCTGCACGCTTGAGTGGGCGTATCTCCGTGTCGCTTACAGGGCCCCGGGCGCCTGAAGCGGGAGAACTTCTGATTAAAACAAGAGCAAACAACGACCTATTCACGCTGGGAAGTGGCCAATTTCCTTGTGAAGCATCACGCAACACCCCCGCACACCCGCAGCACCTCCGCCCCATACGCCTCCAGCTTCTTCACCCCCATGCCGCTGATGCCGCCCAGGTCGTCCAGCGTGCGCGGGCAGCGCTCGGCCACCGCCGCCAGGGTGGCGTCGTGGAAGATCACGTAGGCGGGCAGGTTGTGCTCTCGGGCGACTTCGGCGCGCCAGGCCTTGAGCGCGGCAAAGCGGGCCAGGCCGTCTTCGTTGAGTGCGGCGGCAGCGGGTGGCGTCGCGCGGGCGCCCGGCTTGTCGCGCCGCAGCCGGCGCTCGGTGGGGCCGGTGACCGATTCGCGCAGGTTCACCGCCAGATCGCCCTTGAGCACCGCGCGCGAGGCGTCGGTCAGCTTGAGCGTGTTGAAGGCCTGCGGGTCCACGGCCAGCGCGCCCATCGCAATCAGCTGGCGCAGCACGCCGCGCAGCTGCAGCTCGCTGAATGCCGCGCCGATGCCGAAAGTGCTCAGGCCGTCGTGGCCGAATTGCGCGACTTTTTCGGTCTTTTTCCCGCGCAGGATGTCCATGATGTGGCCCGCGCCAAAGCTGATGCCGCTGGCCTGCTGCACGCGGTAGATGGTGCTGAGCAGCTTGCGCGCGGCGTCGGTGCCGTCCCACGTGGCGGGCGGGTTTAAACAGTTGTCACAGTTGCCGCAGGTGTAACGTGCCCCCACGCTCGGCACTGACGTGTCCTCGCTGGACATGCCTACGCCAGAGGCGACGGCCCTTCTCGCCGTCCCGATGTGCGCGGGCACATCGGGAGCCGCGGCGCTCAGCCCCTCGGGGGCCGTGCCTTGCTTGGGGCGGCCCGGCGCTGCGGCGGTGTAGGCCTCACCAAAGTAGCTCAACAAGCGCACCCGGCGGCAGTCGGCGCCCTCGGCCAGCGTCAGCAGTGCGTCGAGCTTGCCGCGCATCACCTGCTTGAATTCTTCACCTGCCGGGCTCTCGTCGATCATGCGGCGCTGGTTCACCACGTCCTGCAGGCCGTAGGCCATCCAGGCGTCCGTGGGCAGGCCGTCGCGCCCGCCGCGGCCGGTTTCCTGGTAGTAGCCTTCGATGTTTTTCGGCATGTCCAGGTGCGCGACGAAACGCACGTCGGGCTTGTCGATGCCCATGCCAAACGCAATGGTGGCGACCATCACGATGCCTTCCTCGCGCAGGAAACGGTCTTGATGCGTCTGGCGCAGCTTGTTGTCCAGCCCGGCGTGGTAGGGCAACGCGTTGAGGCCGTGCGCGCAGAGTGTTTCGGCGATGTCTTCGACCTTTTTGCGCGACTGGCAGTAGACGATGCCGGCGTCGCCGGGGTGCTCGCGCGTGATGAAGCGCAGCAGTTGCTGGGTGGCGTCTTTCTTCTCGACGATGGTGTAGCGGATGTTCGGCCGGTCGAAGCTGCTAATGAACAGGCGCGCGTCTTCGAGCTGCAGCCGCTCGACGATGTCGGCGCGGGTCAGCGCGTCGGCCGTGGCGGTCAGCGCGATGCGCGGCACGCCGGCATAACGCTGATGCAGCACGGTCAGCGCGCGGTACTCGGGGCGAAAGTCGTGGCCCCACTGGCTCACGCAGTGGGCCTCGTCAATGGCGAACAGGCTCAAGGCGCGCTGCGCGTGCAGCTCGTCGAGCAGGCCCAGGAAACGCGGCGTGTTCAGCCGCTCGGGCGCTACATAGAGCAGGGTGATGGCACCGGTCTGCAGCCGGAATTCGACGTCCTGCGCTTCCTGCCAGTCGAGCGTGGAATTCAGGAACGCCGCCTCCACCCCGGCCTCGTGCAGTGCGCCGACCTGGTCGTGCATCAGCGCGATCAGTGGCGACACCACGATCGCCACGCCGTGGCCGGCCTGCTGGCGGGCAATGGCGGGAATCTGGTAGCACAGGCTTTTGCCGCCGCCGGTGGGCATGAGCACCAGCGCGTCGCCGCCGCCGGTGACGTGGCCGACGATGTCAGCCTGTGGCCCTCGAAACGCCTCGTAGCCGAACACCTCGCGCAGGATGGATGAAGAGGTCAAATGGGGAGCTATAAAAGTAATAGCTGATAGTGACCAGTCGACGCTGGGATCAGCCTGTTTTTGTTCAAATATCAGGAAAAGGGCCGGCCAGTGGCCGCCTGCGCGCCGGCCCGGTGCCTGGCCGCCCGAATGGCCGGGGCGGCTGGGCGCGTCGCCGCGCTCCATCCCTATTGTCGGGGCAAAATGCCGGCCCCGAAGCCCCGCTGTGCGGGGGAAGTGCCCGGGCTTCCTACAATCGAAGCCCTATGAAACCCGTCAACTACACCCGCGGCCAGGCCTTGCCTGGCATCCTGCAGCAGCGCATCGCCATCCTCGACGGGGCCATGGGCACCATGATCCAGCGCTTCAAGCTTGGCGAGGCGCAGTACCGCGGCGACGGGTACAGCGGCCCCGGCGGCGCCGGTGATCGCTTCAAGGACTTCCCCAGGGACGTGAAGGGCAACAACGAGCTGCTGTCGCTGACGCGGCCCGACATCATCCGCGACATCCATGAGGCCTACCTGGCCGCCGGCGCGGACCTGGTCGAGACCAATACGTTTGGCGCCACCACCATCGCCCAGGCCGACTACGACATGGCCGACCTGGCGCGCGAGATGAACCGGGCTTCGGCCCGGCTGGCGCGCGAGGCCTGCGACAAGTTCAGCACGCCCGGGCATCCGCGCTTTGTCGCCGGCGCGCTCGGCCCCACCCCCAAGACCGCCAGCATCAGCCCCGACGTGAATGACCCGGCCGCACGCAACATCACCTTCGAGCAACTGCGCGCGGCGTATTACGAGCAGGTCGAGGAACTGGTCCAGGGCGGCGCCGACGTGCTGCTGGTCGAGACGATTTTCGACACGCTCAATGCCAAGGCGGCGCTGTTTGCCATCGACGAGTACTTCGAGAAATCTGGCGAACGCCTGCCGCTCATCATCAGCGGCACCGTGACCGACGCGTCGGGGCGCATCCTCAGCGGCCAGACCGTCACCGCCTTCTGGCACAGCGTGCGCCATGCGCAGCCGCTGGCCGTCGGCCTGAACTGCGCCTTGGGCGCGGCGCTGATGCGCCCCTACATCCAGGAGCTGGCGAAAGCTGCGCCCGACACCTATATCAGCTGCTACCCCAACGCCGGCCTGCCCAACCCGATGAGCGATACTGGTTTTGACGAAACGCCCGACGTCACCAGCCGTCTCATCCGCGAATTTGCCGCCGAAGGCCTGGTCAACATCGTCGGCGGCTGCTGCGGCACCACGCCCGAGCACATCAGCGCCATCCACGACGCCGTGGCCCCGCTGGCGGCCCGCGGCGTGCGGCAGGGGGTGTTTTACCGGGAAGAAGCGGTGGCGTGAGGCGGTGCGGGTCGCGATAGCGGTTACCAGAGCGGTTGAAAAACCGGGAACCGAGGGAGCCGAGTCAAAACGGCGTGACGTCTTGCGACTCCACCCGGTACTGCGCAGCTGCGCAAGCGGGGAAACGCCGTCTCAGGCGATCACCAGACAGCCCACCAGCAGCAGCGCGGCCAGGTCGCGGCGCAGCTGCTTATCGCTCAGGCCGGTGGTTTCCAGCAGCTCGTGAAAAGTGCGCCGGCCCTTGTGCAGCAAGCGCATCAGCTTCAGGTGCCGCCCCGCGACCAGTTCACGGTCCAGCGCGGGCAGCTGGTGCAGCTTGAGCGGCAACTGGCAATAGTGCGCGGGCAAGGCCTGGTCGCCATCCGGGCCAAACAGCGCAAAACGCCACAGTGCGGCCGCCAGGCGGGTCGAGCGGAAATCCGGCGGCGGGGCGCCTGCGGCGATGGGACGGCGGTGCAATTGCATGCCGCCCAGTTCGTCCACCGCCACCAGGCTGCGCACGCTCAGCGCCCCGGTCCTGGGCGAACAGACCGCCAGCAAGCCCCCGTCGGGGCCGATCACATGAAAGCAGTGCGTGTGTTCGAGATCGGCGCGCGTACGCCAGAACAGCCCGCCGACGGCGGCGTCCAGTTCCACCTCGGTGGCGGGTTCGCGGTGATCGTCCAGCGCGGTGGCCGGCGGCGGCGGGGGCTGCGCCATCATCCACGAACTGACTTCGAGCCGCCCCAAGCCCGCAAGCTCCTGGTCAATACGCAGGCGCAAGGACTCGCGCGCAGCGGCCGGGTCGGTGAGCAGGGCAGACGATTTCACAAGTAAGAGCGGTCAGTTTTTGGCGGGTTCTGGAGCGCGGCATGCGCCGGGGCCACTCAAAATTGTCACGGATAGACGGTGTTTTTGTCAATTCGACGCAGGCGCACCTGCGGTAACAGCCGTGAAGCGATGTTGCCCCTGCGCCCGATACCGCCGGGCCGGGGCCAACCGGCGAAAGGCTTGTCCGCTAAAATGCCGGGCTTCCAAGGAGCGTTGCAGCGAGAACCCTAAGCGGGGTCCGTCAGGCTTGGACCCCGTGTGCCGGGATGCAACGACGCTCACCTGTGTGCCATTTTTTCAGGTGAGATGCATGTCAGACCCCTCTTTTCCCCCCACGGCGCGCGAGCGCGCGGCGCCGATGGTGCCCCCGATGAAGCTGTCCGGCCTGGAGCCGGTCAGCATCGGCGCCCTTTACGCCGTGGAGGACCGCGCTGAGGGCCGGTCGCCCCGTGCCACGTTTGTCAACATCGGCGAACGCACCAACGTCACCGGTTCCAAGGCCTTCGCCCGGATGATCCTGAACGACCAGTTCGAGCAGGCGCTGGCCGTGGCGCGTCAGCAGGTCGAAAACGGCGCGCAGGTGATCGACATCAACATGGACGAGGCCATGCTCGACAGCCAGGCCGCGATGGTGCGTTTTTTGAACCTGATTGCCGGCGAGCCCGACATCGCCCGCGTGCCGATCATGGTGGACAGCTCCAAGTGGAGCGTGATCGAGGCCGGCCTGCGCTGCATCCAGGGCAAGCCCATCGTCAACTCGATCAGCATGAAGGAGGGCGTGGACGAATTCAAGCGCCAGGCCCGTCTGGTCAGGCGTTATGGCGCTGCTGCCGTGGTCATGGCCTTTGACGAAAAGGGCCAGGCCGATACGTTCGAGCGCAAGATTCAGATCTGCGAGCGCGCCTACCGCATCCTGGTGGACGAGGTCGATTTCCCGCCGGAAGACATCATCTTCGACCCCAACATCTTCGCCATCGCCACCGGTATCGAGGAGCACAACAACTACGCCGTGGACTTCATCGAGGCCACGCGCTGGATCAAGCAGCACCTGCCCGGCGCCAAGGTGTCGGGAGGTGTGAGCAATGTGAGTTTCAGCTTCCGCGGCAACGACCCGGTGCGCGAGGCGATCCACACCGTGTTCCTGTATCACGCCATCCAGGCCGGCATGGACATGGGCATCGTCAACGCGGGCATGGTCGGCGTCTACGACGACCTGGAGCCGGAGCTGCGCGAGCGCGTCGAAGATGTGGTGCTGAATCGCCGCGCGGACGCGGGCGAGCGGCTGGTGGAAATTGCCGAGACCGCGCGCAGCGGCGCCAGGGACGAAAGCAAAAAGCTCGAATGGCGCGGCACGCCCGAAGCGCCCGTGGCGGTGGGCCAGCGCCTGTCGCACGCGCTGGTGCATGGCATCACCGACTTCATTTCTGAGGACACCGAGGAGGCTTACCGCGCCATCCTGGCCACCGGCGGGCGGCCGCTGCACGTGATCGAAGGCCCGCTGATGGATGGCATGAACGTCGTCGGCGACCTGTTCGGCCAGGGCAAGATGTTCCTGCCGCAGGTGGTGAAGTCGGCCCGCGTGATGAAACAGGCCGTGGCGCACCTGCTGCCCTACATCGAGGAAGAAAAGCGTCTGCAGGAACACGCCGGAGAAGATGTCAAGGCGAAAGGCAAGATCGTGATCGCCACCGTCAAGGGCGACGTGCACGACATCGGCAAGAACATCGTGACCGTGGTGTTGCAATGCAACAACTTCGAGGTGGTGAACATGGGCGTAATGGTGCCGGCCCACGAGATCCTGGCCCGGGCGAAGGAAGAAGGCGCCGACATCATCGGCCTGTCGGGTCTGATCACGCCCAGCCTGGAAGAGATGCAATACTTAGCCGGCGAGATGCAGAAGGACGCGTATTTCCGCGAGCGCCGGATGCCGCTGATGATCGGCGGCGCCACCACCAGCCGCGTGCATACCGCCGTCAAGATCGCGCCGCACTACGAAGGCCCTGTCGTCTATGTGCCGGACGCCTCGCGCAGCGTGAGCGTGGCGCAGGGCCTGCTGTCGGACCATTCGGCCGCCTATATTGCCGAGGTCCACGCCGACTACGCGCGCGTGCGCACCCAGCACGCCAACAAGAAGCCGGTGGTGCTGTGGCCGCTGGAAAAAGCCCGCGCCAACAAGACACCGATTCACTGGGCCGGCTATGTGCCGCCGAAGCCCAAATTCACTGGCAAGCGCCTGTTCAAGAATTTCGACCTGACCGAGCTGGCGCGTTTCATCGACTGGGGCCCGTTTTTCCAGACCTGGGACCTGGCTGGGCGCTACCCGGCCATCCTGCAGGACGAGGTGGTGGGCGAGCAGGCGCGCCGCGTATTCGCCGACGGCCAGGCGATGCTGCAGCGGCTGATCGAAGGCCGCTGGCTCAGCGCCAGCGCGGTGATCGGCCTGTATCCCGCCAACACGGTGAACGATGACGACATCGCGCTCTACACCGACGAGTCCCGCAGCCAGGTTGCGCTGACCTGGCACGGCCTGCGCCAGCAGACCGAGAAGCACGAGATCGACGGCGTGCTGCGCCCGAGCCGCTGCCTGGCCGACTTCGTGGCCCCGAAAGGCGTGGCGGACGACTACGTCGGCGTATTCGCCGTGACCGCCGGGCTGGGCGTCGAGAAGCGGGAGCAGGCCTTCATCGACGCGCACGACGACTATTCCGCGATCATGCTCAAGTCCCTGGCCGACCGGCTGGCCGAAGCCTTTGCCGAATACCTGCACCATCGGGTGCGCACCGACCTGTGGGCTTATGCGCCACAGGAGGCGCTGAGCAATCAGGACATGATCGCCGAACATTACACCGGCATCCGCCCGGCGCCGGGCTATCCGGCCTGCCCGGACCACAGCGTGAAACGCGGGATGTTCGAACTGTTGCAATGCGACGACATCGGCATGGGCCTGACCGAAAGCCTGGCCATGACGCCTGCCGCCAGCGTCAGCGGTTTCATGCTGAGCCACCCGCAGAGCACGTATTTCAGCGTCGGCAAGATCGGCGAGGACCAGCTGCACGACCACGCGCGCCGGCGTGGCCTGGACGAGGCGGCACTGCGACGCCTGCTGGCGCCCAGTCTCTGATGCCCAGGCGCTGTGGTGAGGGCCGGGCAACCGGATTGCAGGCGAGCGCTGGAAGAGCGCATGCCGCGCTGTCCGGTTCTGGAGGCCCGTCCGGTTACCTTGTTTTACCGATTCTGTGCCGTCCTGGCCTTGCGCGCACCACAATAGCAGCATGCGATTGCCTGGCCTGACTGGTTTGAGCGCCGTCCCGGCTTGCCGGTTGCTGGTGTCGCTGCTGGCCGCCCTGGCCTTGCTCCTGGGGGCGGTCGCGGCCCATGCCGGGGGGCCGTTGCCGGTCGTCAACCTTTCCGCGGCAGTGCCAGCGGTTTCACTGGCCGGGCAGAGCCAGTTCCTGGTGGACCCCGCAGGCACGCTGGGCGTGGATGCCATCGAGGCCCGCCAGGCGTTGCCTGGATTTGCCGTCCGGCCCCCCGGGCACAAGGTGTTGCTGGGCGATCATGAAGCTTTGTGGATCCGGTTTTCCGCCCGGCTGCCTGTGCAGGAAGACCACTGGCACCTGGAGGTAGACCTGCCCGGTGTGGACGATGTGGCCTTGTATTACCGCAACGCCGCGGGCCAGTGGGTAGAGCAGCGGGCCGGCGACCGGCTTCCGCAAAGTGCCTGGCCGCAGCGCGGCCGTCTGCCCGTGCTGGACCTCAGCGCCGAGACCGCGCGCGACGTCGACTATTACGTGCGCATCCAGCACGCCCGCGTGCCGTTTTCCGGCGGACTGTTCCTCAAGACCCAGACCTTCACGGCGGAACAGGAGCAGCGCGCGATGTTCCTGCTCGGGGCCTACTTCGGCCTGGCCGCGCTGGCGCTGTTCGTGGCCCTGGCCAATGCCCTGGTCTATCGGGATCGCGGCTTCAGCACCTATGTGCTCTATATCTCGACCATGGTGCTGGGTCAGGCCGGCTTCACCGGGGTCGGCGGGATGCTGTTCTGGCCTGAGTGGCCGGTCTTGAACAATCCGATGACCTTCTTCATGCCGGTGCTGGCCGGCGCGACCGGGGTGTGGTTCGTGCGCACCATCGCAGTACCGCGCCAGTATTCAATCCTGCTGGACCGGCTGGCCGTGGGTGTCCTGCTGGCGCTGATGGGCGTGGCGGGCTTCGACGCGCTGTGGCCGAGCGCCATCGGTTTCGATCTGAGCATGAACCTGCTGACCCTGTCCATGGCGCTGGTCCTGCTGCTGCTGGGACTGGCCATAGCCCGGGGCGACCGCCACAGCCGCTGGATCGCTGCCGGCTTCGGGCTGATCATCCTTGGCGGCGCGTTCCCCGTGGCGCGCAACTTCGGGCTGATGCCCTCGGGGTTCCTCTCGGAATACGGACTCATGCTGGGCTCGGCCCTGGAGATGCCGCTGCTGTTCTATGGCCTGAGCCGCCGCCTGAATGAGCAGACCGAGACCCGGGCGCGGGCGCGGGCGCTGGCCTCGATGGACCCGCTCACCGGCCTGAGTTCGCAGCGCAAGCTGCTCAGGCAGTTGCCGCTGTCGATCGACCGGGCGCGCTCGGGGCAACCCCTGGCCCTGATGGTGGTCGAACTCGCCAACCTCGACAGCCTGACCCGCGAGCAGGGGGCCGAAGGCGCCGACCGGGCGCTGGTGCTGGCCGCCTCACGGCTCAAGCGGGTAGTGCGGGACACCGACATGGTGGCGCGCGTGGGCCAGCCACACTTCGCCGTGCTGCTGGAAAGCCCCTGCTCGCTGGATGAAGCCAACGCCATCGCCACCCATGCGGTGGCCCAGGGGCTGCGCACCTCCAGCGCCTTGGCGGATGGGGCGACGCTGCGCTTTCATATTGCGCTGGCCACCCTGCCCATGACGAACCTGGACGCCCAGGCCACGCTGCAGAAGTTGCTGCAGGAACTGAAGCTCATCACGCCGGACGCGCGCAAGACGATCCGGCTGGTCAAGGGATGATCGATCACCCGGGCCAGCGCCTGCCAAGGCCTTGAGCGGGGTTTTCAGGAAAATTTGGATGAAAATGGCACTAACCCAGCGTCAATGGGTCATAACCAGCTATTGATACAGGAGTTTTCGGGTGCCGATCAGCCCGTGCGCAGCGCCCGTCGGTACTGCACCGCCTCGGCCACGTGCGTGACCTGGGTGCTCTGTGCGCCCGCCAGGTCGGCAATGGTGCGGGCCACCTTGAGCGCGCGGTGGATGGAGCGGGCGCTCCAGCCCAGGCGGGCGGCGGCGGTGTTGAGGAATTTTGCAGCGGCCGGGTCCAGCGCCAGGTGCTCGTCGATTTCCCGCCCCTGCAAGGCCTGGTTGGACTTGCCCTGGCGTGCCAGCGCCCGCGCCCGCGCCTCGGTGCAGCGGGACCGGATGCTCTGCGTGCCTTCACCGGGTGGCGCGTTCAACAGGTCGTTCGCGGACAGCGCGGGCACTTCCACATGCAGATCGATGCGGTCCAGCAGCGGGCCGGAGAGTTTGCCCTGGTAGCGCAGCACCTGGTCGGGCGTGCAGCGGCAGGCTTTGAGTGGCGAGCCGAGGTAGCCGCAGGGGCAGGGGTTCATCGCGCTGATAAGCTGGAAGCGCGCCGGAAACTCCGAGCGCCGCGCCGCGCGTGAGATGGTGATGGTGCCGGTCTCCAGCGGCTCGCGCAGGGCTTCGAGCGCGGCGCGCGGGAACTCGGGCAGTTCATCGAGAAACAGCACGCCGTGGTGCGCCAGCGAGATCTCCCCCGGCCGCGGCGGCGAGCCGCCACCCACCAGCGCCACCGCGCTGGCCGTATGGTGCGGGCTACCGGTGGGCCGTTGCGCCCAGCGGTCCAGCGAAAAGCGCCCGCCCAGGGAGGCCACGGCCGCGCTTTCCAGGGCTTCCGCCACGGTCATGGGCGGCAGCAACCCGGCAAAACGCTGCGCCAGCATCGACTTGCCGGCGCCCGGCGGGCCGACCAGCAGCAGGCTGTGGCCGCCGGCCGCAGCGATCTCCAGCGCCCGCTTGGCGCCAGCCTGTCCCTTGACATCCGCCAGGTCTGCGTAGGTGGCGGCTTCGGGCAGCGGCGTGGGGGAAAGGCGCGCCCAGCCGTCGCCGGCGTCGGGTTCGGCCGTGGTGCCGGCGCTCGCCGGCAGGAACTGCCGCACCACGTCCAGCAGGTGGCGCGCCCGGTAGACCTGCGCGTCGGGCACCAGCGCGGCTTCCTCGGCACTGCCGGGGGGCAGCACCAGCCGGGTGGCGACGTGCTGGCGGTGCAGCGCCAGGCTCATGGCCAGTGCGCCGCGCACCGGGCGCAGTTCGCCGGACAAAGACAGTTCGCCGGCAAATTCGTGCCCGGCCAGACGCGCGGCGTCGATCTGCCCGCTGGCGGCCAGGATGCCGAGCGCGATCGGCAGGTCGAAGCGGCCGGAATCCTTGGGCAGGTCGGCCGGCGCCAGGTTCACGGTGATGCGCTTGTTGTGGGGAAATTCGAGCCCGGCATTCTGCAGCGCCGAGCGCACCCGTTCACGGGCTTCCTTGACTTCCACGTCCGCCAGACCGACCAGCGTGAAGCTGGGCAGGCCGTTGGCCAGGTGCACTTCGACGGTGACTGGCGAGGCCTCCAGGCCCAGCAGGGCGCGGCTTTGCACCAGAGACAGGCTCATGGATGAAGCGCCCAGAGTTGGTGCATCGCCGGGCGCAAGGGCCGGCAGGGACTGCACCATGGTTGTGCATACTGTGATTTCATACAGATATGGTAGCGCAGGCTTGCTTCCCCGTCCATCGGAGACTGAAGGTAAACGCTCAGAAAGGGTGGCACGGTCTGTGCTTGAAAGGCATTCATCCTTTCAACTCACCTCTGGAGCTACTCATGACCTCTTTTTCCCTCAGCAAGCTGGCCATTGCCTCTGCCCTCGTGGCGGCATCCAGCGGTGTTCTGGCCCAGACCGCGGCGCCGGCGGCTGCCAAGGCGCCCGAGCCGGAGTACACCGTCACCGGCAACCTCGGCATCTTCTCGGACTACCGCTTCCGCGGCATCTCCCAGACCAACAAGCAGCCGGCCATCCAGGGCGGCGTTGACCTGGCCCTGAAGAACGGCCTGTACCTGGGCAACTGGAACTCCAACGTCGACAGCACCATGTACAACGGCGCCAACATCGAGATGGACTTCTACGGCGGCTACAAGGCCACCTTTGGCGACTTCGGGCTGGATGTCGGCGGTATCTATTACTACTACCCGGGCACCGGCGCCAACCCTGCCGGCTGGGACATCAAGAACGGCGAGCTCTACATTGGCGGCAGCTGGGGCCCGGTGACGGCCAAGTACAACTATGCCGTCACGGACTTCTTTGGCGCCCCGGACTCGAACGGCAGCTGGTACCTCAACGTGGCGGCCGCGCATGACTTCGGCAATGGCTTCGGCGTCAACGGCTCCATCGGCTACCAGGGCTTGAGGGGCGGCGCGAAGGTGGCGCAGATCAACGGCACCGTGGTCGACAGCATCACCGACTGGAAGCTCGGCGGCACCTACACGGCTGACGGCTGGGTGTTCGGCCTGGCCTATATCTCCACCAACCGCGACCTCGCCGGCTACACCAGCCCCTCGAAGAACATCAGCAACGGCACGGCCGTGGTTTCCGTCAGCAAGAGCTTCTGAGCCGCGTTTTGCCAAGGAGCATGAACATGAAACTCGTTACTGCCATCATCAAGCCCTTCAAGCTCGACGAGGTGCGTGAAGCCCTCTCCGGCATGGGCGTGCAGGGCATCACCGTCACGGAAGTCAAGGGCTTCGGACGCCAGAAGGGTCACACCGAGCTGTACCGGGGCGCGGAATACGTGGTCGATTTCCTGCCCAAGGTCAAGATCGAGGCGGCCGTGGCCGACGATCTGGTCGAGCGCGTGATCGAAGCCATCGAAGGCGCCGCCCGCACCGGCAAGATCGGCGACGGCAAGATCTTTGTCTACAACCTCGAACAGGTCGTTCGCATCCGCACCGGTGAAACCGGCACGGAAGCGCTCTGAATGCCGACCCCCGAAACCAGAGGAACCTGAAATGAAAACACTAATTGCCTCCCTCGCGCTGGGACTGGGTCTGCTGATGGGCGGATCCGCCGTCCTGGCACAGGCCCCAGTCGCCGCGCCTGCGGCCACGGCCTCGGCCGAAGCCCAGCCGACTGAAGCGGCGGCGCCGGTCGCCGCGCCTGCGACGGCTGCCCCGGCCGTTGCCCCAGCGGCGCCCGCGCCCGCCGCTGCAGCCCCGGTGCCCAACAAGGGCGACACTGCCTGGATGATGGTCTCCACGCTGCTGGTGATCCTGATGACGGTGCCGGGCCTGGCGCTGTTCTATGGCGGCCTGGTCCGCAGCAAGAACATGCTGTCGGTGCTGATGCAGGTCATGGTCACGTTCTCGATGATCGTGGTGCTGTGGTTCATCTACGGCTACAGCCTGGCGTTCACCGAAGGCAACCAGTTCATCGGTGGCCTTGACCGGCTGTTCATGGCGGGCATCTGGGACAACGCCGCGGGCACCTTCGCCAACGCCGCGACCTTCAGCAAGGGCGTGGTGATTCCCGAGATCGTGTTCGCCGCCTTCCAGGCCACGTTCGCCGGCATCACCTGCGCGCTGATCGTCGGCGCCTTTGCCGAGCGCATGAAGTTCTCCGCCGTGCTGGCCTTCATGGTGCTGTGGTTCACCTTCAGCTATGCGCCGATCGCCCACATGGTCTGGTTCTGGATGGGTCCGGACGCCTATACGGCCAAGGAAGTGGTTGACGCCATGAACGGCAAGGCCGGCATGATCTGGCAGTCCGGTGCGCTGGACTTCGCCGGCGGCACCGTGGTGCACATCAATGCTGCCGTGGCCGGCCTGGTCGGCGCCTACATGGTCGGCAAGCGCATCGGCTACGGCCGCGAATCCATGGCCCCGCACAGCCTGACGCTGACCATGGTGGGTGCGTCCCTGCTGTGGGTGGGCTGGTTCGGCTTCAACGCCGGCTCCGCCCTGGAAGCCAACGGCTTCGCCGCCCTGGCCTTCATCAACACCTTTGGCGCAACGGCCGCCGCCGTGCTGGCCTGGTGCGTGGGTGAAGCGCTGATGCGCGGCAAGGCTTCGATGCTGGGTGCGGCGTCCGGCGCCGTGGCGGGTCTGGTGGCGATCACGCCGGCCGCCGGCAACGTCGGCATCGGTGGCGCGCTGGCGATCGGCTTTATCGCCGGCTTCGCCTGCCTGTGGGGCGTCAACGGCCTGAAGAAGATGCTGGGCGCGGACGACTCGCTCGACGTGTTCGGCGTGCATGGCGTGGGCGGTATCGTCGGCGCCCTGCTGACGGGTGTGTTCAACAGCCCGGCCCTGGGCGGCCCCGGCTATGTGGCCGACTGGGTCACGGCCAGCATGGTGACCGCCGCCGACTATTCGATTGCCTCCCAGGTCTGGGTGCAGGCCAAGGCCGTGCTGACCACCGTGGTCTGGTCCGGCGTGGTGTCGTTCATCGCCTTCAAGATCGTGGACCTGACCATCGGCTTGCGCGTTCCGGAAGAAGAAGAACGCGAAGGCCTGGACATTTCCTCCCACGGCGAAACTGCCTACAGCCGGTAACCGGCGCCCGGGTGCGGCGCCCGGCGCTGCACCCGCTATTTTTCTGCGAGCGTCTCCCTTGGATATTCGGCCCACTTCGGTGGGCCATTTTTTTTGCGAGCCACCGCCGCCGGACGGTCGCCGCGACGGGTCGAAAAAAAGCGCATGTCCGGCGTTCAAAAAATTCAGCGCCGCGATCGCCGGCCCGGTTTACCATGCCTGACCATGAAAGATGCCGCTCTTCAAGACCTGACCGATGCCGTGCGCAGCGCCGCGGCCCATGCCACTCCGCTGCGCATTCGCGGGGGCGGCACCAAGGATTTTTACGCCCAGAGCCTCACCGGCCAGGTGCTCGACACGGCCGCGCTGAGCGGCATCACCAGTTATGAGCCGAGCGAACTGGTGGTCACGGTGCGCGGTGGCACGCCGCTGGCGGAACTGGAAGCCGTGCTGGCGGAAAAAGGCCAGTGCCTGCCCTTCGAGCCGCCGCGGTATGGTGAAGCAGGTGGCGCGGACGGCACCGTTGGCGGCATGGTAGCGGCCGGGCTGTCCGGCCCGGCGCGTGCCAGTGTCGGCGCAGTGCGCGATTACGTGCTCGGCATCGAACTGCTCAACGGGCGTGGCGAATGGCTGACCTTCGGCGGCCAGGTCATGAAGAACGTGGCGGGTTACGACGTGTCGCGCCTGATGGCTGGCGCCTGGGGCACGCTGGGCGTGATCACCGCGGTCAGCCTGAAGGTGTTGCCGGTGGCGCCGGCCGAATCCACCCTCCAGTTCGAATGCAGCCAGACCGAGGCCTTGACGCGGCTCAATGCCTGGGGCGCCCAGCCGCTGCCGCTCAATGCCAGTTGCTGGGTCGAGGATGGCGGCGTCGGCACACTGTACCTGCGCCTGCGCGGTGCGGTCGCTGCGGTGGATGCCGCCTGCCGCCATCTGGGCGGAGCGCGCCTGGACAAATCCTCGGTGGCCGCCGACTGGGACGCCTGCCGCGACCAGCGCCTGCCCTGGTTTGCCGAGCGCTTTCCGGGCGACGGCCTGTGGCGTCTGTCGGTGCCCCAGACCGCACCCGTGCTGGCCTTGCCCGCCGGGGTGGGTGCGCCGCTGGTGGAGTGGCATGGCGGTCAGCGCTGGGTCAAAGCGGCCGCGGACCATGCCCCGGCGCTGCGCGAGGCGGCGATCCAGGCGGGAGGGTATGCTACGCTATTCATAGCTAATAATGACCTTCCGATGCTGGGAACACCCCGATTTGAACCGCTAAAGCCGCCGCTGGACCGGATTCACCAGCGCCTGAAGGCCGAATTCGACCCGGCCGGCATTTTCAACCGCGGCCGGATCTCGGCCGGCTTCTGAACCGGCCCGGCACCCCCCATGCAAACCCAACTCGCCCCCGAATTCAAGGACACGCCCGATGGCCGCGAGGCCGAAGCCATCCTGCGCAAGTGCGTGCACTGTGGCTTCTGTACCGCCACCTGTCCCACCTACCAGCTGCTCGGCGACGAGCTCGATGGTCCGCGCGGGCGCATCTACCTCATGAAGCAGGTGCTCGAAGGCGCGGTGCCCACGCGCAAGACCCAGATGCACCTGGACCGTTGCCTGACCTGCCGCAATTGCGAAACCACCTGCCCCAGCGGCGTTCAGTACGGGCATCTGCTCGACATCGGCCGCAAGATCGTCGACGCAAAAGTACCGCGCCCGGCGAGCGAGAAGATGCTGCGCTGGGCGCTGAAAGAGGGCCTGCCCTCGCCGCTGTTCGCCCCGGCCATGGCGCTGGGCCAGCTGGTGCGCCCGCTGCTGCCTGGCGCGCTCAAGGCCAAGGTGCCGGCGCGGCAGAACGCAGGCCTGACCCCCGCCCGCGTGCACCCGCGCAAGGTGCTGGTGCTGGAAGGCTGCGTGCAACCCGCCATGAGCCCCAACATCAACAGCGCCACGGCGCGGGTCTTTGACGCCGCCGGCATCCAGTGTGTGGTGGCGGCCAGGGCGGGTTGCTGCGGCGCCGTCAAGTTCCACCTCAACGACCAGGACGGCGGACGGGTCGAGATGCGCGCCAACATCGACGCCTGGTGGCCGCACATTGAAGCCGGCGTGGAGGGCATTGTCATCAACGCCTCGGGCTGCGGTGTCACCGTCAAGGAATACGGCCACATCCTGCGCGACGACCCGCAGTACGCCGCCCGGGCGCAGCGCGTGAGCGCGCTCACCCGGGACATCAGCGAATGGCTGCCCGAGCTGGCGGGCAAGCTCAAGGGCCGGGTACAGGGCAGCGCCAGCCGCATCGCCTTTCACCCGCCCTGCACGCTGCAGCACGGCATGCAACTGCGCGGCGGTGTCGAGAAATTCATGGGCCAGCTCGGTTTCAACGTCCGGACCACCGGCTGCGAAGCGCACCTGTGCTGCGGCTCGGCGGGCACCTACAGCGTGCTGAACCCGACCCTGTCGTACCAGTTGCGCGACCGCAAGCTGGACAACCTGGCCACCACCTTCGGCACCGAGGCGCCCGAGCAGATCGTGTCGGCCAACATCGGTTGCATTACGCACCTGCAAGGCGGCACCGCCATCCCCGTGCGGCACTGGGTCGAAGTGCTGGACGAGGCGCTGGGCCGGCCGGCGGCCTGACGCGGTGGCGCGGGCCGGGCGCCGCGGGGCCCAAGGCTGGCATGATCGAGGGTTCGACTCCCCTCCATCCGCCAGTCCACGCCATGACCGATCACCCGTCCCCAACCCCAGAAAACCACCCGTCCGGAGCCCCGGCGTCCGAAGCACTGGCGTCCAGCACGCCAGCGCTGGAGGCATCTGCCGGCGTGCCCGGCGCAGGAACTTCGCCCGCTGCCGGGGGTGCGCCCGCACCCGTCCAACCGGCGGTGGATGCGCCAGCGCAGGGCACGCCCCTGCCGCCATCCCGAGACACGCCGTCGCCGCCAGGCCAGGGCCGGGGCCGCTCCGGCGCGAAGCACCGGCACGCGGGGCGTGGCCCGCGGCCTGATGTCCCGGGCGCAGCGCAGGATGCACCGCACAACGCGCCGCAGCACGCGCCGCGCGCGCCCCGCGTGATCCCGCCGGTGCTCGACCAGCTCGCTGAGCTTTATCCGGGGCTGTTTGGCGAGGTCTTCCTGCCGCTCAAGCGCGGCATCTTCCAGGATCTGATGGCCGCCCACCCGGACGTTCTGGAGCGCGAGGCGCTCAAGGCCGGCCTGGCCATGCACACCCGCTCCACGCGGTACCTGCAGAGCGTGGCCGCCGGCCTGAAACGGCACGACCTGCAGGGGGAAGCCGTGGAAGACATGGCGCCCGAGCACATCCACCATGCGCTGCTCGAAGTGTTTCGCCGCCGTCAGGGGCGTGCCGGGGAAGACCAACGGCAGCGGCTGCGCAGCCGTATCGTTCAGGCTTTTGAAGTCTCCGGCCTGTCCCGCGAGGCCTACGACGCGCTGGTGCGCGGCCGCGACGAGTTGGCCAACGCCGTGCTGGATGAAGCGCTGGCCGAGGCGTCAGCCCGCAGTGCGAAGGACGAAGCCCTGCTGCGCGCGTTCGAGTCCGGGGGGCAGAGCGTCGCGGTGTTTGCCGAGATGTACGGCATGGACCCGCGCGGCGCCGCCCAGACCCTGGAGCGGGCCCGGCGCCGACGCACCGTCACGACGGATTGAGGCGCAAGCCCATCGCACAGAGCTACTATAAACATAGCTAACTATGGCCCGGTGACGATGGGAAAGTGCCAAAAAACCTTGAAAATGGTGTCGATGGCGCGGATTCAGGCGGCCAGCGCGGCTTCAATGTCGCCCGCCAGGCTCGCGGGCGTGTCGGTCGGGGCGTAGCGCCTGAGCACCTGCCCGTCCTTGCCGACCAGGAACTTGGTGAAGTTCCACTTGATCGCCTGGCTGCCCAGCAGGCCCGGCGCCTCGGCTTTCAACCACGCGTACAGGGGATCGGCGTCGATGCCGTTGACGTTGATCTTGGCCATCACCGGGAAGCTCACGCCGTAGTTGAGCTGGCAGAAACTGGCGATTTCCGCGTTGCTGCCGGAATCCTGCTCGCCAAACTGGTTGCAGGGAAAGCCCAGCACGACGAGGCCCTTGGGCCCCCAGACTTCGTGCAATTTTTCCAGTCCCGCGAATTGCGGCGTGAACCCGCAGGCGCTGGCGGTGTTGACGATCAGCAGCACCTTGCCCTTGAACTTCTTCAAGGGCACCGGCTTGCCGCTCATGGGGGTCGCTGAAAAGTCGTAGATCGAGGTCATGGGCGTTCCTGTTCCGGTGAAAAGCGAGGCCGGTGCAGCGACTTTGCAACACAAGCGGCCTCAAACCGGCCAAGTATGGCCGCGCAACCCGTCCGTGCGTGCGGCCGGGGTCATTCGGGTGAATAATTTTGCATCCGCAGCCGGTCATGGCTGCCTCCCCACCCCTTGTCTGGCCCGTCGCTGCATGTCACGTTCCTGTTCCATCGCCCTGACCGGACTTTCGCCCACCGAGCGGGTCCTGATCGAGGGCGCCCTGTTTCCGCCCTCGGGCAGCCCGATACCTGGCGTTTTCCTGGAGCACGACCTCGCCCGGGCCCAACTGATCATTGCCAGCGCGGATGACAGCGCGGCGGTGGCGGCGTTGAAGGCCCGGGATTTACCGGCCCGGGTCCTGTTGCTGGGGAGCTCCGACCGGGGCACCGGCTGGCCCGTCGTGTTGCGTCCGTTGCGGCTGCATGCCGTGCTTGAGGCCATCCGCCGGTTGCTGGGGCCCTCCGCCGGGGCCCCGGTTCGCGAGGTCGAGCCCAAACCGGTGGCGGCCGTGCGGGGCTGGGCGCAGCGCTTCGGCAGCGGGCCGGCAGGTTTTGCCGACACCCAGCCCTTCCTGCCCCAGGATCTGGATGGCGCGGACGATTTTGGCGTGACACGCCAGCTTGACCGCCCGGCGGAAGATTTCGGGGCGACGCGCCAGCTCGAAACGGCCCATTCCACCGCGGGGTTCCCGACGCTGCCGCCAGGGCTGCCGGGTACGGACAAGGACAAGGACACCTTTCAGTCCACGCAGCAATTCAGTCACAGCGTGCCCTCGGTGGCGCCGTCCGACTGGGAATCCGAGGTGGCCGACTGGGAGCGGGCCCAGACGGTCAAGACCGCCAGCGCCAGGCCGCACAACCCGCTGGACCCCGGCGACGCGGCCGTGTCGGCGCCGCCTGATCCCCCCTCCCCGAAACCGGGCGCCGGGGCATCACCCCCCCCGAAACCAGGCGCGAAAGCCTCGGTGGCGGCGCTGGACGCGACGGAAGACCGGATTCTGGTCGTGGGCTTGCCGGGCAATGCCGCGAACGGGCTGATCAAGACCTTGCGGCATTCGGGATTCACGGTCGACTTCGCGGAGGGTGCGCAGGCCGCGCTCGATCTGATGGGGCAGCGTCCTTTCAGGTTCGTTATCCTCATCGAGGTTTCGCTGGGCCCGCAAGCCATTCCCTTGTGCCGGACGCTTCAAGGGGCACGGGGACTCTCGCCGGCCGATCTGCGCGTGCTGATCGTCGCCAGCCATCGCGGCCTGCTGTCGCGCATCCGTGCACAGTTTGCCGGTTGCAGTGCCTGGTTGACGATCCCCCTGAAGCAGGCGGCGCTGATTCAGTATCTACGCCGCAACGGCTCGGGCAGCATGAAGATCTGACCATGTCCTCACTTTGCCGCATTGCCCTGCTGGGCCTGTCCCCGGCCGACCGCACGGTGATCGAGCCCCTGTTTCGCCAGGGTCCCGCGGCTGACCAGCCCCGGGACTGTGAACTGGTGCAGGATCTGAATCAGGCCGATCTGATCATCGCCAACGCCGACGACCCGAACACCGTGCACGCCTTGCAGGCGCGCAAGCTGCCGGCTGCGGTGTTGCTGATGGGGGCATCGGACGCGGGCACCGGCTGGCCGGTGGTGTCCCGCCCGATCCAGTGGCCTGCTGTGCTGCAGGCGGTCAGCCGGTTGACGCAGCAACTCCCGGGGAGCGGGCCGCGCCGGACCCCGGCGCCGCCCGCCCGGCATCCCGAGCCGAACTTCGAGGCCACGGTTCCTTTTGCGCCCCTCGAAATGACGAAGGCGTCAGGCGCGGGCGCCTACCAGGGATTTGATGTCACCCAGCCCTTCGACCGGTCCGCGGCGGGCGGTCTGGTGCCCCATGTCCCGGCCGCCAGACCGGCTGTGCAGGACGACACCATCGATGTCCGCAGCGTGTTGATGTGGCGTGACGCCCAGGCCGGCCCGCCGGCGACGCCATCCGTCCCTGCCGAGGGATCGCCCGCCGCGCGCGCCAGCGCGCCGGTGGAACCGCGCACCGAAACAGCGCCGGCCGCTGGGCCTCAACCCGGTTTCCCGGGCCTGGCTGGTTTTGAGTCCACCCGCGACGCGGATCACCCGGAGCATCCCACGGTGCCCGGGAACTGGCGCGAACTGGCACAGCAGCAGGCGCAGGCGCGCCGCCTGGCCGCGCAGCCCGTGGCGCCTGAGCCCACCGACCTGAGCAGCAGCTTTGCCGACCCGGCCGATCATCCGACCCTGCCGCCAGCGGTCGCCCTGTCGGGGAAACGGCCGGTCATCCTGCTCGTGGGCGCGGCGCGGCTGGCCGAAAGCTCCCTGATCCGCGCCCTGCGGGGCTTTGGCTACCCGGTGGACTACGTGGAGGATGGCGACGCGGCGTTGTCGCGGCTGGCGACCCAGGCCTACGGCTTCGCCTTCCTCGACGACGTTTCGCTGGGCCGCCAGACCGTGCCACTCTGCCGGGCCTTGCACAAGCGCGCACGGGCGCTGGGTCAGCAGCAACTGCGGGTGGTCGTGATCGCCCGCAACGGCGGACCCCTGCGTCGCCTGTGGGCCCGGATGACCGGGTGTGATGCCTGGATGACCCTGCCCCTGGACCGCAAGCGCCTCGGGCAGTACCTTCGCGGCTAGGCGCTCCACGCTCCACCATTGCATGGGGGTCGCTGCCCTCCGAGGGGGCGGGCTTTGCCTGGGGCGGCCCCTCGGGGGGCGTTGTTGCCACGCTTGTCACTATGTGCACTGCACAGCGGGTGGGCGCCGCGCGGAGGGCCAGGCCGCCAGCAGTGCGGCCAGACCGATCAGGCCGCCGCCGGCCAGGGTCCGGCCGCTCAGGTCCGCCGCGCCCAGCAGCACGGCCGACAGGCTGGCGAACACGACCTCCGACAACATGACCAGTGCGGTCTGGTGCGCGGCCAGGCGTGCCGCGCCGTATTGCAGGGCCAGGTTGCCGGCCAGGAAGGCCGCGCCCAGCAGCAGCGCCAGAGGCAACCACGCGGTGGAAACCGCAGGCAGGGCCGGGACGATATCGTTCGCCATGCCCGCCAGCGCGACACCGGTGGCGGTGAGGGCGCCGCCGGCAAACATGGCGACCGCGCGCGACGCGTCGGGGGTGTGCTGGAGCTTGCGCAGCAGGGCGTTGGTCAGCGCAAAACAAAAGCCTCCCATCAAGGCCAGCGCATCGGCCGCGCTCGCGGGGACCGGCCAGGGGGAGTCCGGCGTCTTGAGCACCAGCATGACGCCCAGCAGCGCCATCACCAGGCGCAACAACGAACCGCGGGTCGGCTTTTCACCGAGCAACCACCAGGCCAGCAGAATCGACCAGGCGGGCATGAGGTAGAACAGCAGCACCACGCGGACCACATCGCCCACCGTCACGGCCCAGTTGAAGCCTACGTTGGTCAGGCCCGAGGCCAGCATCAAGGCCCACAAGGCCGGATGCGCCGCCAGGCCGCGCCATGCGTGCGGCCGCCACACCCACAAGCACAGCAGCGAGAACCCGTAGATCAGCGCCGTGGCCCACAGCGGATGCAGGCCGAGGGCCGCCAGTTGGCGGAACGGCCACCACGAAACGCCCCACACCAGCGCGTTCAGCAACAGGGCCATGACCGGAAGGATCGGGCGCATCAGCCGGCCTGCTCGCGCCCGCCGGGACGTGAAAAAGGGTTCACCCGTGGTGGTTGTCGTTGCGGGCGATGTCGAGCAGGTGTTCCACCTCCTCGCGGTGGTGCACGAGGTTGTGGGCATGCCAGCGCTTGATCAGCCACATGAACCCCGCCACCACCATGCCAAACACCGTGATGGCGCCAAACGCCGACAAGCCCAGTCCGGTGGACAGGCTATAGAAGCCGCCCAGCACCAGGATGCAGGCCTGCTCGTTGAAGTTCTGCACCGCAATCGAACGGCCCGCGCCCATCAGGTTGTGGCCGCGATGTTGCAGCAGCGCGTTCATGGGTACCACCAGAAACCCCCCGAGACCGCCGAGCAGAATGAGGAAGGGGGCTGCCACCCAGACGTTGTCGATGAAGTTCAGCAGGATGACCAGCAGGCCCATGCCGATGCCCAGCGGCATCACGCTGGTTGCCTGGTCAAGCTTCATGCGCATCGACGCCACCACCGCGCCGACGGCAGTGCCCACCGCCACCACCCCGACCAGACTGGAGGCCTGGGTCACGCTGTAGCCCAGCGCGGCTGCCGCCCACGCCAGCACGATGTAGCGCAGATTGCCCGAAACGCCCCAGAACAGCGTGGTCGTGGCCAGCGAGATCTGCCCCAGCTTGTCCTGCCAGAGCCGGGTGTTGCAGCGCCAGAAGTCGGGTAGCAGTTCCAGCTTGTTGCGCGGCATGGGGCGCATCTCGACCCCGGTGTCCGGAATGCGGGTGTTGAACCAGGCGGCGACCCCATAGACAAGGATCAGCGTGCTGATGGCGGCTTCGGCCGCTGTGTCGACGGAGGTGTCGATGAAGGGGAAGTCCAGCGACAGCAAACGGATTGACACCATGGAGCCGACCAGCTGGCCGCCGACCAGCACGCCCAGGATGATCGAGGCGATCGTCAGCCCCTCGATCCAGCCGTTGGCCTTGACCAGCTGCGACGCCGGGAGCAGCTCGGTGAGGATGCCGTACTTGGCGGGTGAGTAGGCTGCCGCGCCCAGGCCGACGATGGCGTAGGACATCAGCGGATGGGTGCCAAACAGCATCAGCAGGCAGCCGATGATCTTGATGGTGTTGCTGATCAGCATGACCCGGCCTTTGGGCAAGGCGTCTGCAAAGGCGCCGACGTAAGGCGCCAGCAGCACATAGAACAGCGCGAACATGGGCACCAGGGCGGCTTGTTGCCATACGGGGGCTCCACCGGTCTTGAGCAATTGCACGGCCGCCACGAACAGGGCATTGTCCGCCAGCGAGCTGAAGAACTGCGCCGACATGATGGTGAAGAAACCGCGCTTCATGAATGCTTGTGGATTGCACCAGTTGTGCTGATGCCCTTTGATGGGGGACGTGTCTCCGGCTGACAGCGGGTTATATCACGCGACCTGCGTCACGCCCGGTCGTGCGGCAGTGCCACAATCAGCGACCTCCCCGTTGCCGGTTTTCCGCATGCCCCGTCCGATCCAGGCCACCATCCACACCGCGTCCCTGCGCCACAACCTGGCGCGTGCGCGGACTGCCGCCCCCGATGCGCGGGCCTGGGCGGTGGTCAAGGCCAATGCCTACGGCCACGGCATTGAAGCGGTGTTCGAGGGCCTGCGCGGCGCCGATGGCTTCGCCCTGCTGGACCTGGGCGAGGCCGGGCGGGTGCGCGCCCTGGGCTGGCGCGGGCCCATCCTGCTGCTCGAAGGTGTGTTCGAGGCGCGGGATCTGGAAACCTGCTCGCGCCTGAACCTCTGGCATGTGGTGCACTGTGAGGAGCAGATCGACTGGCTCGCCCTCCACAAGACCCATCAGCCGCACCGGGTGTTTCTCAAGATGAACTCGGGCATGAATCGCCTGGGCTTCACGCCCCAGCGGTACCGCGCCGCCTGGACACGCCTGAACGCGCTGCCGCAGGTGGACGAAATCTCGCTGATGACCCATTTCAGCGATTCCGACGGTCCGCCCGGGATTGCCGCGCAAATGGCGGTTTTTTCCGCCGCCACCCAGGACCTGCCAGGCGAGCGAAGCCTGTCGAACAGCGCGGCCACCCTGCGCCACGGCGGTGAGGTGGTGGAGACCGGAAGCGGCAGCCTGCGCGTGGGCGCCGACTGGATCCGCCCCGGCATCGCGGTCTATGGCAGCGCGCCGGATTTCCCGGAACACGACAGTGGGCATTGGGGTGTGCAGCCCGCGATGACGCTGGCCTCGCGAATCATCGCCACGCAGGAACTGAAGGCCGGCGATACGGTGGGCTACGGCTCCCGCTTCACGGCAGACGCTCCGATGCGCATTGGCGTCGTTGCCTGCGGTTACGCCGACGGCTACCCGCGCGGCGCCCCCACCGGCACGCCGGTGCTGGTGAACGGGGTGCGCACCCGCACCGTGGGTCGGGTCAGCATGGACATGATCACGGTGGACCTCTCAAAGGTGCAACTAGCGGGGGTGGAAGCCGGCTTTGGCAGCGACGTGACCCTGTGGGGTCGCGCCAGTCACGGCGCTGTTCTGCCGATTGACGACGTGGCGCACGCCGCCGGCACCGTGGGCTACGAGTTGATGTGCGCACTGGCGCCGCGGGTGCCGGTGGTGGTGGAGACCTGAGGCCATGAAGCTTCTGCTGTTGCCCCTGCTGCTGTCCGCGGTCACCGGCTGGGCCAGCATCTGCGACAGCGGGCAGCGCCAGTCGCCGATCGACATCACGGCTGGGGCCACTTCACCCCGCGCACTGCCGCCCCTGCGCTTTGACTACCGGATTGCGCCCCTGAAGCTGGCCGACGACGGGCACACGATGCGGGTGCGCTTCGGCCAAGGCAGCGTCCTGCAGATCGGCGACCAGCGCTATACGCTGCAGCAGTTCCATTTCCACACCCCCGGCGGCGACCGCATCGCGGGTGAAGACTTCCCCATGGCGGCGCACCTGCTGCACAAAAGCCAGGCCGGGCAGTTGCTGGCGCTGGTGGTGCTGTTTCGCGTCGGGGCTGAAAACCCGGTGCTGGCCGCGCTGCTGCCGCTGATTCCGGCGCGTGCCGACGGCGACCACAGCCCCGCGAGCGTCACGGTGGACGCCAGCCGCCTGCTGCCAGCCCAGCGCGGCTACTACCGCTACCCCGGTTCGCTCACGTCCCCGCCCTGTACCGAAGGCGTGGACTGGATCGTGATGAAGCAGCCACTGGAGCTCTCAGCCGCGCAACTGGCGCGCTACCGCCAGCGCTTTGCCGACAACGCCCGGGCGGTGCAGCCGCTGCACCAGCGCGTGGTGCAGGAAAGCCTTTGATGCCAGGGCACCGTCAAGCGATTGCGCCGCTGAATCGTGCCCGTTTGCCGCAGGTCAAGGCGCAAAGGCCGACGAGGCCAAAGAATGCCGCCAGGAACGTGCCGGCAGTTCGCCATGGCACCCAGGAGTCCGCATGCAACCCCACCCGCTTTTGCCCCCGATCGACCCGGCGCGCGCCGCGTCCAGCCGCCTGACCGCGCTCACCATCGCCCTGGCGCTCATGGCCGCAGCCGGCGCGCTGGCCTCGCCGCTGGCGCCGCAGCAGGAAAAGCCGGTCAAGGGGGCTGGCGTGGCGGTCACCGTCACAGCGGAGATGACCGGCGCCGGCATCGTCAGCAGCGGCGTCACGCTGCCGCCGATCCCCCCGGTCACGGGCAACCGCAAGACCCCCGTGGCCTCGTGGGGCAAGCCGCTGCCTTACCCCATCATCATTGCCGACCGGCGCAACAACCGCCTGATCGAGGTTGCGCCGGACAAGCGCATCGTCTGGGAGTTTCCCTCGCCCAGCCTGAAGGTCTATCGCGGCAACGAGGACGTGAACTTCTCGGCCGACGGCAAGCTGCTGGCCGTTAGCGAGGAAGACAACTTCGACATTCATATCGTCGACTACGAAAAACGTGCATTGACCTGGACCTACGGCACGCCCGACGTGCGCGGCAGCGGCCCGGGCCTGCTCAACTATCCGGACGACGCGCACCTGCTGGCCGACGGCACCTTCATCACCGCCGACATCCGCAACTGCCGCGTGCTGATCGTCGACCCCAGGACCAACCAGATCCACACCCAGTGGGGCACGCCGGGCAAATGCACCCACAATCCGCCCCACACGCTGAACTACCCGAACGGCGCCACGCCGCTGGACAACGGCGATATCCTGGTCACCGAGATCACGGACGCCTGGATCTCGCGCATCACGCGCGACAGCAAGCTGGTCTGGAGCGTCAAGGCACCGAACCTGCACTACCCGTCAGACGCGTTCCCGACCGTGGATGGCAAGAACATCATCGTGGCCGATTTCTGGAAGCCCGGGCGCGTGGTGATCTTTGATCCGGCCACGCGAAAGGTCATCTGGGAATACTTTGCCAA
Source organism: Burkholderiales bacterium (assembly GCA_011391155.1). Classification (GTDB taxonomy): domain Bacteria; phylum Pseudomonadota; class Gammaproteobacteria; order Burkholderiales; family Burkholderiaceae_C; genus JAABQG01. The sequence goes on from JAABRA010000076.1 coordinate 30,755, forward strand.
GGAGGGCGAGAAGATGCTCGACCACCCGTCGATCGCCCGCGAATTGCCCGACACCGGCGACATCCTGGTGGTGGACGACCTGAACGACCGCGTGGTGGTGATCGACCGCAAGACCAAGCAGTTCATCTGGCAGTATGGCGAAAAAGGCCAGAAAGGCTACCAGCCCGGGTTGTTGAACTACCCCGACGGCGTCGACCTGGATGTGTTTCGCGACTGGAAGGCAGCGCTGAAGCAGTAGGCGCCTCGCTGGCAACGGGGCTGGCAGGCCGCCCCTGCGATAGACGTCGGGTGGCCCTCAGCGCAGGAAGGCGTCGTACCCGGTCTTCACAATCAGCGCCGTCACCACCACGATGAACACGCCGCGCACGAAGCCGGCGCCGTGTTTCAGCGCCAGGCGGGTGCCCAGCAGGCTGCCGGCCACGTTCGCCACTGCCATGGCCAGCATGAAGTGCCACCAGACGTGGCCCTTGGCGGCGAACAGGATCAGCGCGGCCAGGTTGGTCGCGGTGTTGATCAGCTTGGCCGAGGCCGAGGCGTTCAGGAAGTCGTAGCCGAGCAGGCGCACGAACAGGAATACCAGGAAGCTGCCGGTGCCGGGGCCGAAAAAACCGTCGTAGAAGCCGATGATGACGCCGATACCGCTGGCAACGCCGATTTCGTGCCGGCCGGCAAAGCGCGGCGCGTGGGTGCGGCCCAGTTCCTTGCGGCTCAGCGTGTAGAGCAGCACCGCCAGCAGGATGAAAGGCAGCAGCCGGCGCAGGAATCCAGGGTCGATCACCGTCACCACCCAGGCGCCGGCGAACGAGCCAGCAAAACCGGCCGCGGCGGCCGGCAGCAGCGCCGCCCAGCGCATCTGCACGCGCCGGCTGTACTGGGCGGTGGCAATCGCCGTTCCCCAGACCGAGGCGCTCTTGTTGGTGCCAAACAGCGTGGCGGGGTGCGCAGCGGGGAAGGTGGCGAACAGCGCCGGCACCAGGATCAGCCCGCCGCCGCCCACGATCGAGTCCACCAGGCCGGCCAGCAGCGAGGCCAGCGAGACGATCAGGAGTTCCATGGCGGGGATTGTCGCATCTGGTTCACTTCTCTAACGATAGCAATAAACGACCATTCGACGATGGGAAGAAGGAACTTTGACGTATAAAAAAGAAAAGGCGCCGGGGTGCGGCGCCTTTGAATGCGTCTCGAACGGACGCCTGAAAAATGGTTCTGATCTTTGAAAGTGTCTCCTCGGTCCCCTGCAGGACGGGCCTGGGGCCCGTTTGCGAGTGGCCGAACTGTAATCGCATGCACCCAATGTGTGCATCAGGGAATTCCCGTGCACGACCGGCGTGCGCTCAGGCCGCGTCCGCCATGATCCAGCGCGCCGCCTTCTCGGCCATCATCAGCACCGGGCTGTTGGTGTTGCCGCTGGTGATGGTGGGCATCACGCCCGCATCCACGATGCGCAGGCCGGCGATGCCGCGCACGCGCAGGCGGCTGTCCACCACCGCCATCGGGTCGTCGGCGCGGCCCATTTTGGTGGTGCCGATCGGATGGAAGATGGTGCTGGCGATGTCGCCGGCCAGCCGGGCCAGTTCCTCGTCGCTCTGGAACATCACGCCGGGCCTGAACTCCTCGGGCCGGTATTTCGCCAGCGCCGGCTGGGAGACGATCTTGCGCGTCACGCGCAGGCTTTCGGCGGCCACCTTGCGGTCTTCGGCCGTGCTGAGGTAGTTGGGCGCAATCGCCGGGGCGTCCTCGAAGCGGCCCGACTTGATCTGCACCGTGCCCCGGCTGGTCGGGTTCAGGTTGCAGACGCTGGCCGTGAAAGCCGGGAAAGCGTGCAGCGGCTCGCCAAACGCGTCCAGGCTCAACGGCTGGACGTGGTATTCGATGTTGGGGTAGGGCTGCGCCGGGTCGCTGCGGGTGAACGCGCCGAGCTGGCTGGGCGCCATGCTCATCGGGCCGCTCTGGCGCAAGGCGTATTCCAGGCCGATCTTCGCCTTGCCCCAGAGGGAATTGGCCAGCACGTTGAGCGTTTCCACGCCCTGCACCTTGAACACCGCACGGATCTGCAAGTGGTCCTGCAGGTTGGCCCCGACGCCGGGCAGTGCATGCACGGGGGTGATGCCGTGCTGCTGCAGCAGCGCGCCGGGGCCGATGCCCGAGAGCTGCAGGATCTGCGGCGTGCCGATGCTGCCGGCGCACAAAATGACCTCGCGCGTGGCCGTGACCGTCACCATCGCGCCGTCTTTCAAGACCTGCGCGCCGGTACAGCGCTTCTGGCCGTCCGGCATTGTCTCGACAATCAGTTTTGCGACTTGCGCCGAGGTCCAGAGCGTGAAATTGGGCCGGCCCGCGCACTGCGGTCGCAAAAAGGCCTTGGCGGTATTCCAGCGCCAGCCAGAGCGTTGGTTGACTTCAAAATAACCCACGCCTTCGTTGTCGCCGCGGTTGAAGTCGTCGGTGGCGGGAATGCCGGCCTGTTGCGCGGCCTGCGCAAACGCGTCGAGCACATCCCAGCGCAGCCGCTGTTTTTCGACACGCCATTCGCCGCCGGCCTGGTGCTTGCGCAGCATCTCGCGCCATGCGGCGTCGGCCGGGTCGCCCGCGGCGTCGAGCAGCTCCGGGGGCGTGCCCCGGGCGCCGTGCTGCGGATTGGCGCCCTTGTAGTGGTCTTCGTGCAGCTTGAACCAGGGCAGGGTGTTGCGCCACGACCAGCTGTCGTCGCCGGTCAGCTGCGCCCACTGGTCGTAGTCGCGCGCCTGGCCGCGCATGTAGATCATGCCGTTGATGCTGCTGCAGCCGCCCAGCGTCTTGCCGCGCGGATAGCGCAGCGTGCGGCCGTTCAGGCCGGCGGCGGGCTCGGTGTTGTAGAGCCAGTCGGTGCGCGGGTTGCCGATGCAATACAGGTAGCCCACCGGAATGTGAATCCAGTGGTAGTCGTCCTTGCGGCCGGCCTCGATCAGCAACACCCGCCTGGACGCGTCCGCGCTGAGCCGGTTGGCCAGCAGGCAGCCGGCGGTGCCGGCGCCGATGATGATGGCGTCGAAGGTGAGGTTGCTCATGAACGGGCTCCATACGGCGTCGCCAACCCGGGGCGCAAGAAGCGGGGAAACGTGGGCCACCGCGGAACCGGCTTTGCCGGGCCGCTGGTGGCGTCCTCTTGGGGAAGCATGCGCGGCGGGCAGCGTTGCGGTGGGCGCCGCAGCGCCGGGCCGCCCCAAGCAAGGCGGGCCCCCTCGGGGGGCAGCGCAGCACGCGCAGCGGCAAGCGTGGGGGCCATCTACTTCGCGGTCGGCATCACGAACTCGGCGCCCTTGCCAATGCTCTCGGGCCAGCGCTGCATGATGCTTTTTTGCCGGGTGTAGAAGCGCACGCCTTCCTCGCCATAGGCATGCATGTCGCCGAACAGGCTGCGCTTCCAGCCGCCGAAGCCGTGCCAGGCCATCGGCACGGGGATCGGCACGTTGATGCCGACCATGCCCACCTGGATGCGGCGGCTGAATTCGCGCGCCACGTTGCCGTCGCGCGTGAAGCAGCTCACGCCGTTGCCGAATTCGTGGTCGTTGACCAGTTGCACCGCGGCGGCGAAGTCCGGCACGCGCACGCACACCAGCACCGGGCCAAAAATTTCTTCCTTGTAGATGCGCATGTCGGAGGTGACGTGGTCGAACAGCGTGCCGCCGAGCCAGAAACCCCCGTCGCATCCGGCACCGGCGGCGGTACCCTGGAAACCGCGCCCGTCTACCAGCAACTGCGCACCTTCCTTGACACCCTGCGCGATGTAGCCAGTGATGCGCGCATGCGCTGCGGCGGTGACGATCGGGCCCATCTCGGCGTCCAGCTCCATGCCGTCCTTGATCTTGAGGGCCTTGGCGCGCTCGACCAGCTTCGGAATCACCTGGTCCGCGACGTTGCCGACGAACACCGCCACGCTGATCGCCATGCAGCGCTCGCCGGCCGACCCATAGGCCGAACCGATCAGCGCGTCCACGGTCTGGTCGATGTCGGCATCGGGCATCACCACCATGTGGTTCTTCGCGCCGCCGAGTGCCTGCACGCGCTTGCCGTGGCGCGCGCCGGTCTCGTAGATATAGTTGGCGATCGGGGTGGAGCCGACAAAGCTGACGGCTTTCACCAACGGGTGCACCAGCAGCGCGTCCACCGCCTCCTTGTCGCCCTGCACCACGTTGAACACGCCGTCGGGCAGTCCGGCCTGCTTCAGCAAATCGGCGATGAAGAGCGCGGCCGAAGGGTCGATCGGGCTGGGTTTCAGCACAAAAGTGTTGCCTGCGGCGATCGCCACGGGGAACATCCACATCGGCACCATGACCGGGAAGTTGAAGGGCGTGATGCCCGCCACCACGCCCAGCGGCTGGCGCAGCGTCCAGTTGTCGATGCCGGTGGAGACCTGGTCGGTGAAGTCGCCCTTCAGCAATTGGGGAATGCCGCAGGCGAACTCGACCACATCGATGCCGCGCGAGACCTCGCCCTGCGCGTCGGTGAACACCTTGCCGTGTTCGAGCGTGATCAGCTCCGCCAGCGTGTCCTTGTGGTGGTTGAGCAGTTCGAGGAACTTGAACAGCACCCGCGCGCGGCGGATGGGCGGGGTGTCGGCCCAGGCCGGGAACGCGACCTGCGCGGCGGCCACGGCGGCATCCACGTCGGCGGCGTTGGCCAGCGCCACCTGGCCGGTCACGGCACCGGTGGCGGGATTGAACACGTCCTGCGCACGGCCGGCGGTGCCGGCGGTGCGCTGGCCATGGATGAAATGTTGAATATTTGCGATGCTCATGACCGTGACTCCTGTTAGTGGAGGAAGTGTGACCAGAATGCGCTGGGATAGCCAATGAAATTGTCTGAACACTGGTATAAAACATTCTTATATGACTACACAGGCCGATCCCCAGACCCTGCGTGCCTTCGTGGCGGTGGCCCGTGAGGGCAACGTCTCGCGTGCGGCGTTGCGCCTGCACCTGAGCCAGCCGGCCGTCAGCCTGCAGCTCAAGAGCCTGGCGCAGGCCACGGGGCTGGTGCTGTTCACCCGCACGCCGCACGGGCTGGCGCTCACCGCCGATGGCGCAGCCCTGCTGCCGCAGGCCGAAAAAGCGCTGGCCGCGCTGGCGGACTTCGGCCAGGCCGCGCAGCGCCTGCAGAGCACGGTGCGCGGGCGGCTGCGCATCGGCACCATCCTCGACCCCGAGTTCACGCGGCTTGGGGCGTTCCTGAAACAACTGGTCGAATCCGCCCCGCAGATCGAAACCGAGCTGCGCCAGGGCATGAGCGGCGATGTGCTGGCGCAGCTTGGGCGGGGCGAACTGGACGTGGGCTTCTACCTGGTCCCGCTGGAGGCTTCGGACCCGGAATCAGAACAAAACAGGCCTGTTCCCAGCGTGGAATGGTCACAGTCTGCTCTATCTTTTGAAGTGAATATCCTGACCCGTTTCACCTACCGCGTGCTTGCGCCCGCCGGCTGGGGGCCGCAGGTGCTGGGCCGCGACTGGAAGGCGCTGGCCGCGCTGCCGTGGCTGGCCACCCCGCCAGCCAGCGCCCACCACCGGCTGCTGGCGCGCGTCTTCGGCCCCGGCTCGCTGACCGGCGTGGAGCCGCGGCGCGTGGCGCTGGTGGACCAGGAGGCGTCGATGCTCGACCTGGTGAAGTCCGGCGTCGGCCTGTCCCTGGTGCGCGACTCGATTGCGATCCGGGAAAGCCAGGCGCGCGGCCTGGTGGTGGCCGACCGCGTAAGCCTGGACTGCGCCCTGAGCTTTGTCTGCCAGAAGGCCCGCGCGGGGGAGCCGGTGATAACGAGTGCGCGCCAGGCGCTCGCGGCCGTGTGGGGCTGAGCGGCGCGGCGCCGTTGCTGCGGCGCAATATAGTTTGCCTATCGATAGCTTAGGAAAAATCAAATTCACATTTTGATAGGTCGTGACTATGATTCACCCATCGGTTCGAAAAACCGGTCGCTTTATCAACCTCAAAGGAGTTCCTCATGTCCCTGATCAACACGCAAGTCCAGCCCTTCAAGACCCAGGCCTTCCACAACGGCAAGTTCATTGAAGTCACCGAAGCCAGCCTGAAGGGCAAGTGGTCGGTGCTGATCTTCATGCCGGCGGCCTTCACCTTCAACTGCCCGACCGAAGTCGAAGACGCCGCTGACAACTACGCCGAATTCCAGAAGACCGGCACCGAGGTCTATATCGTCACCACCGACACGCACTTCTCGCACAAGGTGTGGCACGAGACTTCCCCCGCCGTGGGCAAGGCCCGCTTTCCGCTGGTCGGCGACCCCACGCACACCCTGACCAACGCGTTCGGCGTGCACATCCCTGAAGAAGGCCTGGCGCTGCGCGGCACCTTCATCATCAACCCCGATGGCGTGATCAAGACCGCGGAAGTGCACTCCAATGAGATCGCCCGCGATGTCAAGGAAACCCTGCGCAAGCTCAAGGCGGCCCAGTACACCGCCGCCCACCCCGGCGAAGTCTGCCCCGCCAAGTGGAACGAAGGCAGCAAGACCATCGCCCCGTCGCTGGACCTGGTCGGCAAGATCTGACCGGTTGAGCGTTTAGCGTTGGGCGTTCGGCGTGCAAGCGCCGAGCGCCCCTCGCTCAACGTTCAACCCTGAACGCTCAACCTTCAACGCTTCAAGGAGACCCCCATGCTCGACGACACCCTCAAAGCCCAACTCGCCGCCTACCTGGAACGCGTGACGCTGCCGTTTGAATTGGTGGCTTCCCTCGGCGACGATGACAACTCGCGCCAGATGCGTGAGCTGCTGCAGACCATCCAGGCCTTGCGCGCCGACAAGATCACCCTGCGCACCGACGGCACGGACGCGCGCAAGCCCTCGTTCACGCTGCAGCGCGCAGGCACTAGCAACAGCCTGCGCTTTGCCGGGCTGCCGCTGGGCCACGAATTCACTTCGCTGGTGCTGGCGCTGCTGTGGACCGGCGGTCACCCGCCCAAGGTCGAGCCCGACGTGATCGAGCAGATCCGGTCGTTGCAGCCCCTGGATGGCAGCGACTTCAATTTCGAGGTTTATATGAGCCTGAGCTGCCACAACTGCCCCGACGTGGTGCAGGCGCTCAGCCTCATGGCCATCTTCAACCCCAGGGTCAAGACCACGGTGATCGAAGGCGGCGCCTTCCAGGATGAGGTCACGGCGCGCGAGATCATGGCCGTGCCCATGGTCTTCCTCAACGGTCAGGTGTTTGGCTCGGGCCGCATGATGGTGGAAGAAATCGTCGCCAAACTCGACACCGGCGCTGCTGCGCGCGATGCGGCCAGGCTCAGCGCCAAGGCGCCCTATGACGTGCTGATCGTCGGCGGCGGCCCCGCGGGTGCGGCGGCGGCGGTGTATGCGGCGCGCAAGGGCATCCGCACCGGCATTGCCGCCGAGCGTTTTGGCGGCCAGACCAACGACACGCTGGGCATCGAGAACTACATCTCGGTGCTGGAGACCGACGGCCCCAAATTTTCTGCGGCGCTCGAAGCCCACGCCCGCGCCTATGACGTGGACATCATGAACCTGCAGCGCGCTGAAGCGCTGATCCCGGCCGCCGAGCCGGGCGGCTTGATCGAGGTCAAGCTGGCGAATGGCGGCGTGCTCCAGGGCAAGACGGTGATTTTGTCCACCGGTGCGCGCTGGCGCAACGTCAACGTGCCCGGCGAGGCCGAGTACAAGAACAAGGGCGTGGCCTACTGCCCGCACTGCGACGGCCCGCTGTTCAAGGGCAAGGATGTGGCGGTGATCGGCGGCGGCAATTCGGGGGTCGAGGCAGCGATTGACCTGGCGGGCGTGGTGCGCCATGTCACCGTGATCGAGTTCATGCCCGAGCTCAAGGCCGACGCCGTGCTGGTGAAGAAGCTGCACAGTCTGCCGAACGTCACGGTGCACACCAATGCGCAGACCACCGCCATCACCGGCGTGAATGCGCAAGGCGTGGACACCGGCAAGGTCACCGGCATGCGCTACAAGGACCGTGCCACCGGCAACGAGCATCACATCGAACTCGAAGGCGTGTTCGTGCAGATCGGCCTGGTGCCCAACACCGAATGGCTCAAGGGCACGCTGGAGCTGTCGAAGTTCGGCGAGATCGTGGTCGATGCCAAGGGCCAGACCAGCCTGCCCGGCGTGTTTGCGGCGGGCGATTGCACCACCGTGCCGTTCAAGCAGATCGTGATCGCCGCCGGCGACGGCGCCAAGGCCGCGCTCAGCGCCTTCGACCACCTGATCCGCACGCCGGCGCTCGAGGCCGTCGCGGCCTGAGGGTGGTGCGCTTCAGGCTGCGCGCTGCAAAGCCGGCAATGGGCTGGCGGCGCGGGCCTTGTCGCTCGCGCCAAAACTGATATCGCCCGCCAGCTGGCCGCCTTCCTCGATCACCACCTTGCCATAGCGGATGGTCCCCGTGACCTTGCCGGTGGCATAGATCACCAGGCGGTCGCGCACCGTCAGGTCGCCGTCGAAGCTGCCGTGGATTTCGGCGATGTCGATCTGCGCGGAACCCTTGAACGCGCCGATCTCGGCAATCTGCATCAGGCGCGAATCCATGGTCGCCTCGACCAGGCCCTCGACCACCAGCGTGTCGCAGTCGGTGATCTCGACGCCCTTGAGCTTGATGTTGGGGCCGACGATGAGCCGGCTGCCGCCGTGCGGGGAACCGCCGGCGATGGCGCCGGAGGCGGTCTGGGCGATGGGCGCCGCCAGGGCCGGCGTCGCGGCCAGGGGTGGGTTGTCACCGACGGCGGTGACCGGCGTTGCACCGGCCAGGCTGTTGGGCAGCGCGGAGCGCAGCGGCTGGGCGGCGGATTCACGTTTGCCAAAAAAAGGGGTGGAGGCCATGAAAATTCCTGTGTGAAGAGGCCTCGATGCTGGGGCCGCGCCGGCTTACAAGCGGCTGGCGAAACGCAAGTTCGGTAACGAAATGAGCGGTGCGCTGGCCTGTGGCCTGCGGCGTTGTCAAGGCGCGCGGAGCCGACCGCCAAAAATCGCCGTGCCAACCCGCACCATCGTGCTGCCCGCGTGAATGGCCGCCTCCAGATCCGCGGTCATGCCCATCGAGAGGGTATCCAGTCGCAGACCGTCCGCCTGCAGCTGCTCGAACAGCGCGCGGGTCCTCTGGTGCACCACCAGGGCGCTGGGAAAGTCAGGCGCCGGCTCGGGAATCGTCATCAACCCGCGCAAGACCAGGCGCGGCAGCCCGGCGACCTCGCGCGCCAGCGCCAGGGCCTCGCCAGGCGGCACGCCCGCCTTGGTGGCTCCGCCGTCGATATTGACCTGCAGGCAAACCTGCAGCGGCGCCAGGTGGCCGGGCCGCTGGTCCGACAGGCGCTGGGCAATCTTCAGGCGGTCCAGCGTGTGCGCCCAGTCGAAATGTTCGGCCACCAGGCGCGTCTTGTTGGCCTGGATCGGGCCGATGCAGTGCCAGACCAGCGGCACATCCGTCAGCGCCGCCATCTTGTTCACGGCTTCCTGCAGGTAGTTCTCGCCGAACTCGGCCTGTCCGCCGGCATGGGCGGCGCGCACGGCCTGCGGCCCGAAGGTTTTGGACACGGCCAGCAGTTTGACCAAGCCCGGGTCACGCCCCGCCGCGGCGCAGGCGCTCACGATGCGCGCACGCACACTCTGGAGATTGTCGGCAATCATCGTCATAATGACCCGGAGCGTAACAAAACCACCGGGGAATTCGTGGACATCACCCAACTGCTGGCGTTCAGCGTCAAGAACAAGGCTTCCGATCTGCACCTGTCAGCCGGACTGCCGCCGATGATCCGGGTGCACGGTGATGTGCGCCGCATCAATGTGGAGGCGCTGGACCACAAATCCGTCTTCGCCATGGTCTACGACATCATGAACGACTCGCAGCGCAAGGCCTACGAGGAATTCCTGGAGGTTGATTTCTCGTTCGAGATCGACGGCCTGGCCCGGTTTCGCGTCAACGCCTTCAACCAGCAGCGCGGCGCGGGC
>JAABRA010000066.1 GCA_011391155.1 Burkholderiales bacterium
TGGGCCCACCGGCGTCGGCAAGACCGAGCTGTGCAAGGCCCTGGCGGGCTTCATGTTCGACAGCGAGGACCACCTGGTGCGCATCGACATGAGCGAGTTCATGGAGAAGCATTCGGTGGCCCGGCTGATCGGCGCGCCGCCCGGCTACGTGGGTTACGAGGAGGGCGGCTACCTGACCGAGGCGGTGCGCCGCAAGCCCTACGCGGTGCTGCTGCTCGACGAGGTCGAAAAAGCCCACCCGGACGTGTTCAACGTGTTGCTGCAGGTGCTGGATGATGGCCGCCTGACCGACGGCCAGGGCCGCACCGTGGACTTCAAGAACACCGTGATCGTGATGACCAGCAACATCGGCTCGCCGGTCATCCAGCAGATGGTCGGGCAGCCCTATGAGGACATCAAGGACGCGGTCACGGACGAGTTGAAGAACTACTTCCGTCCCGAGTTCCTGAACCGCATCGACGAGACCGTGGTGTTTCATCCGCTGGACGCGAAGAACATCGAGTCCATCGCGCGCATCCAGCTCAAGGTGCTGCAGGCGCGGCTGGAGAAGATGGAACTCACGCTGGAGGTCTCCGAGGCGGCGATTGCGGAGATGGCCAAGGTCGGCTTCGACCCGGTGTTCGGCGCGCGGCCGCTGCGCCGTGCGATCCAGCAGCGCATCGAGAACCCGCTGTCGAAGCTGCTGCTTGAAGGCCGCTTCCTGCCCAAGGCCGTGATCACGGTCGATGTGGACCCGGTGCGCGCGCCGGGCGTCTTCACGTTTGGCGGTGCCACGGCCAGCGCCAGCGCCTGAAACTGGGCCTCCAGCGGGTTGAAATCCGCTGGAGGCCTTGCTCTAAACGGCGTGCGATGCGGGTCCTATCATCGTTTGCATGACCCAAAACCCGCTCCCCCTGCCCATGCACGCGCTGTTTGACGCCCAGTACCAGGCCAGCCGTGCCCAGATCGATGTCCCGCTGGCCTTGCGCCGTGATCGCCTGCGTCGCCTGCGCCGCTTGGTCGACGACAACAGCCAGGCCCTGTGCGCCGCGGTGCAGGCCGATTTCGGGGTGCGTTCGCCCAGCCTGACGGAGGTGGCGGACCTGTTCGTGCTGCGCAGCCTGTTCAGCCATCTGAACAAGCACCTGCCGCGCTGGATGAAACCCATCAAGGTGGCCACGCCGGTCTACCTGAAGCCCGCCACCGCCTACATCCAGCGCCAGCCGCTGGGCGTGGTCGGGGTCATCTCGCCGTGGAACTACCCGGTGCAACTGGCCTTGGCGCCGGCCGCCACGGCGCTTGCCGCGGGCAACCGCGTGATGCTCAAGCCCAGTGAACTGACACCGCGCACCACCGGCCTGATCGCGGATCTGGTGCACGCGGCTTTCGAGGAAGACGAGTTCTGCGTGATCCAGGGCGACGCCGCGCTGGCGGCGAAATTCGCCACGTTGCCCTTTGATCACCTGTTCTTCACCGGCTCCACCGCGATCGGGCGCAAAGTCGCGGCCGAGGCGGCCGCCAACCTCACGCCGATGACGCTGGAGCTCGGTGGCAAGTCGCCCTGCATCGTCGACAAGTCCTGCGACCTGGAAGACGCGGCCGTCAAGATCGCCCACGGCAAGCTGCTCAATGCCGGCCAGACCTGCATCGCGCCCGACTATGTGTTGCTGCCGCGCGGGCGCGAAGCGGCCTTCGAGAAGGCCTTTGCCGCCGCCGTCAAGCGCCTGTTCCCGCGCATCGCCGGCAATCCGGATTACGCGAGTCTGCAGAATCAGCGCCATTTCAGCCGCATGCAGGCCTTGCTGGCGGACGCCCAGGCGCAGGGCGCAACGCTGAAGGTCATCGATCCGCAGGGCGCGGGTCCGGCTTCTGCCGACGCGGCCAGCCGCCAGATGGCGCCGGTGCTGGTGTTCGACACCGCCAGCGGCATGCGCGTGATGGAGGAAGAGATCTTCGGGCCGATCCTGCCGGTGCTGTCCTACGGCTCGCTGGACGAAGCCATCGGCATCATCAATGCCCGCCCGCGCCCGCTGGCGCTGTACTGGTTCGGCACCAGCACCGCCGCGCGCGACAAGGTGCTGAACAACACGGTGAGCGGCGGCGTCACGGTGAACGACACGCTGATGCACATCGCCCATGAAAATCTGCCGTTCGGCGGCGTGGGCGACAGCGGCTGGGGCGCCTATCACGGCCATACCGGCTTCCTGCGCCTGACGCATGAGAAAGGCGTGCTGGTGCAGTCGCGCCTGGGCGTCGGCTCGTTGTTCTATCCGCCCTACGGCGCGCGTTTCGAGCAGGTCATCGGCATGCTCAAGCGGATGCTGTGAGGCGACCGGCTTTGGGGCCGTCGGGGTTCTTCTGTCATTCCCGCTCCGGTGTCATTCCCGCGGAGCCTGCCCTCGGCTCCGATCGAGGGGGCGGGAATCCATGGCTTCGTGCCTCGCGCGCCAACGGACGCTGCGTCCGCCAGAAGGTTCCGGAACCCCCTTTACCAGAGAGTTTCAAGCCAAATTGGCCTTATCCCAGCATCGATAGGTCATTCTTAGCTATCGTTGTGAGAGTGTCTCAAGCCGGATTATCGCCCCCGTAGCGGGTCCGCGCCCCCTCCAGCGTCCGTTCCTCGGCGATCCAGCGGGGCATGCCATCCTCGATGCGGCGGGCCTCGAAGCCCGCCTGGCGTAACCGGGCCACGGCTTCGAAGGCCAGCACGCAATAGCGGCCCCGGCAGTAGGCCACCACGGCGCGGCCGGCTGGCAATTCACCCAGGCGCTGCGCCAGGTCGGCCAGCGGCAGGTTGATGGCGCCGGGCAGGTGGGCGGCGGCGAACTCATGCGGCGGGCGCACGTCGATGATCGTCACCAGCCCGTCCTGCGCGCGCTGCATCACCTCCGCCAGCGGTACGGGTTCCAGCGCGTCCTGCGGCGCCAGGCAGCCTTGCACCAGCGCGTCCACTTCGCCCAGGGTGTCCTGGGCCACAGCCTGCATCTGGGTCAGCAGATCCACCACGCGGGCGCTGGCCAGCCGGTAAATGATGGAGCGACCCTCGCGCCGGGCCTGCACCAGCCCGGCCTGCTTGAGCTGCTGCAGATGCTGCGACACGTTGGCGATGGGCAGGTTCATGGTGCGCGCCAGGGCGTCCACCGGGGTTTCAGCCTGGGCCAGCAGTTCCAGCAGTTCCAGCCGCTGGCCGTGCGCCATGGCGCGACCGATGCGCGCGAACTGCTCGAACAGCGCCGGTTTGACACCTGCGGGGTGATCAGGGGTAGACAGCGGGTCCTGCATATTCAATAATATCGTTGAATATTGATTCAATGGAAGGGTTGACTATCATGCCCCGTTTCCCGACCCCCTGCCGGCGCGCCACGGCCGTCGCCGGCCTGTTACCGGCGTCCTCGACCGTCACCCCGTCAGCGGCCAAAGACGCGGCCGTCACGGCCATGGACGATTTTCTGGCGTTCGTGGACCTTGGCTGCGCCCCCTTCTTCCCCACGCAGAGTTCGGTGGCGCACGGGAAACGCGGCGTCTGATCCGCACTCCATCCCAGCAATCTTCCCCAGGAGGTCTGTCATGCAATCCCTGCTCTTCATCGTGAACGACGCGCCCTACGGCAACGAGCGCGCCTACAACGCCTTGCGCCTGGCTGGCACGCTGGCCAACCGGGAGGGCCAGCAGGTCCGCCTGTTCCTGATGGCCGACGCCGTGGGTTGCGCCAAGGCCGGGCAAAAAGTACCCGAGGGGTACTACAACGTGCAGTTGATGCTGGGCAAGGTCCTGCGCAAGGGCGAGGTCGGCCTGTGCGGCACCTGCATGGATGCCCGTGGACTGACCGAGTCGGACCTGATCGAGGGCGCGAAGCGCTCCACGCTGGCGCAGCTCGCCGACTGGACGGCGGAAGCTGACAAGGTCCTGGTCTTCTGATGCCTGGTTCACCCCCTGAAAGGACACCCATGATCAACAGCCCCCTGAAGAGCAACAGCGCCCATTGGGACGCGGTGTACCAGCAGCATGGCAACGCCGCGGGCAAGCCCGTCGGTGTGAGCTGGTACCGGCCGCACCTGGAGCGCTCGCTGCACTGGATATCGCAGATGACGGCGGATGACACGTCCGCGCGCATCATCGACGTGGGTACCGGCGAATCCAGTCTGGCCGACGACCTGCTGGCGCGCGGCTACCACGCGCTGACGCTGCTCGATCTTTCGGCCACGGCGCTGGCGCACCTGCGCACCCGCCTGGAGGCGCGTTTTGGCGCGGCGGCCTGCGCCAGCGTGTTGTGGCAGGCCGGCGATGTGACGCAACTCGCATTACCCGAATCCGGCTTCGACCTCTGGCACGACCGCGCCGTGCTGCATTTCCTGACCGACCCCGCCCAGCGCGCCGCCTACGTGGCGCAAGCGAATCGCTGCGTGCGTCCCGGCGGCCACCTGATCGTCGCCACCTTCGCCCCCGACGGCCCGCAGCAATGCAGCCAGCTCGACGTGAAACGCTACAGCGAGGCGGAACTCACGGCGCTGCTGGCGCCTGGTTTCGAGACAGTGGCCAGCGAGCGCGAGATCCACACCACCCCCAGCGCGGCGCAGCAGGCGTTTCAGTGGCTCATCGCGCGTCGGCGCTGAGGCCCGTCATGGCCCTGAGGGGCTCGACCGCGATCCGCAGCTGGACGCCAGGCGATGGCCGCATGGGTAAACTGTGTCTCCATTCGCACTACAGGAACTCCCATGAACGATCTGGTGAAGTACGCACTGAACGACGGCATCGCGACGCTGACTTTGAGCAACGGCAAGGTCAATGCCCTGTCGCCCGAGGTGATCGCTGAATTCAACGCGGCGTTGGACCAGGCGCAGGCCGCGCGGGCGATCGTGATCGTGACCGGGCAGCCGGGGATTTTTTCAGGCGGCTACGACCTCAAGGTCATGATGAAGGGGCCCGAGAGCGCCATCGCCCTGGTCTCGGCGGGGTCCGCGTTGACCCGGCGCATGCTGGCACACCCGCAGCCGGTCATCGCGGCCTGTAGCGGGCACGCGGTGGCCAAGGGGGCGTTTCTGCTGCTGGCTTCCGACTACCGGTTGGGCGTGGCCGGGGATTTTTCCATCGGCCTCAACGAGGTGCAGATCGGCATGACGATGCACCACGTGGGAATCCTGCTGGCGCGCGACCGCCTGAGCCCGGCCGCATTCCAGCGCAGTGTGATCAACGCCGAGATGTTCAATCCGCAGGGCGCACTGACGTCCGGCTTTCTGGATCGCGTGGTGGAGCCTGAACACCTGATGCCGGCGGCCCTGGAGGTGGCGCAGCAG
>JAABRA010000067.1 GCA_011391155.1 Burkholderiales bacterium
TCCAAAATGAAGGTGTACGGCCCTGGCGTGGCCAGTTTCAGCAGCCGGTACTGTCGGTTGTCCACCTTGGCGTAGCTGGCGAGTTCGCTCAGGTCTCGGCAGAGCAGGGTCAAGTGGTGTTTGTCGTCCACCTGACGGATGCGGCGCAAGCGGTCGGCGGCTGCCTTGTCATCGAGTTGGCACACCAACGCATAGCTGGAGTCGGTGGGCACAGCGAGCACGCCGCCGCGCTCCAGCAGCTGCACCGCCTGCTTGAGGAGTCTCGGTTGCGGGTTGTCGGGATGGACTTCGAAATACTGAGACATGGCGTGATTGTGCGCTGTTGCACGATCCGCGCAGCGGCGCAGCGGCGCAGCCCCGGATTCACACCGCAGGTGGGAAAACGCTTGGGGGCCCCCCTCAGCCTTCTGGCGGTGTCAGCAGGCGCTGGTTTTCTCGCGCGGTGAGCCGGCTTGCCGACAGACCACAAACCACGATCAGGGCGACACCGGTCAACTCCAGCGCACCCGGGACGTGGTCAAAGACCAGCCAGCCGCAGAACATGGCGAAGGCGATCTGGGCGTAGAGATAAGGGGTGAGTGTGGAGGCGGGTGCACGCGCAAAGGCCAGGATCAGCAGGAAGTGGCCCACCGTGCCCATCAAGCCGATCAGACTCAGCAGCGCCAGGGTCTTCACGTCGGGAATGGCCTGCCAAACCAGCGGCAGCGCGGCGGTGCTCACCAGTGCGCCCACCCACCCGGTGTAGAAGTGCAGGGTCATCGGGTCTTCGGTGCGTGCCATCTGGCTGGTGAGGATCTGGAACCAGGCGTAAATGAGCACCATCAGCAATGGCAGCAGGCTGGCCCAGCCGATGGTGGCGCCGCCCGGTTGCACCACCAGCAAGGCCCCCAGAAAACCGCCGCCGACCAGGGTCCAGCGCAGCGGAGAGACTTGTTCTTTCAGGAACAGGGCGGCGAACAGGGTCACGACCAGCGGCGTGGTCATCACGAACGCCGTGAACTCGCCGACCGGCATGAACTGCACGCTCAAAAACGACAGCACGCTCACCGCCAGCAAGAGCAGGCCGCGCAGCACCTGGAACCTGGGATGGCTGGTCAGGAACAGCTCGCGACCGCGCATAGGCAGCATGATGGCGGTCACCGCCACCGCCTGGAACGCATAACGGAACCACACCGCCACCAGGATGGAGATCAACGCCCCCACGTACTTGACGGCCGTGTCCAGCACCGCGAAGCAGGCCATCGCAGTGACCAGAAAAGCAATGCCCGCCGTGACGCGGGCGCCTTGGCCGCCGAGCCGCATGTCCATCAATGGACGCGGGCTTCCAGCAATTCCCACACCGGGGTCACGCCGCCCGGCAGATCGGGCAGCTTGCCCAGATCGGTGTGGCTTTCTTCCGGGCTGTGGAAGTCGCTGCCGCGCGAGGCCAGCAAATCAAACTCGCGGCAGAACTCGGCGTATTTCACGTAGTCGGCCTGGCCGTGCGCGCCGGTGACCACCTCGACGCCCTGGCCGCCGTGCGCCTTGAACTCGGTGAACAGCGCGAACTCTTCGTTGGCGGTGAACTTGTAGCGCCCTGGGTGGGCCACCACGGCCACACCGCCCGCGCCGGTGATCCAGCCCACGGCATCGCCCAGGTTGGCCCAGCGATGGGGCACGAACCCGGGTTTTCCTTCGGCCAGGTACTTGCGGAACACGGCGTTGGTGTCGGTGCAGAAACCGGCTTCGACGATGTAGCGCGCGAAATGTGAACGCGAGATCAGTTCGGGGTTGCCGACGTACTTCATGGCGCCTTCGTAGGCACCTGGGATGCCCACCTTGGCCAGGTCGGCGCCCATGTCGCGTGCCCGTTCTTCGCGCCCGCCGCGCGTCTGCTTCAGGCCCGCGACCAGCGCCGGGTCGGTGTGGTCAAAGCCCAGGCCAATGATGTGTACCGTGACGTTGGCGAAGGTGACCGACACCTCCACGCCGGTCAGGTAGGGCAGGCCCGCCTGCCGCGCGGCAGCGATGGCGCGGTCCTGTCCGCCGATCTCGTCGTGGTCGGTGAGCGCCCAGAGCTCGACGCCATTGGCCTTGGCGCGCGGCGCCAGGGACTCGGGCGTGAGGGTGCCGTCGGAGACGACGGAGTGGCAATGGAGGTCGGCGTTGAGGATGTGGGTCACAGGCGCATTCTAGGTTTGCCGGGTGGCCTGTGCTGAACGGGCGAACAAACCCAGCGACAAAAGAAGTGCCCCCACCCAGAACACCGCGGAACGGGCTCCGCCCGGCCGCAGGTGTTGCCCCCTCGGGGGTGACGCCGCAGGCGGCGCGGGGGTGGGCCAATCTCAATGCGCCTGCTCCCAGTTCGGCCCCACGCCCACCTCGGCCAGCAGCGGCACCTGGAGTTCGGCCACGCCGGCCATCAGGCGGGGAATCTCGGTCTGGAGCCAGTCCACCTCGGCCTGCGGCACTTCGAACACCAGTTCGTCGTGCACCTGCATGATCATTTTGGTGCCGCGTTCTTGCTCATCCAGCGCCTTTTGCACTGCCACCATGGCCAGTTTGATGAGGTCGGCCGCGGTGCCCTGCATGGGCGCGTTGATGGCCTGGCGCTCCAGCCCGGCGAGGCGGGCGCCTTTTTCGTTCTGGATGCCGGGCAACACCAGGCGGCGGCCAAACACGGTTTCCACATAGCCCTGGGCCTTGGCCTGGGCGCGGGTGTCGTCCATGTATTGCTTGACGCCCGAGAAACGGTCGAAGTAGCGGTCGATGTAGGTTTTGGCGGCCGCGTTTTCAATGCCCAGCGACTTGGCCAGACCAAACGTCCCCATGCCGTAGATCAGGCCGAAGTTGATGGTCTTGGCGTAGCGGCGCTGTTCGTTGCTGACCTCCGCCGGCGTGATGCCGAACACCTCGGCTGCGGTGGCGCGGTGCACGTCGATGCCTTCGTGGAAGGCTTTGAGCAGGGCCGCGTCGCCGCTGAGGTGGGCCATGATGCGCAACTCAATCTGCGAATAATCAGCGCTGGCGATCAGGCTGCCCGCCGGAGCCACGAATGCCTCGCGCACCCTGCGGCCTTCGGCGGTGCGGATGGGGATGTTCTGCAGATTGGGCTCGTTGCTGGAGAGGCGCCCGGTAACGGCCACGGCCTGCGCGTAATGCGTGTGCACGCGGCCAGTGCGCGGGTTGGCGAGCTGGGCCAGCTTGTCGGTGTAGGTGCCCTTGAGCTTGGAGAGGCTGCGGTGCTCCAGAATTTTGGCGGGCAGCGGGTAGTCTTCGGCCAGCTTTTCCAACACCTCTTCATCGGTGCTGCGGGCGCCGGTGGCGGTTTTCTTGACCACCGGCAGACCGAGCTTGTCAAAGAAGATTTCGCCCAACTGTTTGGGCGACGCCAGGTTGAAGGGCTGGCCCGCGATGTCGTAGGCCTGCTGCTCCAGCGCGTGGATGCGCTGACCCAGCTCGTGGCTTTGTTTGGCCAGCGTGGGCGCGTCAATCAGCACGCCGTTGCGCTCGATGCGGTAAAGCGCCTCGCTGCTGGCGATTTCCAGCTCGTAAATGAACCGCAATTTGTCATCGGCTTGAAGTTGAGGCCACAGCACGCGGTGTACGCCAAGCGTCTGCTCGCTGTCTTCGCAGGAATACTCGGCGGCTTTGGGCACATCCACCTGCGCAAAAGGAATCTGGTGCACCCCTTTGCCGCACAGGTCTTCGTAGCTGATGCCACTGCGGCCGAGGTGCCGCTCGGCAAGGCTGGCGAGCCCGTGCGGCTTGTGCACTTCGAGCACATAGCTTTGCAGCATGGTGTCGTGCGCGTAGCCCTGCACTTCGATGCCGTGGTTGGCGAACACGTGGCGGTCGTATTTGATGTGTTGGCCGAGTTTGTACTTGGCCGGGTTTTCCAGCCAGGGCTTCAGCTGGGCCAGCACCTCGTCGAATGGCAGCTGCGCGGGTGCGTCGGGCCCGGCATGGCGCAACGGAATGTAGGCGGCTTCGCCAGGTGTCACGCTGAAGCTGATGCCCACGATCTGCGCCACCATTTCGTCAAGCGAAGTGGTTTCGGTGTCCACCGCCACCAGCTCGGCCGCTTGCAGCCGCGCCAGCCAGGTGCTGAAGGCTTCCCAGGTGAGGATGGTGTCGTAACGCACCGCCGAGGCGGCAGGCGCGACCGGCGGCGCATCGTCAAACAGGCCTGGCTCGGCTGACGCGGTGGCCACCGGGGCTTTGGGCGGCGCAGCGGAGGCAGCATCGGCATTGCGTGCCAGCCCCTTGAAGCCATAGGTTTCGTAAAAGGTCTTGAGCGCGGCGGTTTGCGGTTCGCCGATGCGGATCGCCTCCAGCGCGGGCAGGTTGGGCACCCAGCCGTTGAGATCGCAGTCGGTCTTGATGGTGAGCAGCTGGCGACCGGTGGGCAGCCAGTCCAGGGCCTTGCGCAGTTTCTCTCCCACGGCGCCTTTGATCTGGTCGGCGTTGGCGATCAGGGAATCCACCGAGCCGTATTCCTGTAGCAGTTTCACGGCGGTTTTGGGACCAACCCCTGGCACGCCCGGCACGTTGTCGACCTGATCGCCCACCAGCATCTGGTAGTCGAGCATGAGCCGCGCGGGCACGCCGAATTCGGCCTCCACCCCAGCGAGATCGCGCACCTTGCCGCTCATGGTGTCGATGATGGCAATGCGTTCGTTGACCAGCTGGGCCAGGTCTTTGTCGCCGCTGGAGATGATGACTTCGATGCCTTGCGCGGCGGCGGTCACGGCCAGGGTGCCGATCACGTCGTCGGCCTCCACGCCGGGCACGTCGAGCACCGGCCAGCCCATGAGCCGCACCACTTCGTGAATCGGTGCGATCTGGCTGCGCAGGTCGTCGGGCATGGGGCTGCGCTGGGCCTTGTACTCGGGGTAGATAGCGTCGCGGAAGGTGGGGCCCTTGGCGTCGAACACGCAGGCGGCGTAGGCGGCGGGGTGGTCCTTCAGCAGCTTTTGCATCATGTTGATGAGGATGCGGATGGCGCCGGTTTTCTGCACCGTGCCATCGGGCAAGGTGGTGCTCATGGCGTCGCCGCCGGCAAAGAAGGCTCGGTAGAGGTAGCTGGAGCCGTCCACCAGCAGCAGGGTGGCGCGGGGAGCGGTGGGAGCGGTGTCGGTCATGCGGGCATTGTCAGACAAATTTTTTCAGCTGCTCGCGCCGCACGCCCAGCCCGCCCACGGCCGGGGAGCGGCCTGCCTACAATGGCGCATGCTGTTTTCGCA
>JAABRA010000068.1 GCA_011391155.1 Burkholderiales bacterium
CCACCGGCACGGGCGCGATGAAGCGCACCTTGTTGAGCCCGTAGTTCACGCCCATGGCCGATTCGACCACCTCGATGCTGGACTCGAAGAAACGCGGCAGCAGCGACAGCGTCAGGAACCCGTGCGCAATCGGCCCGCCGAACGGGCCCTTCTTGGCCTTTTCCACGTCGACGTGAATCCACTGGTGGTCGCCCGTGGCCTCGGCAAACTGGTTGACCTGCTCCTGCGTGATGGTGATCCAGTCGCTGGTGGCGACATCCTGGCCCGCGCAGGCGGCCAGCTCCTTGAGGGTCTGGAAGGTTTTCATGACGGCACTGTAGCGGGGTGGCGGTTCAGGGCGTGTCCAGCCAGCGACACAGGTCCTGCCACTGCGCCAGGTCTTTCTCGACCCGGCCCGGCGCCACGTCGAACAGCGTGAGTCCGCGTGCGGCCAGGTGCACGTAGTTCTGGGTGTCACGCAGATAACCCAGCACCGGCAGGCCCAGGCCGTCGACAAACTCGCGTAACTGGTCCGCGGCGATGGTGCGTGCGTCAACCCGCATGCCGACCAGGCCCACCTTCAGACGCCCGGCGTGGCGGTACTCGGCCAGCTCATCGAGGAAAGCACGGGTGGCGAAGATGTCAAAGATGCTGGGCTGCAGCGGCACGATCACCTTGTCGGCCAGGCGCACCATTTCCTTGAAGCGCTTGCCGTGCAGGCCGCCGGGGGTGTCGAGCACCACATGGCTGGTGCCCTTGGGCGGGCGCGCGGTCAGATCGGGGCTCACGTCCCAGCTGGCGATGCGCCGCGCCGCAGCGGGGCGCAGGCCGAGCCACAGCCGGGTGGACTGCTGGCGATCGGCGTCGCCGAGCATCACGGCGTGGCCCTGCGCCGCCAGGTAACCCGCCACGTTGGTGGCCAGCGTGGACTTGCCCGCGCCTCCCTTGGGATTGGCAACGACGATGACTGGCATGGGAATCTCCTGCAAATGATGCACCGGACCCGCTTGGGCCCGACCCGGGCCCAAACGGGTTTTCAGGTATGTTAACGGCATGGAACACACGCCCGCCTGGCTGCTCAACAGCTTCATCTACCTGGCCGCCGCGGTGATTGCCGTGCCGCTGTCACGCGCGCTGGGCCTGGGCGCCATCATCGGCTACCTGGCGGCCGGCATGGCGATCGGCCCGTGGGGGCTGGGGCTGGTGCGCAACGTTGACGACATCCTGCACTTTGCCGAGTTCGGCGTGGTGCTGATGTTGTTCCTGGTCGGGCTGGAGCTGGAGCCGCGCCGCCTGTGGAGCCTGCGCCGGCCGATCTTTGGCTGGGGCAGCGCGCAGGTGCTGGGCTGTGCCGCGGCGCTGGCCGGCGTGGCCATGGCGCTGGGCGTGGCCTGGCCCACGGCGGTGGTTGCGGCGCTGGGGCTGGCCCTGTCGTCCACGGCGATATCGCTGCAGGTGATGCAGGAGCGCAACCTGCTGCGCACCTCCAGCGGGCAGTCGGGCTTTTCGATCCTGCTGTTCCAGGACGTCGCCGCGATTCCGATCCTGGCCCTGCTGCCGCTGCTGGGCGGCCTGGTGGACGGGATTTCCGGCTCAAATCAGGTTCTTCCCAGCATCAACCGGTCGTGGGAAGCTATCAAAGTCATAGTCATCGTGGGCGGCGTCATCCTGGGCGGGCGCCTGCTGCTGCGCCCGGCGCTGCGCTGGATCGCGCGCAGCAAAACCTCCGAGGTGTTCACGGCCGCGGCGCTGCTGCTGGTGGTGGGCATTGCCCTGCTGATGCAGGGCCTGGGGTTGTCGATGGCGCTGGGCGCCTTCCTGGCCGGCGTGCTGCTGGCCGACAGCGAATACCGGCGGGAGCTGGAAACCGACATCGAGCCCTTCAAGGGCCTGCTGCTGGGGCTGTTTTTCATCGCCGTGGGCATGCGCATCGACTTCGGCGTGCTGATCGCGATGCCCGGCGTCATGGCCGCCATCCTGCTGGGCTTCATGGCCATCAAGCTGGCGGTGATTTACGCGCTGTCGCGCGCCATGCAGCTGCCGTTCCAGGACCGGCCGGTGTTCACGCTGCTGCTGGCGCAGGGCGGCGAGTTCGCCTTCGTGGTGTTCCAGGCCGCCGCCGGCGCCCGGGTGTTTTCGCCCGAGGTCGCGTCGCTGCTGATCGGCGCGGTGGCGTTGTCGATGCTGCTCAGCCCGCTGTTGCTGCTGGCCGTGGACCGGCTGCTGCTGCCGCGTTATGCGAACTGCAACCTGCCGGTGCTCGAAGAGATTTCGGAGCCGCAGGACGCGCCCATCATCATCGCGGGCTTCGGGCGCTACGGCCAGATCATCGGGCGCATGCTGTCGGCGCAGGGCGTTGCGGCCACGGTGCTGGACCATGACGCCGAGATGATCGAGGCGGCGCGCGCCTTCGGCTACCGGGTGTTCTACGGCGACGCCACGCGGCTCGACCTGCTGCGCACCGCGGGCGCGGCCCAGGCCCGCATCCTGGTGGTGGCGGTGGACGATATCGGGCAGTCGCTGGCCATCGTGGACCTGGCGCGCGAGCACTTTCCCCACCTGGCGCTGGTCGCCCGCGCCCGCGACGTGACGCACTGGAACGGCCTGCGCGACCGGGGCGTGAGCCGCGTGCAGCGCGAGGTGTTCGAGTCCAGCCTCGCCAGCGCGGCCTGCGTGCTGGAGCTGATGGGCCAGAAACCTGAAGAAATCCAGGTGACTGTCGGCCGCTTTCGCACGCACAACCTGGCACTGCTGGAGCAGATGTACCCGCACACCAGGGACCGTGCCCGGCTGATCGCCGTGGCCAAGCAGGGCCGCGCGCAGCTGGAGGCGCAGATGGCGCAGGAACGCGCCGAGCGGGAGCGGCAGGCGGCCAGTTCGCCTGCCGGCATCGCCCCGGAGCGTTCCCGCTGACTATTCGATCAAATCAACCGCTTCCCAGCGTGAAATGGTCCAAGTTCGCTATGGATTCAGGACCATTCAGCGAAACGCGTCTGACAGCAGCTTGGCGCCCGTGAGCGCCATGCCGACATAGATGAACCGGTAGAACAGCACCGGGTCGATGCGCCGGGCAATGCGCACGCCTACCCAGACGCCCACGGGGGCCAGCGGCAGCAGCACCAGTGACGTGGCGAAATTGCGCGTGTCCAGCAGGCCCAGCCAGGCGTAGGGAATCCACTTCGCGAGGTTGATGAAGAAAAAGAAGAAGGCCATGGTGCCGGTGAACAGCATCGGCTGCAACTTCAGCGGAATCACGTAGGCGTTGATCGGCGGGCCGCCCGCATGCGCAATGAAGCTGGTGAAGCCCGAGGTGGCGGTCAGCAGCGCGCCGGCCCAGCGCGGCGGCGGGGCGCTGTCAGGCCTGGGCGGAAACAGCAGGCGCTGCGCCAGGAACAGCAGCGTGAAGCCGCCCACGATGCCGGCCACCACCTTGGGCTCCAGCACCTTGAACAGCAGGGCGCCGGCCACGATGCCCAGCAGGCCGAAGGGCAGCAGGAACTTCAGCAGCTCTCTGTCGAAATCATTGCGAAAGGCCGCCATGCCCAGCAGGTCCATCACCAGCAGCACCGGCATCAGGATGGCGGCCGCCTGCGGCACCGTGACGGCCAGCGCCATCATCGGCACGGCCAGCGAGCCGAAGCCCGCGCCGAAACCGCTCTTGCTGATGCCCAGCAGCAGCACGGCGGGGATCGAGACGACGTAGAAGTACGGATCGGTGATCAGCGGGAAACTCACGATGGCGTGTCTTTCAGGCCTGAAGGCGCTGGGGCTCCGGGCGATGGTCCGGGGCGAAACCCGGGGAGCGGCGATGTTACCCCGCCCGGGCAGCAGGCGCGCTTCGGGCGACAATCACCGCATGTATGGCATTCAATCCTGGGGCGAGGCGCTGCGGCTGTTGCTGGAGCTATCGGCCACGGTGGCTTTCGCCCTGTCCGGGCTGATGGAGGCCGCGCGCAAACGACTGGACGCCGTGGGCGTGTGCGTGGTGGCTTTCCTGGCCGCGTTTGGCGGCGGCACGCTGCGCGACCTGCTGCTGGACCAGCGGCCTTTTTTCTGGGTGCGCCATGTGGACTGGCTCTGGGGCCTGCTGCTGCTGTGCGTGGCCGCCATGCTGTTCATGCGCAACCGCCACTTCGAACCCACGGAAAAGGCCATTCAGTGGCCTGACGCGCTGGGACTCGGCCTGTTCACGGCCGTCGGGGTGGACCGCGCACTGGACACCGGTCTGCCGGCCCTGGTGGCGGTGCTGATGGGCTTGGTGACGGGCGTGTTCGGCGGTGTGCTGCGCGACATGGTCTGCAACGAAATTCCTACCGCTTTCCGCGACCACCGGCCCTACGCCGTCTGCGCGTTCGCCGGCGGCTGGACCTACATCGGCCTGTTGCAGGCCCAGGCCCCCGGCTGGGCGGCCCTGCTGGCCTGCCTGGTGGTGACGGCCGGCCTGCGCGGCCTGGCGCTCTGGCGCAACTGGCAATTGCCGGCCTGGCAGCGCTGATACGGATTCGCCTTCAAACGGTTAACTGCGTTGCTTCGCCTCGCCGTGCTGCAGCACGGTCATCGGCTTCGCGCCTTGTTCTACGCTTGAACGCAAACCCGTATGCGGCACAGGATCAGGCACCCCGCGCGCCACCGGCAGCGCTCAGCGCAGCGGCAGAATCATGTGCACCTTGGCGAAATAACGGCCGTCCAGCTGGAGGGCATTCGGCAGGACGCCGAACACCGTAAACCCGCAGTGCGCATAAAGGGCCTGCGCTTGGTCATTGCCCTGCGTCACCGTCAGGTCCAGCTGTTCCAGCGCCGGCAGGGCGCGGGCGCGCCCCAGCAGGTCCTGCATCAAGGCCCTGCCCAACCCCAGCCCGCCGGCCTCCGGGGCCACGAACATCCCCACGACGCTGGCGTTGTGCCGCTCCTTGGCCCGGTAGCGGCCCTGCAGGCCGACCATGCCCACCAGCGCGCCTTGCAGAAACGCGCCCAGGAAGAAGTCATGCGGGCGCGTCGGATCCGGGCGCAGGCGCGCCTCGGACCAGCCGAGGGGCCGAAGGTCTTCCTCCTCAAAGCTGGAGGTAAAGGCGTCGGGATGCTCGCGCAGCGCGCGCAGGCGCAGCGCACGGTAGGCGGCCGCATCGTCCGGCACCAGCAGGCGGATGCTGGAAGGCGCGGCGGTGTCGCGGCCCGGCATGGTGTCGAATACCGGCGTCAAGCCCATCGGGCGCAAAGGGACAACCGCCGCAACCCCATCCTT
>JAABRA010000069.1 GCA_011391155.1 Burkholderiales bacterium
TTTCGGCGGTTCGGGTGCGGTGCTGCAAAGTCGTTTTGGCCAGCCGGTGCGGCTGGCGGGCCACCACCCGGCCACCCATGTGAGCTGGTGGGAGGCCGATGCCTGGTGCTGCTGGGCGGGCCGGCGCCTGCCGACGGAAGCCGAATGGGAAAACGCCGCGATGGCGGGGCCGCCAGCGCCGTTGCCGCCCTTCAGCTGGGGACGGGTCTGGGAATGGACCGCCAGCGCGTTCGAGCCCTTCCCGGGTTTCATGCCGCACCCGTACCGCGACTATTCCGCGCCGTGGTTCGGCACCCGTCGGGTGTTGCGCGGCGCCAGCGCGGCCACATCACCGCGCATGGCCCACCCGAAATACCGCAACTTCTTCACGCCCGAGCGCAACGACCTCTTTGCGGGCTTTCGCAGCTGTGCGGTAGGCGCCGGGACGGCCTGAGACCCCAATTTCAAGCTTTTTCGACCTCTTCCCAGCGTCGGAGGGTCATTGTCAGCTATTGATAACGAAGTTCTTTTGCGACATCGATCCGCCCTCAGGTCTGCGCCCAGAACACCGAGAACCAGCCGCGCGCATCGGTCCAGACCTGTGTCGACGTGAAGCCGGCAGAGCGCAGCAGCGCTGCGAAGTCCGCCTCCTGCCATTTGTACGAATTTTCCGTGTGGATGCGCTCGCCGCTTGCAAAAGAGCGCTCGCCGCCGGGCCAGCGCACCGTGACGGCGCGCAGCGCCTCCAGGTGCATCTCGATGCGCGATTCGGCGCTGTTGAACAGCGCCACATGCCGCCAGTCGGCAAGCTGGAAGTCGGCGCCCGTCAGCCGGTTGATGCGCGGCAGCAGGTTGCGGTTGAAGGCCGCGGTCACGCCCAGCGCGTCGTCATAAGCCGGCTCCAGCAGGCTGGCGGGCTTGACCCGGTCCACGCCGATCAGCAGGCCGCCCCCGGCGCCGCCGCGCAGGCAGGCGCCATGGGCCTCGCGCAGGAAGGTTTGCGCGGCGTCGGGGGTGAAGTTGCCGATGCTGGAGCCCGGATAAAACATCAGCACGGGGTTGGCGTCGCTGCCTGCCGGCGCGGCGTCGCCCCGGGCTTCGGGCGGCAGCGCCAGCGAGTGCGAGAAATCCATGCCCACGCCGACCATGTCCAGCGCCGGATGTTGCCGCTGCAGCGCATCCAGGGCGTCACGCAGGTAGTCTGCCGAGATATCCACGGCCACGTAGCGCTTTGGCCTGAAGACCTCGAACAGCCGCGCTGCTTTCTGGCAGTTGCCCGCGCCCAGGTCCACCAGGGTTGCGCCGGCCGGCACGTGCGCGGCCATGTCACTGGCGTGGGCCGAAAAGATCGCCGCTTCGGTGCGCGTGGGGTAGTACTCGGGCAACTCGGTGATGGCGTCGAACAGGCGCGAGCCCAGGGCGTCGTAGAGGTACTTGGGTGCGGTGAAGGCCGCCGGCGCCGTCAGGCCGCGCAGCAGTTCTTCGCGCACCGCAGCCTGGTCTTCGTGGTGCAGCTGCACGAAGCGCGGGGAGCGGGGCGGCGATGCGGGGCAGGGGGCTTGGACGGCGGTTGAAGGCATGGCGCAATGTAGCAGGCGCGCTGCTAGCAGGGGATTGCCGGTCTGGGGTTTAATGGGCCGACTTTTTCCTGCCTGAAGGGCTTTTCATGCTTGTCGTTCCGGTTTCCCGTCTTGCACGGTCACTCATGGCCGCCGCCCTGCTGGCCTTTGCCGGCCACGCCGCTGCGCAGGCGGTGTTCCGGTTCACCGCCATTCCCGACGAGTCGCCAACCGAGCTGGCGCGCAAGGCCGGCCCGCTGGTCAAGTACCTGGAGAACCGCCTGGGCATGAGGGTCGAGTTCACCCCGGTGACCGACTACGCTGCTTCGGTGGAGGCGCTGGCCAACAAGCAGGTCGACATGGCCTGGTTCGGCGGCTTCACGTTTGTGCAGGCCAACGTGCGTTCGGGTGGCAAGGCCGTGCCGCTGGTGCAGCGCGCCGAAGACGAGACCTTCAAGTCGGTCTTCATCACCACCGACCCCACTATCAAGACACTGGCCGACCTGAAGGGCAAGAACGTGAGCTTTGGCTCGCAGTCCAGCACCTCGGGCCACCTGATGCCGCGCAGCTTTTTGCTGGAAGCCAAGGTGGATCCGGACAAGGATTTCAAGCGCGTGGCCTACTCCGGCGCGCACGACGCCACGATTGCCGCCGTGGCTGCCGGCAAGGTGGACGCTGGCGCGCTGAACATCTCGGTATGGGACAAGTTCGTGGCGGACAAGAAGGTCGACACCACCCGGGTGCGGGTGTTCTACACCACCCCGTCCTATTACGACTACAACTGGACCGTGCACGCCGACATGCCGGCCGCCACAAAGGACAAGCTCGCGAAGGCTTTCCTCGACCTGAGCCCCGCCACGCCCGAAGGCAAGGCCATCCTCGACCTGCAGCGCGCCACCCGGTTCGTGCCGACCAAGGTGGACAACTACAAGGGCATCGAAGCGGCGGCGCGCAGCGCCGGCCTGCTGAAGTGAGTCCATCGCAACCCGGCCCGTAGCGTATTTTAATATGTGGCGACTATTGATGTGATAGCTGGGAATGACCATTCCACACTGGGTTAAGGCTCATTTCGTATGAAAATCACGCTGCAAGCCTGTTCCGGCCGCCACCCGGCGGCGCGCCACGGTGCGCCGCCAGCGTTGCGCGCCCTGAGCCTCGACGTCGCCGCCGGCGAGCAGATCGCGGTGATCGGCCCGTCGGGCGCGGGCAAGACCACGCTGCTGCACCTGCTGGCCTGCGCGCTGGCACCCTCGGCCGGCGCACTGGCCCTGGACGACCGTTATCCGTGGACCCTGCCCCGCGCGGACCTGCACCGTCTGCGCGGCAGCCTGTTCCTGGCGCCGCAAGTGCCGCCGCTGCCGCCGCGCCAGCGGGTGGTCACCGCCGTGCTGGCCGGGCGGCTGCCGCACATCGGCCTGGGGCAGAGCCTGCGCAGCCTGTTCTATCCCAGCGCCATCGCGATGGCCGATGCCGCCCTGGCGCACTTCGACCTGTCGGACAAGCTGTTCGAGCGGGTGGACCGCCTCTCCGGCGGCGAACGCCAGCGTGTAGGCCTGGCGCGCGCGCTGGTGGCCGAGGCTTCCCTTTTTCTGGTGGACGAGCCCCTTTCTGCCCTGGACCCGATGCGCGCCGTGCAGGCCATCGCCGCGCTCACGCAGGCGGCGCGCGAGCGCGGTGCCACGCTGGTGACCACGTTGCACCATGTCGAGATGGCGCTGGCGCATTTCCCCCGCATCATCGGCCTGCGCGAGGGCGAACTGGCTTTCGACCTGCCGGCCGCGCAGGTCACGCCGGAACGCCTGCGCGCGCTGTATGCGCAGCACCTGGACGAAATGACCGGCCCGGCCCCGGTGATGACGGATACGCCCGCCACGGCCTCCCCGCCGGCGGTCATGCACTGCCGTTGAACCGGCCTGCATCATTGAAACCCGCTGCCATGCGCGCCTCCAACCTCCCTGTGCAGGCCGCCGCCCGGCATGATCCGGCCTGGCTGGGGCGCCTGGCGTGGGCAGCGGTCGGCTGCGTGCTGCTGTGGCCGATGCTGGTGCTCAGCGAGTTCAAGCCCTGGGTGCTGCTGGAGCCGGGCAGCCTGAACCCCACCCTGCGCTTTCTCGGTGATTTCCTGCCGCCGAAGGTGGAGCCTGAATTCCTGGCGCTGGTGGCGCGCGAGACCTGGCGCACCGTGGCCATGGCCACGGCCGGCATCGCGCTGGCGCTGGTGCTGGCGATTCCGCTGGCGCTGCTGTCGGTGCGGGTGCTGTCGGTGTCCGGCCTGACCGGGCGCATGGCCGTGATGCCGGCGTTGTTGCGCCAGGCGGTGCGCGCCCTGCTGATCGTGCTGCGCAGCGTGCCCGAGCTGATCTGGGCGCTGGTGTTCGTGCGCGTGGTGGGCCTGGGCCCCACGGCGGGCGTGCTGGCGATCGCCCTGACCTACGGCGGCATGCTCGGCAAGGTCTATGGCGAAATCCTGGAGAGCGGCGAGGCCCATGCCACCACCAGCCTGCTGCGCAATGGCAGCGGACGCCTGCAGGCTTTCTTCTACGGGCTGTTGCCGCAAAACGGCGCCGAGCTGACCAGTTACACGGTGTACCGCTGGGAGTGCGCGATCCGCTCGTCCGCCGTGCTGGGTTTTGTCGGGGCCGGCGGGCTGGGCCAGATGATGGATGCGTCGATGAAGATGTTCAACGGCTCCGAAGTGGCGACCATGCTGCTGGTGTTCATGGCCCTGGTGGCGCTGGCCGACCGCGCCAGTGCGGCGCTGCGCCGGGCATTGGGGTAAGAAATATGACCCCCACGTTCGGCACTTCGTGTCCTCTCTGCCCCCCGAGGGGGCGCGGCCTTGCTTGGGGCGGCCCGGCGCTGCGGCCATGAACCGCTCTGGCCCTCCCGCTGCCAACGAGCGCTTCCGGCTGCCGCCGCCGCTGTTTGACGCGCGCTGCCGGGCCTGCTGGTGGGTGGCTGGGCTGATCGTGCTGACGGTCTTGAGTTTCTGGACGCTGGATCTGCGATGGGGCCAGTTTTTTTCGCTCGACGCCCTGCGCAAGATGGGCCGCTTCCTGGGCGAACTGCTGGCGCCCGAGACCAGCGCGGCGTTTCTGGGCAAGCTGCTGCCCGCGACGCTGGAGACGCTGGCGATGTCGGCCCTGGGCACGCTGCTGGCGGCGCTGCTGGGCCTGCTGCTGGCGCTACCCGCAAGCCGCACGCACGCGCAGGACCGCGCCCGCTGGCGCGGGGTCACGCGCCTGATCCTGAATGCGCTGCGCAGCATCCCCGAACTGGTCTGGGCGGCGCTGCTGCTGATCATGGCCGGGTTGGGGCCCTTTGCCGGCACGCTGGCGCTGGCGCTGCACACCAGCGGCGTGCTTGGGCGCCTGTTTGCCGAGGCCATCGAAAACGCGCCCGAAGGTCCGGCGTTTGCCTTGCGCGTGCGCGGGGTTGGCGAAGGCCGGGTGCTGGTGTACGCGACGCTGCCCCAGGTGCTGCC
>JAABRA010000070.1 GCA_011391155.1 Burkholderiales bacterium
AGGCCACGCAGCAGGTGCTCACCCACGATGGCCGGGCCTCGCTGCAGTACGCCGCCAGCGAAGGCTACGGCCCGCTGCGCGAGTGGGGTGCCCACGACCTGCTCAAGCAGGGCATGCAGGTCAGCCCGGATCAGGTGCTGATCACCACCGGCAGCCAGCAGGGGCTGGACCTGGTGGCCAAGATCCTGATCGACGCGGACAGCCGCATCCTGGTCGAGACGCCCACCTACCTGGGCGCGCTGCAGGCCTTCACGCCGATGGAGCCGCAGGTGGTGAGCGTCGACAGCGACGACAGTGGCGTAGATGCCGACGACCTTAAAGCCAAGGCAAGCGATGCCGCCGGAAACCGTGCGCGCTTTGTCTACCTGCTGCCCAATTTCCAGAACCCCACCGGCCGCACCATGACCGAGGCGCGCCGCGCAGCTGTGGCCGCCGTGGCGTTGGAGGCCGGCCTGCCCATCATCGAGGACAACCCCTATGGCGACCTGTGGTTCGACGCCGCGCCGCCGCCGTCATTGGCGTCGCGCCACCCCGACGGCACGGTGTACCTCGGCTCGTTCTCCAAGATCCTCGCGCCGGGCCTGCGCCTGGGTTACCTGGTCGCGCCCAAGGCGCTCTACCCCAAGCTGCTGCAGGCCAAACAGGCCGCCGACTTGCACACCCCCAGCTTCAACCAGCGCATCGTCTCCGAAGTGCTGAAGAACGGCTTCATCGACCGCCACGTGCCCACCATCCGCGCCCTGTACAAGCAGCAGTGCGAGGCCATGCTGGCCGCGCTGGATCGAGAAATGGCCGGACTGGATTTCACCTTCAACCGGCCGGCCGGCGGCATGTTCCTGTGGGCGCGCCTGCCCAAGGGCGTGGACGCCGTGGGCCTGCTGCCCAAGGCCGTGGAGAAGAACGTGGCCTTCGTGCCCGGCGCGGCCTTCTATGCCGACCATGCCGATGCCCGCACACTGCGGCTGTCCTTCGTGACGGCCAGCGTGGAGCAGATCAACACCGGCATCGCCGCGCTGGCGCAGGCGATCCGCGAGTACCAAACCCAATAACACGCTCGGGAGCCCAGTGATGAAACAGCGCCCCTACCAACAGATCGACGTCTTCACCGCCACGCCCTACTTCGGCAACCCGCTGGCCGTGGTGCTCGACGGCTCTGGCCTGGATGACGAAGCGATGCAGCGCTTTGCCCACTGGACCAACCTGAGCGAGACCACCTTCCTGCTTCCACCCACCGATGCCGGCCTTGCGGGCGGCGCCGACTACCGCGTGCGCATCTTCACGCCCGGCGGCGAATTGCCTTTTGCTGGCCACCCGACGCTGGGTAGCTGCCATGCGTGGCTTGAAGCGGGGGGCACCCCGCGAGCGTCAGGTGCTGTGGGGGGCACCCCGCGAGCGTCAAGCACGGCGGAAGGCACCCCGCCGTCCGACGAGATCATCGTGCAGGAATGCGGCGTAGGCCTGGTGCGATTGCGCCGGCGCGGGCACCTGCTGGCTTTTGCCGCGCCACCGATGCAGCGCAGCAACCCCGACCCCGCGCTGCTGGCCCAGGTGGCCGCAGCGCTCGGCCTGAAGGCGCAGCAGGTCCTGGCGGCCCAGGTGCTCGACAACGGCCCGGTCTGGCTCGGCCTGCTGCTCGACAGCGCCGAGACCGTGCTGGCGCTGGAGCCCGACCACGCCGCGCTCAAGAATTTTGGGCAAAAAGTGGGGGTTGCCAGCGTCAACCGGTCACAAGATGCTATTCAATTGATATCGCGCTCCAGCCGCGAGGCCAAGGCCTTTGGCGGCCACGACGCCCAGGCCCTGGCGGAACCCGATCTGGAGGTCCGCGCCTTTGCCGCACCCATCGGCGTCGTTGAGGACCCGGTCACCGGCAGCCTGAACGCCAGCCTGGCACAGTGGCTGATCGCTGACGGCCAGTTGCCGGAACGCTACCTCGCCGGCCAGGGCGCCTGCCTGGGTCGCGCCGGGCGGGTGCACATCGAACGCGACGCTTCAGGCCAGGTCTGGGTCGGCGGCGAATCGGTCA
This sequence comes from Burkholderiales bacterium, assembly GCA_011391155.1. Taxonomy (GTDB): domain Bacteria; phylum Pseudomonadota; class Gammaproteobacteria; order Burkholderiales; family Burkholderiaceae_C; genus JAABQG01. The sequence continues at coordinate 2,027 of JAABRA010000070.1, forward strand.
CCTGCATCCATGGCACGGTGACGCTGTGAACACGCCCACCACGACCAGCGCCGAATCAGCCGGCTCCGCAGCTTCCGCCGTTCCACCGGCCGGCGCGCTGGACCATCTGGTGATCATGGCCGCCAGCCTGGCCGAGGGCGTGGCCTGGTGCGAGGCCACGCTGGGCGTGACCTCCGGCCCTGGCGGCGAACACCCGCTGATGGGCACGCACAACCGGTTGCTGCGCATCGCCACGCCGGACTTCCCCAACGCCTACCTTGAAATAATCGCTATCAACCCAGTAGCAAACAAAGGCCAAAGGACGCTGGGAAAGCGCTGGTTTGACATGGAAAACCCGGATTTGACCGCCCAGGTGGCGCGCGATGGCCCACAACTCATCCACTGGGTGGCCCGCGTGCCCGATGTGCGCGCCGCCGTTGCGCGGCTGGCAACCCAGGGCCTGGACCGCGGCGAGGTGATCCAGGCCAGCCGCGCCACACCGGCGGGCCTGCTGCAGTGGCAGATCACGGTACGCCCCGACGGCCAGCGCCTGCTCGATGGTTGCCTGCCCACGCTGATCCAGTGGGGCGACACGCATCCTGCAGCGAGCATGCCGGACAGCGGCGTGACGCTGCAGTCCTTGTCGCTGCGGCACCCCGACGCGGCCACCCTGCGCGCCGCCTTCGATGGCCTGGGCCTGACGCAATACGCCGTCGTGCCCGGCACGGCGCGCCTGAGCGCCCGCCTGCAAACGCCCCGGGGTCCGATCGAACTCCTTTCAGCGAGTCATTTTTCGTGATGCACCTGCCCACGCTCCCCGAGATCGAAGCCGCCGCCCGCGTGGTCTACGCCCAGTTCCAGGCCACGCCGCAATACTGCTGGGCGCTGCTGAGCAGGCGCCTGGGGACAGACTGCTGGGTCAAGCACGAGAACCACACGCCGGTCGGCGCCTTCAAGATCCGCGGCGGCTTGACCTATTTCGAGCAACTCGCGCAACGTGGCGCACTCCCCCGCGAAGTCATCAGCGCCACGCGCGGCAACCACGGCCAGAGCATCGGCTGGGCCGCGCGCGCCCACGGCGTGGCCTGCACCATCGTCGTGCCGCACGGCAATTCGGTGGAAAAGAACGCCGCCATGCGCGCCCTGGGCGCGACGCTGATCGAATACGGCGACGATTTCCAGGAAAGCCGCGAACACGCGATGCGCCTGGCCGAAACACGCGGCGCCCACATGGTGCCGAGTTTTCACCCCGCGCTGATCAGCGGCGTCAGTACCTACTGGTGGGAATTCTTCCAGGCCGTGCCGCAGCTCGACGTGGTTTACGTGCCGATCGGCCTGGGTTCGGGCGTGTGCTCGGCGATTGCGGCCAAGCTGGCGCTGGGCCACAAGGCGCGCATCGTCGGCGTGGTGAGCACGCTGGCCACCACCTATGCCGATTCGCTGGCCGCCGGCCGCGTGGTTGAAGCCCCGGTCGGCACCCGGCTGGCCGACGGCATGGCGGTGCGTGTGGCCGACGCCGATGCGCTGGCCGTGCTGACGATGCACCTTGACCACATCGTGATGGTCAGCGACGACGCAGTCGCCCAGGCCATGCGCGACCTGTTCACCGACACCCACAACGTCGCCGAAGGCGCAGGTGCCGCCAGCTTTGCGGCCGCCATGCAGGAGCGCGCCAGCCTCCAGGGCCAGATCGTCGGCACCACGCTGTGCGGCGGCAACGTGGATGCGCGGATGTTCGCGCAGGTGCTGGCGGACGATTGACGCGGGCAGGGTTCTGCCGGCAGACATCGGCACCCGCGCCACCACCCGCGCAACGACCCGCGGCCACGGTGGCGTGCACAAACCGCCACGAACCGCCCGTCCCGTCGCACCGGGGACAAAGCCGCCGGCCTGATGCATTCACCATGAAGCCCATGGGAACCCTCTACCTCGTGCGCCACGGCCAGGCCTCGTTTGGCGCAGAAGACTACGACCAGCTCAGTGCGCTCGGCCAGCGCCAGAGCGTTCGGCTGGGCGAGTACCTGGGCGGCAAAGCGCTGAAATTCGACGCCGTGCTGACCGGCACGCTGCGCCGCCACGCGCAGACCTGGGCCGGCATCGCTGAAGGCATGGGGCTGCAGGCGCAAATCCCGAACGGCGCTGGGGCACACGGCCGCAGCGCCGGGCCGCCCCAAGCAAGGCCAGCCCCCGCGGGGGGCAGCGCAGCACACGCAGTGGCAAGCGTGGGGGCACACATCGAATGGCCTGGCCTCAACGAATACGACAGCCATGCGGTGATCGAAGCCGTGCATCCCCAGCCGCTGCCCAAACCCGACTCGCCCGAGGGCTACCGCCATCACTTCCGCCTGCTGCGCGACGGCCTGGCGCAGTGGATGGCCGGCGTGGTCAGCCCCAGGGGCATGCCGGAATACGTCGATTTCGTGCACGGCATCACCAGCGCACTCGACCATGTTCGCCACAACTACACCGGCAACGTGCTGCTGGTGTCCAGCGGCGGACCGATCGCCACCGCCGTCGGTCACATCCTGGGCAGCCCGCCGGAGAAGACCATCGAGCTGAACATGCGCATCCGCAACAGCGCCTTGACGGAGTTTGCGTTCAACCCGAAGCGCCACATGCTGCTGACCTACAACACGCTGCCGCATCTGGATCACGCGGATTATGCGGACTGGGTGACTTACGCCTGAGCAGGGGGTCGTCGGGTCAAGGCGGTATCGGGGCTGCAGTGACCGCCAGGTGCAAGAAGCCTCAAGCCAAAATGGCACTATCCCAGCGTAAGATGGTCATTTCCAGCTATCAATAACTGACTCGTGTTGGCCAGGGTGCCGCTTCCCGATCCGCCGTTGCGGTGGTGTGCGGGCTTCATGCCTTTCTGACAGCGACCGCCACCGGGCGCAGGGCGCCGGCTGGGGCGCCTGCA
>JAABRA010000071.1 GCA_011391155.1 Burkholderiales bacterium
GCGCGGCCGTCCCCCTATAATCCGCACAACTCATTACACATTGCTGTGTGTGAAAGGAGACCTTATGGCCACCAATCTTGCCATTGACGACACCCTGATCGAAGAAGCGCGCCGGGTGGGCGGGGAGACCACCAAGAAAGCCGTGGTCACCCAGGCGCTGAAGGAATACATCCAGCGCCGACAGCAGGCAAAGCTGCTGGCGCTCTTTGGCACCGTCGCCTACGATGCGGATTACGACTACAAGGCGCAGCGCAAGCAAGACCGTGCAAGTCCTCGTTGACACATCGGTCTGGTCGCTGGCCCTGCGGCGCCGCCCCAGGGTCGCGCCCGCCATGCCCGCAGCGGCTGAGCCCGCGCAGGTCATGGTGCTGCGCGATCTGGTGATCGACGGGCGAGCCGTGATGTTGGGGGCAATCCGGCAAGAGTTGCTGTCGGGCATCAAGACTGCACCTCAGTTCGAAACCCTGCGCCAGGCGCTCGCGGCGTTCGACGACCTTCAATTGCACCCGGCAGACTTTGAGCGGGCTGCGAGTTTTTTCAACCGGTGCCGCAGCAAGGGCGTGCAGGGCTCCAACACGGATTTCCTGATCTGCGCGGCTGCGGTCGGGCGCGACTTGCCCATCCTGACGACCGACGGCGACTTTGCGCTTTATCAAAAGCATCTGCCAATTCAACTGCTGCGCTGAAAAGGGTGCACGGCACCTGCGCACCCAACCCGGAGCCTCACCAGGGCAGTACCTGCCCCCGGTAGTCGAAGAAGCCGCCGCTTTGCGCGGGCGTGAGGCCGCGCAACACCGCCAGCAGTTCGCCGGCGGCGACAGCGGGTGATCGCACGGTCAGCCCGGCCTTGGCGAAGGGCTGGCTCAGGGGCGTGTCCACCGTGCCGGGGTGCAGCGCCACGCAGACCGCCTGCCGGTTGCGCCGGGCCAGTTCGATGGCCGCCGTCCTGACGATCTGGTTCAGCGCCGCCTTGGACGCGCGGTAGCCGTACCAGCCGCCCAGCGCGTTGTCGCCAATGCTGCCGACCTTGGCCGAAATGAAGCCCGCCACACACGGCCCCGAGCGCGCCAGCAGCGGGAAGAAGTGCTTGACGACCAGCGCCGGGCCGATGGCGTTGACCGCAAAACAGTGCGCCAGATACGCCGGATCGAGCTGCAACCAGCTGCGTTCGGGCTGTGTGCTCCGGCCCTCCGCCTGCCCGGGGATCACGCCGTGCAGGAAGCCGCTGGCCACGACCAGCATGCGCAAGGGCTGAGCGAGCGCCGCGCATTCGGCCGCCACCCACTGTGCGGCAGCCGCCAGCGTGGCTTCATCGGTGTAATCCAGCACCGGCGTGGTGTGGCGGCCCAGCGCCAGCACGGTCGGCGCGGCCTGCGCCTGCGGCCCGGGCTGCCGCAAGTCGTTCAGCAGCGCCGCACCCAGGCCGCCACCGGCGCCAATGACCAGACCCACGCCGGGTTGATGGGTTTGCAGGGGCGTCATTTAATCCTCAATTGATAGCTAAATATGACCATTCGACGCTGGGAAGGAGACAAAAATGATCCAAATTCACGAAAAATGCGCTCCTGCGTCCGGGTTCAGCGGGTCCACCGCCGGGAACCGTGCGGTTGCGCCGTGTCGGGCACACCCGATGGTTATGAACCTTTTTCCTTGCATATTGAATATGCCATGTTTAATATGCAAGCATGTTTGACCGTCTGGCCGCCCCCAAGATCCGTGAATCCCTGACCTGGAGCCCCGCCGTCGCCATCCTGGGACCGCGCCAGGTCGGCAAGACCACGCTGGCGCGCCAGATCGCGGATGAATACCCTGACGCACTGTATCTGGACCTGGAAAACCCCGAGGATCGCGCCCGGTTCGAGCAGCCCGGCGCCTATCTGCGCGCCAACCGGCGGCGCCTGCTGGTGCTCGACGAAATCCAGAATCTGCCGGAGATCTTCCAGACGCTGCGCGGCGAGATCGATGCCGACCGTCGGCCGGGTCGTTTCCTGATCCTGGGCTCGGCCTCGATCAAGCTGCTGCAGCAATCGGAGTCACTCGCCGGCCGGCTGGCCATGGTCGACATGGCCCCGCTGTTGCTGCCCGAAGTGGCCCGGGGTTTCGACGACATCCAGCCGCTGTGGCTACGCGGCGGCTTCCCCGGCAGTTACACGGCTAGCGCGGATGGCCCCTCGTGGCAGTGGCGCGAGGCTTTTGTGCGGCACTTCCTGCACACCGACCTGCCCGGACTGGGCATCAAGGTGGATCCTGAACTCATGCGTCGCTTCTGGCGCATGACGGCGCATCTGCACGGCCAGCTGTTCAACGCCTCGGCGGTGGCCGCGTCACTGGGCGTCTCGGCCCCCACCGTGGCACGCTGGCAGGATCACCTGACCAGCAGCCTGATGCTGCGTCGCCTGGACCCCTTCCATGCCAACCTCGGCAAGCGACTGGTGAAGTCGCCCAAGGTCTATGTGCGCGACAGCGGTCTGCTGCATCTGCTGCTGGGCATCCGGGAGGTGAACGACCTGATGGGCCATCCCAGCAGCGGCGCCTCCTGGGAGGGGTTCTGCATCGAGCAGATCTGCAACCAGTTGCCGCAGGGCAGCCAGGTCTCTTTCTATCGCACGGCCGCAGGAGCCGAACTGGACCTGATCATCGAGTCCGGCACCCGGAAGACCGGCGTCGAGATCAAGTTTTCCGCCACGCCGAAAGTCACCCGAGGCTTCTGGCAGGCCTGCGAGGATGTGGGTGTGCACAGGGCTTATCTCATGGCGCCGGTGCGCGAGGGCTGGCCCATGGCGGGCAATGTGGACGTGATTTCGCCCCTGAACATCGGCTCGCTGCTGGTGTGAACGGTGGCCACGTGGATCTGCCGGGTCACACCGCCGACACCGGTACCAGACACAATAGACGCATGCCCCATCTGCCCCCCTTCATCGCCCCCGTGCGCTTCACCGACGCCGCCGAGGCCGTGGCCCAGGTCCAGGCCATCTACCAGGCCAGCCTGGCGCATCTGCGCGAAGCCATGCGCTGCTTCGTCGCAGGCGAACCGCTGCCCGGCCAGACCCACGCCGAGACTCTGCCCCGGATTCGTGCCTGCTACCCGTTCGTGCGCGTGCACACTGGCTCCGTGGCGCACGGCGACTCGCGGCTGAGCTATGGTTTTGTCGCCGGGCCGGGCCGTTTCGAGACCACGCTGACCCGCCCAGACCTGTACGCCGGCTATTACCTGGAGCAGTTCCGCCTGCTGCTGGCCAACCACCCGGTGGCGCTGGAGGTGGGCACCAGCACGCAGCCGATTCCGGTGCACTTCAGCTTTGCCGAGAACGACCACCTCGAAGGCTCGATGAGCGCCGCACGCCGCCAGCTGATGCGCGACGTGTTCGACCTGCCCGACCTGGCCGCCATGGACGACGGCATCGCCAACGGCACGCACCAGCCCGCCCCCGGCGAGGCGCTGCCGCTGAGCCTGTTCACCGCGCCGCGCGTGGACTACTCGCTGCAGCGCCTGCGCCACTACACCGGCACCGCGCCCGAGTGGTTCCAGAACTTCGTGCTGTTCACCAACTACCAGTTCTACATCGACGAGTTCATCGCCATGGGCCATGCCGCGATGGCCGACCCGGCCAGCGAGTACGTCGCCTTTGTCGAGCCCGGCAACGTGGTGACACGGCGGGTGGGATTGCCGGCGCAAGGTATTGATGGAATGGGCGTGCCACCATCGCGTCTGCCCCAGATGCCCGCCTACCATCTGATGCGCGCCGACCGCACCGGCATCACCATGGTCAACATCGGTGTCGGGCCGGCCAATGCCAAGACCATCACCGACCACATCGCCGTGCTGCGCCCGCACGCCTGGATCATGCTGGGCCACTGCGCCGGCCTGCGCAACAGCCAGCAGCTCGGCGACTACGTGCTGGCCCACGGCTATGTGCGCGAGGACCACGTGCTCGACGAGGAACTGCCGCTGTGGGTGCCGATCCCCGCGCTGGCCGAGGTGCAGGTGGCGCTGGAGTCGGCCGTGGCCGAGGTCACGCAGCTCAAGGGCCATGCGCTGAAACGCGTGCTGCGCACCGGCACCGTGGCCAGCACCGACAACCGCAACTGGGAGCTGCTGCCCGACAACAGCCCCCAGCGCCGCTTCAGCCAGAGCCGGGCGATTGCGCTGGACATGGAAAGCGCCACGATTGCCGCCAACGGCTTCCGCTTTCGCGTGCCCTACGGCACACTGCTGTGCGTGAGCGACAAGCCGCTGCACGGCGAGATCAAGCTGCCCGGCATGGCCAACCACTTCTACCGCGAGCGCGTCAACCAGCATCTGCTGATCGGCCTGCGTACCATCGACCGCCTGCGCGAAGCCGGCGTGGACCAGCTGCACAGCCGCAAGCTGCGCAGTTTTGCGGAGGTGGCGTTCCAGTAAGCGCGCTGCCGGGCAGACGGCAGGCAATCTTTACGCAAGTTTGCCCGTCTGTACCGAAGCGTACAGAATCACACCCCGGAGGCGGGGCACAATGACTGTCATTCAAAGGCGCCGTGGCCCTGCGGGCGTCACTGTGAAGCCATGACATGATCCCTTCCCCGTCGAACCACCGCCCTTTTTCATTCAAGCGCCGATCTCCAGCCCTCTGGGTGGTGGCAGGCTCCATGGCACTGGGCGGCTGCGCCTCGCTGACGACGCCTGACAGCTCGCCGCCCTTCACCCCGGTGCCAACCGCCTGGTATGCCGACGCGCGCCCAGCCGCAACCGGCCAGACCCCGACCGCGCTGGCGCAGTGGTGGCAGCGCTTCAACGACCCGCAGCTCACGGAGCTCGTCCAGCAGGCGTTGCTGGCCAACACCGACGTTCGCAGCGCGCAAGCCGCCTTGCGCCAGGCCCGCGCCCAGCGCGAGGCGAGGGTTGCGGTGCTGCTGCCC
>JAABRA010000072.1 GCA_011391155.1 Burkholderiales bacterium
GTAGGTTGCTTCCCTTCGACCCTGAATGGGACGGCACCACGGATTTTGAAACCAAGTAACTCCAGAGGTGTCAATGAAAGTACGGGTGCTGGGCTGTTCCGGTGCGATAGCCAAGGACTGTCGAACCACCTCGTTTCTGATTGATGAGGACACACTGATCGACGCCGGCACCGGCGTCGGTGATCTCACCCTGGAGGAAATGCGCAAGGTTGACCGCGTGTTCCTGACGCATTCCCACTTGGACCACGTTGCCGCGTTGCCCCTGATGGTGGACGCAGTCGCCGGGACGCGGACCGCTCCGCTGCAGATTCATGCGCTGGAAGGCACGATCGATGCGCTCAAGCAGCATATTTTCAACGATGTGATATGGCCCGATTTCAGCCGGATCCCCTCGCTCCAGGCGCCTTTCATCAGTTTTCATGCGGTGGAGATCGGCCACTCCGTGGTTCTGGGCGACAAAGCGATTGAGGTACTTCCGGCCGTGCATACCGTTCCCGCTGCTGGCTATGCGGTTTCGGCAGGCGGGGGTTGCTGGGTGTTCTCGGGAGACACGGAAAGAAATCCAGCCTTCTGGAAACGACTGAATCAACTGGACGTCGCCATGCTGGTCATTGAGACGGCGTTCAGCAACCGCGAGAGCAGTCTGGCACGACGCAGCCTGCATCTATCCCCCCAGGTTCTTGCGACCGAGCTCGACTGCATTGATGTGGGCAAGCACTTTCCGATCTACATCACGCACACAAAGCCTGCGGAAACCGAGCTCATCATGGCTGAAATCCAGCAGTTCGACCAGACCCAACCCCTGATGCGACATGTTTCGCACGATATCCGCTGGCTGCGTGCGGGCCAGCGGTTCGAGCTTTAAGCGGATCGGTACGGGTTTTCGGGTTTACGGGTTTTGGCGGGCTTCACAGACCGTCGAAGTCGACCAGCGTGAAAAGCGCCAGACCAGAAGCGCGCAGGCGGGAAAATCCCCCGAGTTCGGGAAGGTTCACGATGGCGGCACCCTCGATCACCGTGGCTCCCAGCTTTTCAAGCAGCTTTCGGCCTGCCATCATGGTGCCGCCCGTGGCGATCAGATCGTCAATCAACAGCACCCTGTCACCTGCCCTCACGGCGTCGGTGTGAAGTTCCACGGTGGCGCTTCCGTATTCCAGTTCGTAGGTTTCCGCCACGGTGGTGAAGGGCAGTTTGCCCTTCTTGCGGATCGGCACGAACCCGACGTTCAATTCATAGGCCAGCACGGCTCCCAGAATGAAGCCGCGCGCGTCAAGGCCTGCGACCACATCGGGGCGCAAGGCGCGGTCCATATAGCGGTGTACGAAGGCATCGATCAACACCCTGAAGACCTTGGGATCCTGCAGCAGCGGTGTGATGTCGCGGAACTGAACGCCTGGTGCGGGCCAGTCCGGGACCGTGCGGATGTGACTTTTCAGGTACGCGTTGACACTCAGCGCTTGCATGTCTGGTCCCCAGGAAATGACAGGCGCTGATTGTGCCTCGGGAACCGTGCCCAAGGCATTGAACTTCACAACGCCATCAAGGCCCGACGAACGGGGTGCCCAAACGCCAGTCCCTGGCTTCCAGAATCCATCCGTGTCGCCATTGCGGATGCTCCCTGCAACTTTTGTCGTGGCCGCACCACGCCGGGAAAGGCGAGGCCATCCCAGGACTGGGTTCGCTGGCGAACAGACCCTTGCGGCCGGTAATCGCACAGTGCATCCCCTGAGAACCGCAACACGAACCTGGAAAAGGCAGCCATGTTGAAATCACGCGAAGGTCAAACCGTGCCCCAGGTCACGTTCCCGATCCAGATCGACGGCAAGCGGCAGCTGGCGAAATAAGATATCCCCCCTCTGGAGCCCAACCGCCATGGAACCTGTTCACGTGAATGTCGCCATCATTGGCGCCGGCACCGCCGGCATGGGCGCCTACCGGGCCGCCCGCGCCCTGACGGATTCCGTTCTGCTGATCGAAGGCGGCGCCTACGGCACCACCTGCGCCCGCGTCGGCTGCATGCCCAGCAAACTGCTGATCGCGGCAGCAGAAGCGGCACACCACGCCCGCCATGCCGGGCCGTTCGGGGTGCAGGTGAGCAGCGTAACCGTGGACGGTGCGGCCGTGATGGCGCGCGTGCGGCGCGAACGCGACCGTTTTGTCGGATTCGTGCTGGAGACGGTTGAAGCCCTACCGCCCGCCGACCGTCTGTTGGCGACGGTCAGGTTTCAGGACGCCAACACCCTGGTGACGGCGCACGGCCAGTGGGTTCACGCCCGGCGCATCGTGATCGCCAGCGGCAGCATTCCGGTGCTGCCGCCGGTGCTCAAGGGATTGGGCGCGCACCTGCTCACCAATGAGAACATTTTTGATCTGCCCACATTGCCAGCCAGCCTGGCGGTGTTCGGACCCGGGCCGCTGGGCATGGAGCTGGCGCAGGCCATGAGCCGCCTGGGCGTGAAGGTCAAGGTGTTCGGCATCGGCGGCGGCATTGCCGGCATTCAGGACCCGGCCATCCGCGGCTATGCCAACGCCGCCTTCAACGCCGAGTTGTATCTGGATGCGTCGGCCGAAGTGCAATCAGCCCGGGAAACCGCCACCGGGGTCGAGATCCACTATCGGCACCGGGACGGCACCTGGCACACCGAGGCCTTCGACCAGGTGCTGGCGGCGACCGGCCGCACGCCCGCTGTCGCCGGGCTGGCGCTCGAAAACACCGGGCTGGCCCTGGACGAACGCGGCGTGCCGGTGTTCGACCGCTTCACGATGCAGTGCGGCACCAGCGCCATCTTCATGGCCGGCGACGCCAGCAACGACGTGCCGCTGCTGCACGAGGCGGCTGACCAGGGACGCATCGCGGGCGAGAATGCCGCGCGCCATCCAGAAGTGCGGCCCGGCCACCGCCGCGCGCCGCTGGCGGTGGTCTTTACCGAGCCTCAGGTGGCGACGGTGGGACTCACCCTGAAACAGCTGGGCGAACAATTCAAGGGCCGGTTCGCGGTCGGGCAGGTGTCGTTCGAGGACCAGGGGCGCAGCCGGGTGATGCTGCGCAACCAGGGGATCCTGAAGGTCTATGCCGAGCACGGCAGCGGCCTGTTCCTGGGGGCCGAGATGTTCGGCCCTGCCGCCGAGCACATCGGGCACCTGCTGGCCTGGGCGGCGCAACAGGGCATGACGGTCGCGCGCATGCTGGAGATGCCGTTCTACCACCCGGTCATTGAAGAAGGGCTGCGCACCGCGTTGCGGGACCTCAACCATCAATTGCACATCGGCCCGGACGTGATCGCGCGCTGCATGGACTGCGGGCCTGGCGCTTAAGCAGTGGAGCCTGCGGTGTGCCGCCGGATCCTGTCGCCCGGCCAACCGGTCCATGGCCGAAGAAAATTCGTTATTGATAGCTATAGAAGACCATTCCACGCTGGGAAGAGGCTATTTTCGTTCATAAGCGGCCCTCTGCGGCCCGCCCGCCGCCCGGTCAGGGTGCGATCTGCAGCTGGCCGGGATCAAGCAGCAGGAAGTGCGCCGGCTTGCGCTGCTTGCGGTTGCCGTCGTCGCTGACGATGACGACGCGTTCCACGCCGTCGATCACGGCCGGGCAGACGCCTTCGGCATGCCCGAAGTCCGTCAGGCCCGGCACCGTCACGCGGCGGGCCGGCGTGCCGTGATGCCCGCCCCAGAACCAGAGCGAGAACGGACTTTCCGCACGCGAAGCGGGCCCGCCAATGACCAGGTAGCCGGACAGCGAATCCACCCAGGACATGCCGCGAATGCCGTTGCCGTCCAGATCCAGCAGGTCCAGGCGGGGCGAGACCTTGGGCTTGGCGTCGTCATCGAACACGGCGGAGACGTTCTCGACGCTGGCGATGATCGCGCGGCCTTCCTGCAACGGGCTGCGAAAGCCGACCAGCAGGCGCTGCGCGTCGGGGCTGATGGCCAGCCCCTCGATGTTGAGGCCGCCGTCCTGCTTGACATCTGCCACCGTGGCCGCTGCGGCCAGCACCGGGTGGGCAGATGTCAAGGCGCGCTTGAATCCATCGACGACGGTGGATCGATGCACCTTGTCGCCGTCGATGCGGAACCGGACCAGTTTTTCACGGGATTTCTTGTCCTCGCCCGCGTCGTCGAGCGAATGCGAGGTGATGGCATAGATCTGGCCCGCCGAATCAAGCGCCAGCCCTTCGAGGTCATCGAGCTTCCAGAAGTCGCTGAACATCTGCAACCACCCCGGCGTCAGCGCGGTGCTGGCAACGCGGCCCGCAGCACTGATGGTGAGCAGGCTCAAGGGGTGGCTTTCTTCGTCCTCCACCACCAGAAAGCGGCCATCAAGCAATTGCTGGATGGCGGAGGGCTCGAAGATGCCGGTCAGGGGCTTGAAGGCGGTCGTTTTTGGGGCGGTCATCGACCGATTATCCGGCGGTTCAGAGGCCGCGCCGCGCTGCGGGAGCCGGGGTCGCACGGGTTCCGCCGGGCGGCTGACCTCCGGCGGTGCCGGTGCCAAGGCCAGCGCCCCGGCGATCGGGCGTGCGCCGTGATCCAGCCGGCTGTCCCAGTGGCTTTGCGCCAGCGCGGCGGCGCTCCACAGCGCAGTGCCGATCCACGGCATCCAGCGGGTCCTCAGGTTCGGCTTTCCGGTACCGTGTGGGCCCTCGACGGGCGTCACGGCGCGCTATTCTTTTCGAGCAATCGGACGACCTGGTTGCTGGTGTGGCGCAGCCGCTGGGCCAGCAGCTGGGTGAGCTTGACCAGCAGCTTGGCGCCCACGGCGGGGTGGTTGTCAATGAGGCGGGCGATGGCTGGTCGCGTGATCACGGCGACGTCGACGGTCTCGATGGCGGTGCAGGTGGCGTTGCGCGGTTCCCCGTCGAGCATCGACATTT
>JAABRA010000073.1 GCA_011391155.1 Burkholderiales bacterium
CGCTTTCTCGAACAGCACGCCGAGGCCTGGACCGGGCGCGTCAACCTGCTGGTGGCGCCGTGCGTGAGTCCCTGGGCCTGGGAGCGCATCCACCGCTGGAACCATGACGCCATCGACCCCAACCGCTCGTTTCATACGCCGAGCCCGGCGCAGGAATCCGCAGCGTTGATGCGGCTGGTGGCGCCGTGGCTCGGGCAGTTCGCGGCGCACATCGACCTCCACGAAACCACCGACACCGACGAGACCGAATTCCGCCCCGCGCTGGCCGCGCGCGACGGCACGCCTTTCGAGCCCGGCAGCATCCCGGACGGTTTCTACCTGGTGGACGACACCGGCAACCCGCAGCCCGACTTCCAGCAGGCCATCCTCGCGGCCGTGGCGCGGATCACGCACATTGCGCCGGCGGACGCCAACGGCGAGATCATCGGCTGCCCTGCGGTGGCGCCGGGCGTGATCCGCTACCCGCTGAAGGCCTGGGGCCTGTGCGCCGGCATCACCGGGGCGCGTTACACCACCACCACCGAGGTTTACCCCGACAGCCCCCGCGCCACGCCGCAGCAGTGCATCGCCGCGCAGGTGGCGGCGCTGGACGCTGCGATCGGGTTTGTGGTGGGGCAGGGGTAGCGCAGTTGACTAGAGTTCTCAAGGAAAAGTGGGCTCTTCCCAGCGTGGAATGGTCATATCCCGCTATCGTATCCATAGACGCTGAAGGCACGGTGATGCGCGCCTGCAGGGGGCGGTGGGTCGAGCGAGGCGAATGCGGGTTGTTCCCGTCCCTGCCAGGTGCAGCCGTAAAGTGAGTCGGTGGGTGGCGTGTTTTTGATGAATGCACGGCCACCACTGGCGCGGGCGCGCCCGACCCGCCGGCACAATCGGTGCATGTTTTCCCCGAAACCTCTGGCCATCGCCTTCGCCGGCATGCTCTCGCTGGCCGTGGCCATGGGCATCGGCCGATTCGCCTTCACCCCGCTGCTGCCCATGATGCTGCACGACGGCGTGATCGACTTGCCGGCGGCAAGCTGGCTGGCCACCGCCAACTACCTGGGGTACTGGATCGGCGCCATGGCGTGCGCCCTGCAGCCCTGGGTGTGGTCGCGCTGGCGTTCCCTGCCGCCCATCGTCCACACCGGCGCCATCAAGGTCGGGCTGTTCGCCACCGTCGTCCTGACCTTCGGCATGGCCATGCAGTGGCCAGCGGCCTGGCCGCTGTGGCGGTTCCTGGCGGGCGTCGCCAGTGCGCTGGTGTTCGTCTACACCTCGGGTTGGTGCCTGGCCAGCCTGGCGGCCCTGGGTGAGCCGAGGCTGGCGGGCCTGATCTATGTGGGGCCCGGCCTCGGCATCGCGGCAAGCGGCCTGGCGGCGACCGCGATGGTGGCCGGTGGCCTGAGCGCGGCAGCCGGCTGGTTGATGTTCGGCGTGCTGGCAACCTTCCTGACCGCGCTGGTGTGGCCCGGGCTTCGGGGTGCGGTGGCCGTGAAGACTGGGGCGGATGGTCCATCGAGTGCTTCGGGCCGCGGCGCCATGGCGCTCCTGGCGCTGGCGTACGGCCTGGCGGGGTTCGGCTACATCATTACCGCGACCTTTCTCCCGGTGATCGCGCGTCAGGCGCTGCCCGGCTCGATCTGGCTGGACCTGTTCTGGCCCCTGTTCGGCCTGGGCGTGGCCTTCGGCGCCTTGCTCACCATCCGCTTTCCAGTGCATTGGGATCGGCGCCACTTGCTGATGGGCTGCTACGCCATGCAGGCCACAGGGATCATGCTGGGCGTATGGTGGCCGAGCCTGGCTGGGTTTGCGCTGGGCAGCCTGCTGATCGGCTTGCCCTTCACGGCGATCACCCTGTTCGCCATGCAGGAGGCCAGGCGCGTGCGTCCCGAAGGCGCCTCCGGCTTCATCGGCCTTCTGACGGCGGTTTACGGCCTGGGCCAGATCGCCGGTCCGCCATGGGTGGCCTTGATGTTGCAGCGCAGCGCCAACCCAGGCCAAGGCTTTGCGCTCTCGCTGCAGACTGCGGCGGCCAGCCTGGTGCTGGGCATCGGATTGTTCGGCTGGCTGGCCAGGCGACATCCGCAGAAGTGAATCGCCGGGCCGGGGGGCAGTTGTCCCAGGGATCGTGGGGCAACCCTGTGGACAAGAATCAGGATAACCGCCCAAAGCCGCGCCAGGGCTGGGATGCCGGGCGCTGCCTGCAAAATGCGCAGCCTCCCCAGGCTGCGGAAAGCGAAAGACCGCGTCAACCCTGCTCCGTTCGCCACCCGCCATCGTGGTGTTGGGTGGCGACAAGGGCGACCAACGCCGCGACATGGAGCGAGCCATTGCGTAGTTGAAAGATTGGAAACAGAGGGGGAGCCCGACCCGCAAAACCTTCCTGGCCGTGGTGCGTGGCGCTGGTCTGCACCTTGACGTGAGCCGCGCGCCTGCAGCCACCTGACCCGCTTCCACCATGATGCAAGTTGGCAAGAAACGCCCTGAGCGCAAGTCCGCCGGCACCGACTGGGAGCGCGTCAAGCGTGAAGAATATGCAGGTTGCCACAAAAGCAAACCCCCGCTACCTTTTGAGTAGCGGGGGTTCCTTTGCTGTATTGGTGCCGGAGAGATGAATCGAACACCCGACCTTCTCATTACGAATGAGCTGCTCTACCGACTGAGCTACACCGGCTAAGCCTTGAATTATAGCTCAGAGTGGTAACTTGTCACCCGTTCCACCTCGTGTTTCGAGCCGAGGAAGACGCTGACGCGCTCATGCAACTGGCCGGGCGGAATGTCCAGGATGCGCTGGCGGCCGTTGGTGGCGGCGCCGCCGGCCTGCTCGACCAGCCAGGCCATCGGGTTGGCCTCGTACATCAGGCGCAACTTGCCGGGCTTGTTGGGTTCGCGCCGGTCCCAGGGATACAGGAAGATGCCGCCGCGCGTCAGGATGCGGTGCACATCGGCCACCATGCTGCCGACCCAGCGCATGTTGAAGTCCTTGCCGCGCGGGCCGTCCTTGCCGGCCAGGCATTCCTCGATGTAGCGGGTCATGGGGGCGTCCCAGTGGCGCATGTTGCTCATGTTGGCGGCGAATTCCTTCGTGTCGGCCGGGATGCGCAGGTCTTCCTCGGTCAGCACGAAAGAGCCCTGCTCGCGGTCCAGCGTGAACAGCGCCACGCCGTCGCCCACGGTGAGCACCAGCGTGGTCTGCGGGCCGAATACACAGTAGCCCGCCGCGACTTGCTGGCGCCCGGGTTGCAGGAAGTCGGCTTCGTCCACGCCCCGGTCATCGTCGGGCATCCGCAGCACGCTGAAGATGGTGCCGATGCTGACGTTCACGTCGATGTTGCTGGAGCCGTCCAAGGGATCGAACAGCAGCAGGTATTCGCCCTTGGGGTAGCGGTGCGGCACCACGTAGATGCCGTCCATTTCTTCCGAGGCCATCGCGGCCAGGTGGCCACCCCATTCGTTGGCCTCGATCAGCACCTCGTTGGCGATGATGTCCAGCTTTTTCTGAATTTCGCCCTGCACGTTCTCGCTGCCGGCGGCGCCCAGCACACCGCCCAGCGCGCCCTTGTTCACGGCCAGGCTGATGCTCTTGCAGGCGCGGGCGACGACTTCGAGCAGCAGGCGCAGCTGCGCGGGAATGTGGTCTTTCTTGTGTTGCTGCTCCACCAGATAGCGGGTCAGTGAAATTCTTGCTGCCATGGGGTTCCTCCTGGGGTTCTGCATGTGGTTCAGCCGGCCAGCGCGCGGGTCACGACCTCGCGCACGTCGTTGCTGAGCTCGGCGCGGGCCGCCACCCGGGCGATGGCTTCGCGCGCGGCACTGCGGTAGGGTTCGGCCAGCTTTTTCCAGCGGTCCAGTGCCCGGGCCAAGCGGGCGGCCACCTGCGGATTGATGGCATCAAGCTCGATCACGCGTTCGCTCCAGAAGACATAGCCGGCCGCATCGGCGCGGTGAAAGCCGCCGGGGTTGGCGCTGCAGTAGCTGAAGATCAGGCTGCGCGCGCGATTCGGGTTGCGCAGGGTGAAGTCGGGATGCGCCATCAGCGCACGCACCGCCGGCAGCACGTTGCCGCCCCGATCCGGCGCGCTGGCCTGCAGCGCAAACCACTTGTCGAGCACCAGCGCCTCGTCCTTGAACAGGGCGTGAAAGCGCATCAAGGCCGGGGCTGCCAAGGCATGGCCGCAACCGACCAGCGCGCTCAATGCGTTGAATCGGTCGGTCATGTTGCTGGCGTCCTTGAAGCGCTGCCAGGCCTTGCCGGGCCAGACCACGTCGCCGGTGTGGCCCGACGCCCGACACAGCATTGCCAGCGCCATGCCCGACAGCGCCCGGCGACCGGCGGAGACGGCATCGGGCTTGAAGCCGCCGTTTTCGCGATGGGACTCCCAGGCCCACTGCCAGTCCGGCAGCAGCTCCAGCGCCAGCTGGTCGCGCATCGCCTCACGCACCGCGTGAATGCGTTGCGGATCCACCGCATCGAGCTGTTCGGCGATATAGGTTTCGGACGGCAGCGTCAGCACCAGTTCCTTGAAGGCGGCGTCGAGGTCCGGGTGGCGCAGTACGCCGCGCAGGGCTTCGACGCAGGCGGTGTCCAGTACTTGCACCTCGATGGGATTGGCCGGGCCCTTGATGAAGGTGATGGCACGGTCGAGTGTCAACCGCTGGGCGGCTTCCCAGCGGTTGAAGGGGTCAGTGTCGTGGGCCAGCAGGGTCAGCAGCTGGGCGTCGATGTAGTCGAAATCCAGCACCACCGGGGCGCTGAATCCGCGCAGCAGCGACGGCACGGGCTCCGCATCCAGATTCACAAACGTGAAGGTCTC
>JAABRA010000074.1 GCA_011391155.1 Burkholderiales bacterium
TGGCTGATAAAGGTCAGGCTGCTGGCATGCAGGCTGCCACCGAAACTGGCGAACATCGGCCGGTAGTGCACCGGTTGCGGGGTGGGGATCGAGGCGTTGGCGTCGCCCATCAGGCTGGCGGCAATCGAGCCGCCCTTGAGGATCAGGCTGGGTTTGACACCGAAAAACGCCGGCCGCCAGAGCACCAGATCGGCCCACTTGCCGACTTCGATGGAACCCACCTCGTGGCTGATGCCGTGGGTGATCGCCGGGTTGATGGTGTATTTGGCGATGTAGCGTTTGGCGCGGAAGTTGTCGTTACCAGCTGCGTCTTCCGGCAGTGCGCCACGTTGTTGTTTCATCTTGTCGGCGGTCTGCCAGGTGCGGGTGATCACCTCACCGACGCGGCCCATGGCCTGGCTGTCGGAACTGATCATGCTGAACGCGCCAAGGTCATGCAGGATGTCCTCGGCGGCGATGGTTTCGCGACGGATACGCGACTCGGCAAAGGCCACGTCCTCGGCAATGCTCGGGTCGAGGTGATGACAGACCATCAGCATGTCGAGGTGTTCGTCGATAGTGTTCCTGGTGAACGGTCGGGTCGGGTTGGTCGAGCTGGGCAGTACGTTGGGAAAGCCGCAGGCCTTGATGATGTCCGGTGCGTGGCCGCCGCCAGCACCCTCGGTGTGATAGGTGTGGATGGTGCGGCCCTTGAACGCACCGAGGGTGGTTTCGACAAAGCCGGACTCGTTGAGGGTGTCGGTGTGGATCGCCACCTGCACGTCGTAGTCATCGGCGACGCTCAGGCAGTTGTCGATGGACGCCGGGGTGGTGCCCCAGTCTTCATGCAGCTTGAGGCCGATGGCGCCGGCCTTGACCTGCTCGATCAGCGGTGCCGGCAGTGAAGCGTTGCCCTTGCCGGTAAAGCCAAGGTTCATCGGGAAGGCATCGGCCGCCTGCAACATGCGCGCGATATGCCAGGGGCCTGGCGTGCAGGTGGTGGCGTTGGTGCCGGTGGCCGGTCCGGTGCCGCCGCCGATCATGCTGGTCACGCCGCTCATCAGCGCTTCTTCGATCTGCTGTGGGCAGATGAAGTGGATATGGCTGTCGATGCCGCCGGCGGTGAGGATCATGCCCTCACCGGCGATGACTTCGGTGCCGGCGCCGATGGCAATCGTCACCTCGGGCTGGATGTCCGGATTGCCGGCCTTACCGATTGCGGCGATGCGCCCATTCTTCAAGCCGACATCGGCCTTGACCACGCCCCAGTGATCGAGGATCAGCGCGTTGGTGATCACCGTGTCGACCACCTCTTTAGCGCACAGCTGGCTCTGGCCCATGCCATCGCGAATCACCTTGCCGCCGCCGAACTTCACTTCTTCGCCATACACGGTGAAGTCTTTCTCCACCTCCAGCCACAGGTCGGTGTCGGCCAGACGCACCTTGTCACCGACGGTGGGGCCGAACATGTCGGCATAGGCCTGGCGGGAGATTTTCATCATTTGATCCTTGGTAGGGTGGACAACGCGAAGCTTGTCCACCGCGATTTGTGATGGTGGAAAAGCCTGCGGCGTTTTCCACCCTACGCATCTGTTGTGTTAGAGCTCGCCCATCACCCGGCCGGCAAAGCCGAACACCCGGCGCTCGCCTGCCAGTTCCACCAGCTCGACCTCGCGGCTTTGTCCCGGCTCGAAACGCACGGCGGTGCCGGCGGCGATGTTCAGGCGCATGCCACGGGTGGGCGCACGGTCAAAACTCAGCGCGTCATTGGTTTCGAAAAAGTGGTAGTGCGAGCCGACCTGGATCGGCCGGTCGCCGCTGTTGGCCACGTTCAGCGAGAGGGTGCGGCGGCCGGCGTTGAGTTCGATCTCGCCATCCTGAATCTGGTATTCGCCGGGGATCATGGCAGGCTCCTCAAACAATCGGCTGGTGAACGGTGACCAGCTTGGTACCGTCGGGAAAGGTGGCTTCGACCTGTATCTCCGGGATCATCTCCGCTATGCCCTGCATCACCTGTTCGCGGTTGAGCAGGGTGGTGCCCAGATGCATCAGTTCAGCCACGCTTTGACCGTCGCGGGCACCTTCGAGCAGAGCCGCTGAGATATAGGCGATGGCTTCCGGGTAGTTGAGTTTGACCCCGCGCGCCAGACGTCGCTCGGCAACCAGTCCGGCGGTGAAGATCAACAGTTTGTCTTTTTCCCGTGGGGTTAGATCCATGCTTCAGGTGCTCCAGATTCTTGGGGGAACGGCATCGCGCCCCAGCAGTGCCGGGCGCAATAAACGCCAGAGTTCGATCAGCCAGGCGCGTGCGTGCAGGGCTTCACCGGCCAGACAGCGGGCGACCAGCAGGCCGGGCAGTTGGCTGAGATCGCCGCGCACGCGGCTGGGGACAGTGCGACAGCGCTGCAGCAGGTCGCTATCGATTTCACCGCTGATCAGCAGGGTGGCGAATACCGGTTGGCCACCCAGCCCGATGCGTGCATCGAGCAGACCGTCATTACCGAGAATGCGCTGGCGTTCGTGCCAGAGCAGTTGGCCATCGCGGTGAATCGCCAGCCGCGCCTGAAAGTGGCCAAGGTCGAAGCGCTCACCACTGGCAGGACGGCCAAGCGCAACCATGTCCCAGTAGCACAGACGCGCGTCGCCTTGCAGTTCTATCTCGGTGCTGAGCTCCGCCTGCGCACCTGAATAGACGATGGTTTCCTGCGGCAGCCATTCCAGGGTGGCGCCGGGTGCAACCTTGAGCCGGATTTGCTGAAACGCCGGGCCGTTGGCGCAATACCACTTGGCCGCGCCGGGGCTGGTCAGCTGTGCCCAGGCGTTGTCGCCGACGGTTGCCGAAATGTCCAGGCGGTCTCCGCCGGCAATGCCACCGGGCGGGTGGACGATGATGTGCTGGCAGACCTCGGGCCCTTCGGCGTAGAGGTGCTTCTGCACGCGCAGCGGGCCCTGATGGCGGCGCAACACCGGACGTGTGCTGTCAGCTATCCGCGCATAGCCCAGCTCCAGTTGGGCGTGCCAGCTGGGGGTGAAAAGGGCTGTGGGTGCGGGTGCATTCATAGGTGCTTGTCGTAGGGTGGATGG
The DNA here is from genome assembly GCA_011391155.1 of Burkholderiales bacterium. GTDB lineage: Bacteria > Pseudomonadota > Gammaproteobacteria > Burkholderiales > Burkholderiaceae_C > JAABQG01. Next base: position 3,064 of record JAABRA010000074.1, read on the forward strand.
CGTTTATCCATCCGCCGTGGGTTGGCATTGTGGTGGATGGGTGAAGCGCCATCCACCCTACGGTAATTCCAAACAGTTTGTAGGGTGGTCAAACGCGCACCATTGGCCACCGCTAAGCGTTATGTAGGGTGAGTTAACGCTTGGGTATCGCTACGCGCCGCCCAACCTACGGGAAAATTTAAATGGCTACCAGTCCGCGCACGCCTTCATCGTGCATGGTTTCACCACGCCCTTGCTGGATGATTTCACCGCGGGCCATCACCAGGTACTGATCAGCCAGTTCGGCGGCAAAGTCGTAGAACTGCTCCACCAGCAGGATGGCCATATCCCCGCGCGCAGCGAGCTTCTTGATCACCGCGCCAATTTCCTTGATTACCGAGGGCTGTATGCCTTCGGTGGGTTCGTCGAGGATCAGCAGTCGTGGCTGGCTGGCCAGCGCGCGGCCAATAGCCAGCTGCTGCTGCTGACCCCCGGAGAGATCACCGCCACGGCGCAGTTTCATTTCGTCCAGCACCGGGAACAGTTCGTAAATAAACGCGGGCACTTCTTTGGCTTGGCTGCCGGGAAAACGCGACAGGCCCATCAACAGGTTTTCTTCCACGCTCAGGCGGCCGAAAATCTCCCGCCCCTGGGGTACGTAAGCGATTCCCGCGTGGACTCGTTGGTGCGGTTTGAACTGGGTGATGGCCTGATCCTCCCAGGTCACGCTGCCTTCTTTGGCCGGGATCAGCCCCATCAGGCATTTGAGCAGGGTGGTCTTGCCCACGCCATTGCGCCCGAGCAGGCAGGTGACTTCGCCGACTCTGGCTTCAAACGACAAACCGCGCAGGATATGGCTGCCGCCGTAGTACTGATGGAGTTTTTCGACTTGCAACATGTCGGTGTCCTTGTTCGGTTCTCTGGCCTTGGTGGAAAAGGCTGCGCCGTTTTCCACCCTGCTCGGTGTTTTGATCTGTGCAGGGTGGATGGCCGCAGCCATCCACCGCGCTTGGTCAGCGGCCTAAATACACCTCGATCACCCGCTCGTTGGCCTGCACGGCATCCAGCGAACCTTCGGCCAGAACGCTGCCCTGATGCAGCACGGTGACATGATCGGCAATCGAGCCGACAAAACCCATATCGTGCTCCACCACCATCAGCGAGTGCTGCGGCACCAGCGACTTGAACAGTTCGGCGGTGAATTCGGTTTCGGCATCGGTCATTCCCGCCACCGGCTCATCGAGCAGCAGCATTTGCGGTTCCTGTACCAGCAGCATGCCGATTTCCAGAAACTGTTTTTGCCCGTGGGATAACAGCCCCGCCGGACGCTCGCGTGAACTGTCCAGACGGATGGTTTGCAGTACCTCGTCGATGCGGTCTTTTTGCTCGCCGGACAGTCTGGCGCGCAGGCTGGCCCATACCGATTTGTCGGTTTTCAGCGCCAGTTCGAGGTTTTCGAACACGCTGAGTGCCTCGAACACGGTGGGCTTCTGGAACTTGCGGCCGATGCCGGATTGGGCGATCTGTACTTCGCTCATGCGGGTCAGGTCGAGGGTGTCGCCAAAGAACGCCTGGCCGCTGTCCGGGCGGGTCTTGCCGGTGATCACGTCCATCATGGTGGTCTTGCCGGCACCATTGGGGCCGATGATGCAGCGCAGTTCACCGACACCGATGTACAGGTTGAGATTGTTCAGTGCCTTGAAGCCACCGAAAC
>JAABRA010000075.1 GCA_011391155.1 Burkholderiales bacterium
AAACCCGAATACGTCGACACTGGCCGATTTCGTCTAAGGCGCGACGCCGCGCCCGCGCAAGCGGGCGCGGCGTAGATCCTTGGGAATTTGCGCAGATTTCGTTTGTGGCAACAGTTTTCAAGTCCTTGTCAGACATCCCTCAAGGATGGTTGCCAAGAATGTTTTAACTAGGAGGACATATGGCATTCAATCTCATTACCAATCCTGCCGGTACAAAAAGCACCATCCTGGGTGGCCTGACCGACGACCTGATCCTTGGTTATGGTGTCAGCTTGATGGGCGTCGAGAACCCTCTCCCCCTCTACGCCAAAGCCGAGACCATCAAAGGTGGCAGCGGCAATGACACCATCTACGGTGGCGGCGGTAAGGACGCGCTCTATGGTGACGCCGGCCGGGACTACCTGTATGGCGGAACCGGCGACGACAAACTGTGGGGCGGCGTGGGTGAAGATAGCCTGGATGGTGGGGCGGGCAATGATTCCATGGATGGCGGGGCTGACAACGATTGGTTGGAAGGTGGCTCTGGCAAAGATACGATGCTCGGTGGTACCGGCAACGACACCATGACCGGCGGTCAGGGCGACGACTCGATCGACGGCGGCGCTGGCGACAGGGACTATGCGGTGTTCAACAGCACCGTCGAAGAGGCTGTTCTCGCCTTCTCGACGTTTGGCTGGCCGCTGACGGTGACGACCGCGGCCGAAGGCAAAGACGTGGTGAAAAATGTGGAATGGCTGCGCTTCAATCAAAGCGAAGGCGATGAGAACGACAGCGAACACTGGATGTCGGAACACTCCTCCGATAATTACCAGGAGCAATATTCCGTAGATTCTGAAGGTCAGGAGACAGAGGATTATCACAAGTCAGGCGTGATCGCCCGCAATGACGAATTCGAGGTGATGCTCCAAGGTCGCCCTGGGGATGAGATGGGGCCCCAGCTACAAGATATCGGCCCTATGCCTATGTGTTGTCCGCCTTTCAATCCCAGTACCTATCTCGGAATAAAAGGGGCTGACCTGCTTGCGAACGATTTCTCGCTGGCACCTGGCAGGACACTGAGTTTGCTCGTCCTTGATGACGATAGCGGCAGTGGTGGCGGGTACGGCAGTGGTGGCGGGTACGGCAGTGGCGGCATGTACGGCAGTGGTGGCGAAGACTGCGATGTCGACGGCGATCTCGTGGGTTACACCAACGACGGGATCAAGGTCTACCTGGACGCTCAGGACAACCTGTTTCTGGATCCCTACGACGGCCGCACAATGTATATGTCGTGTTATGGGGAGGATTTCGATTTTCACTATAGCGCCACCAATGGCAATCCCGACCTGTGTGACCCAACGGAGCTCATCTCGGAGGATGCGATGGTGCGACTGAGCATCATGGGGCAGGACGAACACTCACCAGCATAGGTTTTTGATCGGTCAGGTGCCCGTTGGCAGCGCATAGGCGCTCAGCGCGGTGCCTCAACCCCCGCAGCCCTAGGGTGCCGGGGGTTTTGTACGTCTACTGGGGCTGAGCTGTTGCATGGGGCCGGTGTATAAACCCGCATGCGGATTCTTTTCCTTCACCAGAACTTTCCCGGCCAGTTCAAGCACCTCGCGCCGGCACTGGCGCGCCAGGGCCATGCGGTGACGACCCTCACGCTGCGCAAGTTCGAGCAAGCGGAATGGCAGGGCGTGCGGCTGGCCGGCTACGAGATCAAGCGCGGTTCCACACCCGGCATGCACCCTTGGGTCAGCGATTTCGAGACCAAGGTCGTCCGCGGCGAAGCCTGCTTTCGGGCGGCCCTGCAGCTCAGGCAGCAGGGCTTCGTGCCAGACCTCGTCATCGCCCACCCGGGCTGGGGCGAGAGCCTGTTTGTCAAGGAGGTCTGGCCGCACACCCGGCTGGCGGTGTATTGCGAGTTCCATTACCACCCGCACGGCGGCGATGTGGGTTTTGACCCGGAGTTTCCGGTGAAGGACGACGGGGACGTCTGCCGCCTGCGCCTGAAGAACCTCAACAACCTGCTGCACTTCGAGACGGCCGACGCGGGCCTTTCGCCCACCCGGTGGCAGGCCAGCACCTTCCCGCAGCCGTTTCGCAGCAAGATCACCGTGGTACACGATGGCATCGACACCGCTGCGCTGGCCGCCAATCCGCAGGCCAGCCTGACGCTGACCACTTCCGCGGGCCAGCGCATCACGCTCACGCGCCAGGACGAGGTGATCACCTTCGTCAACCGCAACCTCGAGCCCTACCGGGGCTACCACAGTTTCATGCGGGCCTTGCCGCAGATGCTGCAACGCCGCCCGAAGGCCCGCTTCGTGATTGTGGGCGGCGCCGATGTGAGCTACGGCGCACGGCCCGAACCGGGCCACCCGGGCGGAAAGACCTGGAGGGAAATCTACATCAACGAAGTGCGGGGGCGCATCAGCGATGCCGATTGGGCGCGCGTGCATTTTGTGGGCTACCTGGACTATGCGCACTTCATCACGCTGCTGCAGTTGTCCACGGTACACGTTTACCTGACCTACCCTTTTGTACTGTCCTGGAGCCTGCTGGAGGCCATGAGCGTGGGCTGCGCCATCGTGGCCAGCGACACCGCCCCTGTGCGTGAGGCCATCCGCCACGACGAGACCGGGCGTATGGTGGACTTCTTTGACACGGGCGCGCTCACCGCGCAGGTCTGCGAGCTCCTGGCCGATGCACCCGCCCGCTCGCGCCTGGGCGCCAGTGCGCGGGATTTCGCGTGCGCTCACTATGACCTGAAGTCGATCTGCCTGCCGCAGCAGTTGGCGTGGGTGAGCGGGCTGTTGAATCAATGATGGGAAATTTGGGGCATGCGCTTGCGTGGCGCTCGTGCCAACCTGCTGTTCTGCGTGGACAATTCATACCCTTCCCCATCGAACCAGACCTTCCAGAACCCATGAAAAATGAACTGACACCGCTGAGCCCGAATTCCCACCGCCAGCATGGCTGGGCCGGCCTTTCGGATTTCCGATTTGCCGCCGCCGACACCGTGACGCCCCTGCTTCTGGCCGAGCTGCCATCGGCCGCGGGCGTGTTTCCGCTGGCGTTCGTCAAGCTGCCGGACGGCCTGCTTCACCTGGTCGGGGTCATGGGCTTGCTGCCCCGGCAGAACCTGCTGGTTGACCGGCAAGGCCGATGGCTGGGTGCGTACATCCCGGCCAGTTACCGAGCCTTTCCGTTTTCGCTCCAGCGCGTCAGCGACGACAAGCAGCGCCTGGCGCTGTGTTTCAACGAAAGCTCCGGCCTGATGCGCGCGACGCCCGACCCAGCCCGCGGCGAGACGCGCTTCTTCGACGACGAGGGAAAGCCCGTGCCGCAGTTGCAAAGGGCCTTGGACTTTTTGCAGACCTGCGTGGGCAATGCACCCTTGACGCAGGCAGCCGTGCGGGCTCTCGACGCGGTTGGAGTGTTGCAACCCTGGCCAGAATTCAAGGGCCTGTACCGCATTGACGAGCCGGCGTTCGGGCAATTGAACGCCGAGCAATTGCTGGCGTTGCGCGACGCTTATGCCCTGCCGCTGGCCTACGCGCAGTTGCTTTCCCTGCCCCGCATGGCGGCGCTGCAGCGCCTGCTGGCAGAGCGACAACAGGCTGAGCGGCAAGCGGCGGCCAAGCCGGATCTGGGGCTGGCGCAACAGTTGTATGACGCCGACGCCTCGGACACCATCAAGTTCAACTGGTGAGGCCACCGATGCCAGATCTGCCCCGTCCTGCCCGAAAGCCCCGCCTGCTGTGGGCCAGCGTGTACTGCCTGCTGGACACCTCCAGTGGCGCCTCGATGGCGGTGCGCGAGATGTTGCTGCAACTGGTGCGCGAAGGCTATGAAGTGCACATCCTGAGCGCCTCGGTGTTCGACCACGAGCGCGGCACCGCGGGCTTGCGGGGCCAATGGCCGGCGGTTCAGGGGCACAAAGGTCGCATGGTGGCGTTGTCCGACGGCCCGCTGGATCACCAGATGCTGGTCACGGCCAGTCCGCAGCGCGGCGCGATGACGTGCGCCGAGGAGCGCGCCTGGTTCACCCGATACCGCGAGGCACTGCGCCTCTACCGGCCGGACGTGGTCTATTACTACGGCGGTCAACCGCTGGACCTGTTGATTGCCACGGAGGCACGCTCGCGCGGAATTCCGGTCGCGTTCTACCTGGCCAACGGCCATTACATGCATTCGCGCTGGTGCCGCGATGTGGACCTGATCCTGACGGACTCGCAGGCGACCTCGGATCTCTACCAACGCCGGCTGGGCGTCGTTCCGGTCCCGGTGGGCGCCTTCATTGATCCGGTGCGGGTGGTGGCGCCCGAACGCACTCCAAAGCGCATCCTGTTCGTGAATCCCCGCCTGGAGAAAGGCGCGGCGTTGGTGATCCGCCTTGCCATGCTGTTGGAGAAGCGACGACCCGATATCGTCTTCGAAGTGGTCGAGTCGCGCGGCGGTTGGGGCAAACTGCTGATCGCCCTGTCCGCCGCCATGGGCCAGCCGCGCGAGGCCTTGAGCAATGTGGTAGTGACGGCTCACACCAGCGACATGCGCCCGGTTTATGGCCGTGCGCGCCTGCTGCTGGCGCCCAGCCTGTGGTGGGAAAGCTCCGGCCGCGTGCTGGTGGAGGCCATGCTCAACAGCATTCCGCCGATCATCACCGACCGCGGCGGCATGCCCGAGGTGGCGCGCGACGCCGGGATCATCCTGCGGCTCGACGATCAGTAC
>JAABRA010000087.1 GCA_011391155.1 Burkholderiales bacterium
CCGCAGGGCGCTGTGGGAGCGCCTGCAGTTCGCCCTGGACGGCGAGCCCGACCCCTGGTTCGAGTTCGACAAGGCCGCCGTGGACACCCGGCAGTTTGAAGCCGTGACCGCCTGATGGAGCCGCCATGCGACGACGCCACCGCCGGATCGCCCGTTCTTCCGCCGCCACCAGCCTGGACCCGGTACTCAATGTCTGAATTTCAAACAAAAATGGCACCATCCCAGCGTCAAATGGTGATAGTCAGCTACTAATTACGGAGTACATCATGAGCGAATGGAAAGTCATCTGCCGCGTGGACGATATCCCGGTGCTCGGTTCGCGCCGCGTGGCGCGCGCCGCAGGCCTGGACGTGGCGGTGTTTCGCAACGACCGGGACGAAGTCTTCGCGCTGCTTGACCGCTGCCCGCACAAGGGCGGCCCGTTGTCGCAGGGCATCGTGTTCGGCACCAGCGTGGCCTGCCCGCTGCACAACTGGACCATCGGCCTGGACAGCGGCTGCGCCAAGGCACCGGACGAGGGCTGCACCCCGCGCTTCGCCGTGAAGGTGGAAGACGGCGTGGTGTCGCTGGACGCCACCGAACTGGCCAGCCACGCCACCGACCTGACCCGGCCTGTGGCCGGTCCCGCACGTCGAAGCACTGCCTGCGCATGACCCTGAAGGCAACCCGCTCCACCTGCCCTTACCGCGGCGTGGGTTGCGGACTCGCCTGCGGCGGTCCGCTGTGCCGTGTATGTGAAACGCAGCAGCCTGCCCTCTATCGGACATGACTGAAACCCGCTCCACCTGTCCCTACTGCGGCGTAGGCTGCGGCGTGATCATCGAATCGCGGGGCGACCAGATCACCGGCGTGCGCGGCGATCCGGACCACCCGGCGAACTTCGGACGCCTTTGCACCAAGGGCTCGACCCTGCACCTCACGGCCACGCAGAGCATCACGCGCCAGACGCGGCTGCTGCAGCCGATGCAGCGTTTGCAAAGAACTGCAGCGCCCCAGCCCGTGACATGGGACGCCGCGCTGGACCAGGCCAGCACGCAGTTCGCCCGCATCATTCAAACGCACGGCCCCGACGCCGTGGGTTTTTATATCAGCGGCCAGTTGCTGACCGAGGACTACTACGCCTTCAACAAGCTGGCCAAAGGCCTGATCGGCACCAACAACATCGACAGCAACTCGCGCCTGTGCATGAGCAGCGCAGTGGCCGGCTACAAGCTCACCCTGGGCGCCGACGCGCCACCGGCCTGCTATGACGACGTCAATCACGCCCGGTGCCTGTTCATCGCCGGCAGCAACACCGCGTTTGCCCACCCGGTGCTGTTTCGCCGCATCGAGGACGCCAAAAGGGCCAACCCGGCTCTGAAGATCATCGTGATCGACCCACGCCGCACCGACACCGCCGGCATGGCCGACCTGCATCTTTCCCTGCTGCCCGGCACCGACGTGATGCTGTTCAACGGGTTGCTGCACATCATGCTCTGGGAAGGCTGGACGGATGCCGCCTACATTGCCGAGCACACCAGCGGCTTTGACGCCCTGAAGGCCGCCGTGCGCGACAGCACGCCCGAGCGCGTGGCGCAGACCTGCGGCATTTCGAAAGAAGATCTGTTCACGGCTGCGCGATGGTTCGCCGGCGTTGACGGCCAGGGAGCCAGCCTGGAAGGCCAGCCCCGGCGCCGCGCACCCACGCTCAGTCTGTACTGCCAGGGCCTGAACCAATCCAGCAGCGGCACGGCCAAGAACGCCGCGCTGATCAACCTGCACCTGGCCACCGGCCAGATTGGCAAGCCCGGCGCCGGCCCGTTCTCGCTGACCGGGCAACCCAACGCCATGGGCGGACGCGAGGTGGGCGGCATGGCCAACCTGCTCAGCGGCCACCGCGACCTGGCCAACCCCGCGCACCGCGCCGAAGTGGCTGCGCTCTGGGGTCTGCCCAGCGTCCCGGAAAAACCGGGCAAGACCGCCGTGGAGATGTTCCAGGCTGCCGCCGACGGCGAGATCAAGGCCCTGTGGATCGCCTGCACCAACCCGGCGCAAAGCATGCCCGACCAGGCCACCGTGCGCCGGGCGCTGCAGCGCGCCGAGTTCGTGGTGTTGCAGGAAGCCTTCGCCAGCGCCGCCACCTGCGACTTCGCCGACCTGCTGCTGCCCGCCACCACCTGGGGCGAAAAGGAAGGCACCGTGACCAACAGCGAGCGGCGCATCAGCCGCGTTCGTGCCGCCGTCGCCCCGCCCAGGGCCGCGGGCAGCGCCGACACGCCCCGCCATGACTGGCAGATCGCGGTCGATTTCGCGCGGCGGCTGGAACGACAGCTGTCTGCTCGCCCGGAGCCGGCTGACGGGCCCTTCCACCAGATTCAGGATCGCGTCCTGAACGCGACACCGGCTCAACCGGCGCGAGACCTGTTTCCCGGCAGCACCCCCGAGTCCCTCTGGAACGAGCACCGCGAATCCACGCGGGGCCGCGACCTGGACATCACCGGCCTGAGCTACGCCATGCTGGAAGCGGCGCCCCGGCAGTGGCCCCTGAAGGAAGGCGAATCCGCCGGCAAGTTGCGCCTTTATGAAGACGGCATCTTCCCGACCCCCGACGGCCGCGCGCGTTTTGCCGCGGTGGCGTACCAGCCCGTCGCCGAACCCCGCGACGCGCGCTACCCGTTTTCACTGACCACCGGCCGCCTGCGCGACCACTGGCACGGCATGACGCGCACCGGCACGCTGGGACGCCTGTTTGGCCACGTGGCCGAGCCTGCGGTGCAACTGCACGCGCAGGACATGGCGCGCCGGGGCCTGAGCGAAGGCGACCTGGTGCATGTGACCAGCAAGCGCGGCTCCATCGTGCTGCCCGTGCAGGCCTGCCGCGAGGTTGCCCTGAACCAGGCTTTCATCGCCATGCACTGGGGCCCGGAGTACCTGAGCGGGCGCAGCAGCACGGGCGAGCCGCTGGCCGGCGTCAATGCGCTGACCACCTCGGCGTACTGCCCCGGATCGAAGCAGCCCGAACTCAAGCACGCAGCGGTCAAGATCCTGAAGGCCGAGCTGCCATGGTCGCTGCTGGGCGTGGCCTGGCTGCCCGAAGACACCGCCCTGGCGGTCCGCGAGGCCCTGCGGGCACTGATGCGGCAGTTCGCCTTTGCCACCTGCGTGCCGTTCTCCAGCGCGGCACCGATGGGCGCCGCACCGGGCCCGTCACGCACCGGCCTGCTGTTCCGGGCGGCCGCTGACGATGCGCCCGAGGCGACCGTGGTCAGCGAGATCGAGCGCTGGCTGGGCCTGGACGCGCCCGAAGCACTGCGGTATGTCGATCCCAAAAAAGGACAGCGCCGCACCATGAAGTTGGTCAGCACGGGCGCCGAGGCGCACCTGGACGGCTTTTTGCTGGCTGGCGACACCCGTGCCGAAGCCTGGATCAAGACCCTGCTGCAGGACGGCCTGCCGGCGCAGTCCTATGGCCGGCTGCTGCTGGCGCCGGGCTCCAGGGCGCCAGCAGCCCTGGCCGATGCCGTGAAGCAGCGCGGCAGGCAGGTCTGTGCCTGCTTCAACGTGACCGATGCCGCCATCACTGGCGATCTTTCCCGCACCACCGGCAGCGACGAGACCCGGCTGGCGGCGCTCCAGGACCGCCTGAAATGCGGCACGAATTGCGGCTCGTGCATTCCGGAGCTCAAGCGGCTGGTTCGGTCCGCCGTGCCCGCCTGATCCGGCACCCCCATAAAATTCCCGAATTGATAGCATAAAGAGACCCTTTCACGCTGGGGAGGGGCTATATTGATGCAGCAATCCGGCACAGGGCCGGTGCGTTTCACCCACACAGGCAACCGACCATGGGAATCAGCCAGTACATCAAGGAAATCGGGCGCGGCAAGGACGGTGCCCGCCCGCTCACGCGCGAACAGGCGGCCGACCTGTTTGGCCAGGTGCTCGACGGCACGGTGACCGATCTGGAAATCGGTGCGTTTTGCCTGGCCATGCGCATCAAGGGAGAAACCCCTACGGAGATGGCCGGCTTTCTCGACGCCACCCACGCCCGCCTGAACCGGGTGCCGGCCTGCGCACGCACCGTCGTCGTGCTGCCGAGCTACAACGGCGCGCGCAAGCTGCCGGTGCTCACGCCGCTGCTGGCGCTGCTGCTGGCGCGCGAGGGCCTGCCGGTGCTGGTCCATGGCACTGCGACAGAGAGGAGGCGAGTTTTTGTATCAGAAGTGCTGGCGGCGCTGGGTGTGGCGGCGCGCACCACCGCCAGCCCCGTCGCGCCCGGTGACGTCGCTTTTGTGCCCACCGAAGTTCTCTGTCCGGGATTGAAACGACTGCTCGACGTGCGCCGAGTGGTCGGTCTGCGCAACCCGGCGCACAGCCTGGTCAAGCTGATGAATCCCGTGGAGGGATCCAGCCTGATCGTCAGCAGCTACACCCACCCGGAGTACGCGGCGTCGATGGCCGCCACCTTTGAGCTGATCGGCGCCAACGCCCTGCTGCTGCGCGGCACCGAAGGCGAACCCGTGGCCGACCCGCGCCGCACGCCGCCGATGGACGCTTTCCGCCACGGCCTGCGCGTGCGGGTGGAGGAAGCCCAAGGCGGCTCGCTGGTCAGCCTGCCGGACCTGCCTGAAGCAATCGATGCGGCCAGCACCGCCGGCTACATCCAGGCCGTGATGGCGGGCCGCTTGTCGGTGCCGGCCCCGATTGCACGGCAGGTGGAACACATCTTGCTGCAGACGTCAGCATCATGAAAAACATCGAGACAACCCATGGCAACTTTGGCAACCTCGGCACGGTCAGCCTGGTCGGCACCGGGCCCGGAGACCCCGAACTGTTGACAATCAAGGCGGCGAAGGCCATCGCGGCGGCCACGGTGCTGCTGGTGGACGACCTGGTCAGCGACGCCATCGTGGCCCTGGCTTCACCGCGCGCCCGGATCATTCACGTGGGTAAACGCGGGGGCTGCACCAGCACGCCCCAGGCCTTCATCGAAAAGCTCATGGTCATGGCGGCGCGCGAAGGCGAGACCGTGGTGCGCCTCAAGGGCGGCGACCCGTTCATCTTCGGCCGCGGCGGCGAAGAGCTGGAGCAACTGCGCGCGCAGGGCATCGAGGTCCGGGTCATCAACGGCATCACGGCCGGCCTGGCCGGCCTGAGCTCGCTGGGCGCGCCGCTCACGCATCGCGAGCACGCGCACGGCGTGATCTTCATCACCGGCCACGTCAGGCCGGGCGCTGCCGACACCGACTGGCGGGCCATCGCTGCCATCGCGCGTGACGCCAGACTCACGCTGGTGATCTACATGGGCGTGCGCGGTGCGGCGCACATCCAGGACGAGTTGCTGACCGGACTGCCCGGGTCAACGCCCGTGGCGGTGATCCAGCACGTCAGCCTGCCCACGCAACGCCACGCCGTGACCACGCTGGGGCAGTTGCACGCTACCCTTGAGCGCGAAAGGCTCGGCAGCCCCTCGGTGATCGTGGTCGGCAACGTGGTGCGCGGCGTGGCTGCGGCCTGGCAAAAGGCACCGGGCCGGCGCGCGGCCTGACGCGGGCGCCGAAATTCAGTGTGCAACGCAGCGAACCGCGCGACAGCAAACCCGGGAATCCTGAAAACAGCCTTGGTGCAGGGTGCGGCGGGCGACGGCGCGCAGGTGTCGCCCGGCGAAGCCAGGGCGATGCGAAGCGGGGAGCCGCCATGAGCGCCCGCATACACTCCCCGCCATGCATTCGTATGACGTGGTGGTGGTCGGGGCCGGCGCGGCGGGCCTGTTTTGCGCGGGGGTGGCGGGGCAACTGGGCCTGAAGGTGCTGGTGGTCGACCACAGCGAAAAGGTGGCCGAGAAAATCCGCATTTCCGGCGGCGGGCGCTGCAACTTCACCAACCGGCAGCTCGATCCGGGCGCGCCGCAAAAATACTTTTTGGGCGAAAACCCCCACTTTTGCCGCTCGGCGCTGTCGCGCTACACGCCACAGGACTTCATCGCGCTGGTGCAGCGGCACGGCATCGCCTTCCATGAGAAGCACAAGGGCCAGTTGTTCTGCGACCGCTCCGCCGAAGACCTGATCCAGATGCTGCTGGCCGAGTGCGCCGCCGGGGCCCTGGGAGGCAGCGTGGAGCGATGGCAGCCCTGCCGCGTCAAAAATATAGCTTTTTCGGCCTCTTCCCAGCGTGGAATGGTTCAACCTTGCTATCACCTTGAGAGTGACCAGGGCTTGATCGAGGCGGGCGCCGTGGTCATGGCCACCGGCGGCTTGTCAATTCCGAAGATCGGCGCCACCGATTTTGGCTACCGGGTGGCGAAACAGTTCGGCCTGCGCCTGGTGGAAACGCGCCCCGGGCTCGTTCCGCTGACCTTCGACGGCGATGCCTGGGCGCCGTACGCGCAACTGGCCGGGCTGGCCCTGCCGGTGAAGATCGAAACTGGCGCCAAAAAGACCCACGGCGAATTCCTGGAAGACCTGCTGTTCACCCACCGCGGCCTGTCTGGCCCCGCCGTGCTGCAGATCTCGAGCTACTGGCGCGAAGGCACGCCGATTCGCCTGAACCTGGCCCCCGATACCGACCTTCCCCTGGCTCTGGCGCGCGCCAAGGCCACGTCGCGCAAGCTGATCGCCAATGAGCTGGCCAGCCTGGTGCCCTCACGGCTGGCCGATGCCTGGGTGCAGCAGGAAGACGCCTGGCAGCGCCCCGTCGCCGAGGCCACCGACAAGGCGCTCAACCAGCTCGCCGAGCGGCTGACCCGCTGGGAACTCACCCCCACCGGCAGCGAAGGCTACAAAAAGGCTGAAGTCACGCTGGGCGGCGTGGACACCCGCGACCTGTCGTCGCAAACCATGGAATCAAAGCAGCCGGGCCTGTACTTCATTGGCGAAGTCGTGGACGTGACCGGCTGGCTGGGCGGCTACAACTTCCAGTGGGCCTGGGCCAGCGCCCATGCCTGCGCCCAGGCGCTGGCCGCGCGCCCCCGCTGAGCCAGGATCCGGGGCGGATCGGCGCCAGACTGGCCGGTAGGGGCCCGGTTCATTCGGCAAATCCATCCCCTGCGGTTTGAAGGTGTGCGTTCCCGTCAAATCACCCGCAGGAACGCTATAATGTCAGGCTTTGCTGGCAATGCCCTGTCGGCCAAATACTAGTTACAGACGGGGCACATCGCAGTTACGGCGTCCGGGCGCGATCTTCCCGGCCACCCTCTTGCTGCATATTTTGGAAATCTTCACCTAATGACGACGATCCGTGTTAAAGAAAACGAGCCGTTTGACGTGGCTCTGCGCCGCTTCAAGCGCACCATTGAAAAACTGGGCCTGCTGACCGACCTGCGCGCCCGCGAGTTCTACGAGAAGCCCACTTCCGAGCGCAAACGCAAGAAGGCCGCCGCCGTCAAGCGCAACTACAAGCGCATCCGCTCGATGCAGCTGCCCAAGAAAATGTTCTGATCGTTGCCGTGCCGCCAGGGGCCTTGCGCCCTTGAATGCACGCCAAAACCCGCGCTCGGGACGCCAGGCGCGGGTTTTTGCCTTTTTCGTCCGCTATTCACCCATCAGGAGCCCGCCATGAGCCTCAAGGACCAGATCACCGAAGACATGAAGACCGCCATGCGTGCCAAGGACAGCGAACGCCTGGGCACCATCCGGCTGTTGCTATCGGCCTGCAAGCAGAAGGAAGTGGATGAGCGCATCGTGCTCGACGATGTGGCGGTGATCGCCATCGTCGACAAGCTCATCAAGCAGCGCAAGGACTCGATCACCGCCTTCACGCAGGCCGCCCGCATGGATCTGGCCGACAAGGAAGCCGCCGAGTTGAAAGTGCTGGAGGCCTACCTGCCGGCCCGCCTGTCGGCCGAGGAAGTTGCCGCCGAAGTGAAGGCCATCGTGGCCGAACTCGGAGCCAGTGGTCCGGGCGACATGGGCAAGGTCATGGGCGCGGTCAAGGCCAGACTGGCCGGTAAGGCGGACATGGGGCAAGTCAGCGCCGCCGTCAAGGCCGCCCTGGCCGGGTAAGTCGCTCGCAGGAGCCTCTAGCTTCCTGCGACCTTCATCCGATTTACCAGAATCGAGCCCACGCTCTTGGCACCGTAGTTGTAGGCATCGGCACCCACGGCCTCGATGCCCTTGAGCATGGTCTTGAGGTTGCCGGCGATGGTGATCTCGTGCACCGGGTAGGCGATCTGGCCGTTTTCGACCCAGAAGCCGCTGGCGCCGCGCGAGTAGTCACCGGTCACGTAGTTCACGCCCTGCCCCATCAGCTCAATCACGAACAGGCCGGTGCCGAGTTTCTTGAGCATGGCATCCAGATCGTCCCCCGGCTGCGTCAGTCGCGATGTCATCGTCAGGTTGTGCGATCCGCCGGAATTGCCGGTAGTCTTCATGCCGAGCTTGCGCGCCGAATAGGTGCTCAGGAAATAGCCCTCCACCCGTCCGCCCTTGACCACGGCGCGCGCCTTGACACGAACGCCCTCGTCATCGAACGGTGAACTGCCCTTGCCGCGCAGGACAAACGGGTCCTCAAGAATGTCGATGTGTTTCGGAAACACCGGCTTGCCCAGCGAATCCAGCAGGAAGGTGCTCTTGCGGTATAGCGCGCCGCCGCTGATCGCCTGCACAAAACCGCCCAGCAACCCCGCCGCCAGCGGCGATTCGAACAGCACCGGGCACTCGGTGGTGGCGATCTTGCGGCTCTTCAGGCGGCTCAGCGCACGCTCGGCCGCATAGCGGCCCACGGCAGCCGGTGAGGCGAGCTCGGCGGCCGACCGCATGGAGCTGTACCACGCGTCGCGCTGCATGTGGGCGCCCTTGCCAGCAATGGGTGCCACCGACAGGCTGTGGCGCGAACTGGCATAGCCGCCGCGAAAGCCGTGCGTGTGCGCACTGAAGAAATGGCTCTGCTGGGCCGAGACGCCGGCACCCTCACTGTTGGTGATGCGCTTGCTGGTCTGCAGCGCGGCGGCTTCGCATTCCAGGGCGATTCTTGCGGCTTCCTCGCTGGTGACGGCCCAGGGGTGGAACAGGTCCAGGTCGCGGTGCCCGGTGGCAATCTCGTCCTCATCGGGCAGGCCGGCCACCGGATCCTCCGCGGTGAAGCGCGCAATGTCAAAGGCGGCCTGCACGGTCTGCTCGATCGCGGCGCCCGAGAAATCCGAGGTGCTGGCATTGCCGCGGCGGTGGCCCACATACACGGTGACGCCGAGCGACTTGTCGCGGTTGCGCTCGACGTTCTCCAGTTCACCCTTGCGCACACTCACGCTCAGGCCGCAGCCTTCGGAGGCCTCGGCCCCGGCGTCGGTGGCGCCGATCTTCTTCGCATGCGCCAGGGCGGTGTCGACCAGCCCTTCAAAGGTGGCTCGGCTGTAACTGAAACCTGAATCGGGTTGGCTGGCTGCCGGTGCAGCCTGGGTGGAGGGGGTAATTTTCATGGTGGCGGCTATGATACTTGCCGTCCCCTCTATCCGCCTTCCCGGCCCTGACATGTCCCGCAAACCCAAAAAAGGCTATTACGTCCGTGGCGAGTTCATTGCTGAAGGCAGCGAACTCGATCTGGAGCTCAAGGCCGAACTCAAGGGCACGCACGAGGCCAGCCGGACCGATCTCAAGCGCGAAAGCACTGAGCTGCAAAAGCTCGGCGAGGAACTCCTGACGCTTCGCCCCGAATTGATGGCCCGCCTCGACCTGTCGGAGAAGCTGCGCGACGCGCTGGCCGAGGCCAAACGCATCACGAACTTCGAAGGCAAGCGGCGCCAGATGCAGTTTGTCGGCAAATTGATGCGCCTGATCGAGCCTGATGCGCTGGCGGCCGTTCGCGCGGCCCTGCAGGAACAGCACAAAGGCTCGGCGCAGGGCACGCTGGCATTGCACAAGGCCGAACAATGGCGCGACCGGCTGATCACGCAGGACGAGGCCTTTGGCGATTGGGTCCAGCAGTATCCCGGCACCGACACCCAGCAGCTGCGCGCGCTGATCCGCCAGGCGCGCAAGGACGCGCTTCCGGTGGACAAGGCCGCCGCTTCGCAAGGTCTGGCGCCGCGCCAGGGGCGTGCCTACCGCGATATTTTCCAGTGGGTCCGCGCGCAGCTCGCGGGCGGCGGCGACATCCCGGATTCACCCCCTCTACCTCCGGGCGAGGGCGGGGGTGAGGGCTGATAGCCCGCGAAGCGCCCGCACCCTGACCCTCGCCCAGACGGAGCGGGAATGAAAGCAAGAACCATGAACACTGCGACCCCATCGGGCTTCGACCCCGTCACCATCGGCATCGTTTCCATCAGCGACCGCGCCTCCAGTGGCATCTATGAGGACAAGGGCCTGCCGGCCCTGCAGGACTGGCTGACCCGCGCCCTGAAGAACCCGATCACGTTCGAGCCCCGGCTGATCCCCGACGAACAGGCCCGCATCAGCGCCACCTTGATCGAACTGGTGGAGGCGGGCTGCTCACTCGTGCTGACGACCGGCGGCACCGGTCCCGCCCTGCGTGACGTCACGCCCGAAGCCACGCTGGCCGTCGCCCACAAGGAAATGCCGGGATTCGGCGAACAAATGCGCCAGATCAGCCTGCGGTTCGTGCCCACGGCCATCCTGTCGCGCCAATGCGCCGTCATCCGTGACAAAAGTCTCATCATCAACCTGCCGGGTCAGCCGAAGTCGATCCAGGAGACGCTGGAGGGTTTGAAAGACGCGTCGGGACAGCCAGTCGTCAATGGCATTTTTGCGGCGGTGCCTTATTGCATCGACCTGATTGGTGGCCCGTATCTGGAAACGCGGGATGACATCTGCAAGGCCTTCAGGCCCAAATCAGCGCTTCGTCCTGCCCTGTGAGATCAAGACCATGAAACGTTCGAACTCCAATGTCTTCACGCGCAGCCCGATCTTCCGTGTGCTGATGGTCACGGCGCTGATGACGGGCCTGTCCGGCGCCCGTGCCGCGGAGCCCAGCATTCCCTACACCGTCAAGCCTGGCGACAAGCTGATCGTTCTCTCAAAAGACCTGCTGCTGCGTCCCGGCGACTGGAACGAGGTAGCGCGCTTCAATGCCATGCCCGACCCCAATGTCATCCGGCCCGGGCAGACCCTCGCGATTCCCGTGCGGCTGATGAAATTCAGCCTCGCCACCGGCAAGTTGATCAGCGCCGAGGGTCAGGTGCTGTCGGGGGCCGCCCCCGCCATCGTGGGAAGCTCCATCGGCGAAGGCAGCCGCCTGCAAACCGGGCCCAACAGCTCGGCGGTCGTGGAACTGGCTGATGGTTCGCGGGTGCAGTTGCTGGCGGGCAGCCTGGCCGAGATCGCCGTGAGCCGGGAATACGCATCCCGCGATGCCAACGGCAGCGGGCCCACGCCGTGGTTTTCCGGGCTCATCCGCCTGAGCCAGGGGGCGGTGGAGACCTTGGCGTCCAAACTGGGCCGCCGCGCCACGCCCTTGCAGGTCGAGACGCCCACCACCATCGTCGGTGTGCGCGGCACGCGCTTCCGGGTGGCCTACGACGACAGCGCCGCCCGGGACTCCCGTGCCGAAGTCCTGGAAGGCGAAGTCCGGGCCGACAACCCTGCCCACAAGAGCGGCGCCGACCTGCCCAAAGGCACGGGCGCCGTGATCAATCCGGCGCAGAAAGACGTCCGGGCAGTGCCGCTACTGCCGGCGCCCGACCTGCGCACACAGCCGTCGGACCTCACACGGCCCCAGGCCACGGCCTGGCCCATGCCGGCACTGGCCGGTGCTTCGGCCTTTAGAGTCCAGGTGGCCCATGATGCCCAGTTCGAACGCATCGTGCGGGACCTCAAGGTCAGCACTGGGGCCGTTGATCTGTCCAGCCTCCCGATTGGCCTCTGGCATGTCCGGGTGCGGGGCATCGACGCCCAGCAACTCGAAGGCTACGACAGCGTGAAGCCGCTCAGCCTGAAGGCAGCGAATCGCTGGCGGGTGACCGATTCACGTCTGGTCCTTGAAAACGGCCGCTCGCGGCTCGCCTGGAGCGGCGCCTTGCCCGATGGCCTCGTGGTGGCAGCGGGAAGCTCCAGCGCCGAGGTGTCGACCGACGCGCTGTCGGCCCAAGTCATCAGCAGGCCCACGGGCAGCGCCAACCAGCTGGATCTCGGTAATCTGAAGCCAGGCCGCTATTTCATCCGCATCACGACGGCGGGAGCGAGCGGACAACTCGTCAGCGAAACCTACCAGCTGGACGTGCCCGGCAACTGGGGCGTCACCGTACTGGAGCTGGCGTCGGCACTCCAGCCGGTTGGACCCTGATCTTCGAGCCCCGGCGCCTACTTGCCGACCAGGTCGTTGAGGCGGCCGGCCTCGAAATGTTCGACCCGGGCCGCTTCATCGGGCACGCATTCACCGTCGGGGCGATTGGCGGACAACACTTCCACGGCGTGCCAGAGCAGCGCGATCTGGTGCTCCTGCGATGCGGCGTTGTCGATCAGCCCCTTCATGGCCTGCGACAACGGGTCGTCCTCCAGCGTGATGCCGTAGGCCGAAAACTTGTCCTGCGCCGGCGTCACGTCGGCGCTTTCGCCGGCCTTTGAAGGGATGATGCGGGCCGGGATGCCGACCGCCGTGGCGCCTGCGGGCACCGGCTTGATCACCACGGCGTTGCTGCCGATCTTGGCGCCATCGCCCACCAGAAACCCCCCCAGCACCTTGGCACCCGCACTCACCACCACATTGCGGCCGAGCGTCGGATGGCGCTTGACACCCTTGTACAAAGAGGTCCCGCCGAGCGTCACACCCTGGTAGATCGTGCAGCCGTCGCCGATTTCGGCCGTCTCGCCCACCACCACGCCCATGGCATGGTCAAAGAAGACGCGCTCGCCAATCACCGCACCCGGGTGAATCTCGATGCCGGTCAACCAGCGCGCGATGTGCGAAGTAAAACGCCCCAGCCACTTGAGGCCATGCGTCCAGAACCAGTGCGCCGGCCGATGCAGCAAAATCGCGTGCAGACCGGGGTAGCAGGTCAGCACCTCCCAGGTGCTGCGCGCGGCGGGGTCACGGTCCAGGATGCACTGGATGTCGGAACGAATGCGGGAAAACATGGGGCCAAGTCTATCGCGCGATGTCCGGCACCTTATCCGACGTGGCTTTCGTCGGGTCTGCGGATTCAGCCACGACACCGGCCCTCGACGCCATCACCCTCATCGCCTTGGCAATGCCCCGCAAAATGTGGATTTCCTCCTGCGCCAGTTGCGCCCGGTTGAACAACTGGTTCAGCCGCGGCATCAACTTCTTGGGCGCGGCCGGATCCAGAAAGCCGATCTCCACCAGCGATTGCTCCCAATGCGCCAGCAGGCCGCTGACCTGGCGGGCATCGGCAAGCTGGGGCTCGGCAGTGGCCGCCTGCACGGGGTACGACCCCAGCGCCATACGCCACTCGTAGGCAATCACCTGAATCGCCGCACCCAGGTTGAGTGAGCCGAATGCCGGGTTGGTCGGAATGCTCAAGGCCGCATGGCAACGATAGACGTCTTCGTTCTGCATGCCGAAGCGCTCGGAGCCGAACAGGAAAGCCACGCCCTGCCCAGCGCCACCGCTGGCGCTCGCCTGCGCGGCCAGCGCTGCGAAATGGGGGCGCGGCGCCACGGTGGGCGGACCAAAGTCGCGCGGGGTCATGGCGGTGGCGCACAGGTGGGTCATGCCGTCCAGCGCCTCGTCCAGCGTGGCCACGATCCGCGCGTTGGTGAGCACATCAATGGCTCCGCTGGCGCGCTGGATGGTTTCCTCGCGCCGCAGCACGTTGGGCCAGCGCGGCGCCACCAGCACCAGATCGTCAAAGCCCATGACCTTCATGGCCCGGGCTGCCGCGCCGACGTTGCCGGCGTGGCTGGTGTTGATCAGGATGAATCGCGTTTGCATGGACTCGGGCGCGTCGCAAGGGCTGGCCGGGTAAAATCCCCATATTGTCGCCGCCCGCATCGCCGGGTCGGACTCCCCGCTCTTCAATCAGCTGGGGACAGCGCCAGACGTCTGTCCCACAAGGTTTAACAATTCATGTCGTCCCCAAATCTGCACCCCATGCTCAACGTGGCCGTAAAGGCCGCCCGTTCCGCCGGTTCAATCATCAACCGTGCCGCGCTTGACGTCGAGGCTGTGCGCATTTCGCAAAAGCAGGTCAACGACTTCGTCACCGAAGTCGACCACGCCAGCGAAAAAGTCATCATCGAGACCCTGCTGACGGCCTACCCCGACCACGGCATCCTGGCCGAAGAATCCGGCTCCGAGCATGGCGCCAGGAACGCAGACCATGTCTGGATCATCGATCCGCTGGACGGCACCACCAACTTCATCCATGGCTTCCCGGTCTATTGCGTCAGCATTGCGCTGGCCGTGCGCGGCAAGATCGAACAGGCCGTGATCTACGACCCCAGCCGCAACGACCTGTTCACCGCAACCAAGGGCCGGGGCGCCTACCTCAACGAGCGGCGCATCCGCGTCAGCAAGCGCACCCGGCTGCAGGAATGCCTGATCTCCACCGGTTTTCCGTTCCGCAAGGGCGACAACTTCAACGCCTACCTGCAGATGATGGGCGACGTCATGCAGCGCACCGCCGGCCTGCGCCGCCCCGGCGCCGCCGCGCTCGACCTGGCCTACGTCGCTGCCGGCTATTCGGACGGCTTTTTCGAAACCGGCCTGCAGCCCTGGGACATGGCGGCCGGCTCCTTGCTGGTCACCGAAGCCGGTGGCCTGGTCGGCAATTTCACGGGCGAAGCCGACTATCTGGACCAGAAAGAGTGCCTGGCGGGCACGCCGCGCATCTACGGCCAGCTCGTGAGCATCCTGGGCAAATACAGCAAGTTCGCCGGCGCCGGCGACAAGGCGGCGGTGCGCCAGGCTGGCGCACCGGTCGACAACGATGTCACCGGCGAGGTACTCGATGAGGAAGGGCCCGACGCGCCGACCGAAGCCCCGACGGGCACCCGGGACGACGACGCTCCGTTCTGACCCCGCGCATCATGGCTGTCGCGCTCGACTTGAGTGCCCACACCCCAATGATGGCCCAGTACCTGGCCATCAAGGCGGAGCACCCCGATACGCTCGTGTTCTACCGCATGGGCGATTTCTACGAGCTGTTTTTTGCGGACGCCGAGCAAGCCGCCCGCCTGCTCGACATCACACTCACGCGGCGCGGCCAGTCGGCCGGCCAGCCCGTGGTCATGGCCGGCGTGCCCTTCCATGCGATGGAGGGTTACCTGGCCAAACTCATCAAGCACGGCGAGTCCGTGGCGATCTGCGAACAGGTCGGCGACGTGGCGACATCGAAAGGGCCGGTGGAGCGCAAGGTGGTGCGCGTGGTCACGCCCGGCACGCTGACCGACACCGAACTGCTAAGTGACAAGACCGAGTCCATGCTGCTGGCCGTGCACCAGGCGCCGCGCAACCGCTGCGGCCTGGCTTGGCTGAGCGTGACCCAGGGCGAGCTGCACCTGGCCGAATGCGCGCCGGACGAACTGGGCGACTGGCTGGCCCGCATCACGCCGAGTGAACTGCTGTTCAGCGCCGACGTCACCCCCGCCTTCGAGAAACGCATCCGCGACCTCAAGGCCGTGGCCGCGCGCAACCTCACCCTGTGCCAGCGCCCCGAATGGCAGTTCGACGCTGCTTTAGGCCAGCGCAAACTGCTTGAACAGCTCCACGCCGCCAGCTTGAGCGCCTGGAACGCCGAAGACCTGCCCCACGCCCACGCCGCCGCCGCCGCGCTGCTGGCCTACGCCGAACACACCCAGGGCCGCGCGCTGTCGCACGTCCAGCAACTGCGCGTGCAGCGTGGCGACGCGCTGATCGACCTGCCCGTGACGACACGGCGCAACCTGGAACTGGTGCAGACCCTGCGCGGCGAAGATGCCCCCACGCTGTTTTCCCTGCTCGACACCTGCATGACCGGCATGGGCAGCCGCACCCTCAAGCGCTGGCTGCTCGAACCCCAGCGCGACCGCACGGAGGCCAGCGCCCGGCTCGAAGCCCTGGCCGCCCTGCGCGGTGACCGCGGTGCCGGCCCCTGGAACACGCTGCGCGGGCAGCTCAAGGGGAGCAGCGACGTGGAACGCATCACCGCGCGCATCGCGCTGCGCCAGGTGCGCCCGCGAGAGCTGGTAGCACTGCGTTTTACGCTACATAAAATAGAGCAAACTATGACCATTCCACGCTGGGATGGTGCTCTTTTGACTACTATTTCCCGAAATTTGACCCCGCCAGACGGTTGCGCGGCCCTGCTGGCCGAGGCGCTGCTCGAAGAACCCGCCGCACTGTTGCGCGACGGCGGCGTGATCGCGAGCGGGCTCGACGCCGAGCTGGACGAGCTGCGCGCCATCCAGACCAATTGCGACGCCTTCCTGCTCGACCTGGAAACCCGCGAGAAGGCCCGCACCGGCATCGCCAACCTGCGGGTGCAGTTCAACCGCGTCCACGGCTTCTACATCGAGGTCACCCAGGGGCAACTCGACAAGGTGCCCGACGATTACCGCCGCCGCCAGACGCTCAAGAATGCCGAGCGCTTCATCACGCCCGAGCTGAAAACCTTCGAGGACAAGGCGCTCAGTGCCCAGGAACGTGCGCTGGCGCGGGAAAAATGGCTTTTCGAGCAGTTGCTGGACCGGCTGCAGGATTTCGTGCCCGCACTGACCCAGCTCGCTCGTGCGGTGGCGGCACTGGACGCGCTGTGCGCCCTGGCCGAGCGTTCGCTGACCCTGGACTGGTGCGCACCGCAGTTTGCGAAAGAGCCCTGCATCGAAATCCGCCAGGGCCGACACCCGGTGGTGGAAGCCCGGCTGGCCGAACTCTCGGGCGGCAGCTTCATCGCCAACGACACCGCGCTCGGGCCGAAGCAGCGCATGCAGGTCATCACCGGCCCGAACATGGGCGGTAAATCGACCTACATGCGCCAGGTGGCACTGATCGTGCTGATGGCCAGCATGGGCTCCTTCATTCCTGCCACCTCTTGCCGCCTCGGCCCGATCGACGCGATCCACACGCGCATCGGCGCGGCCGATGACCTGGCGAATGCGCAATCCACCTTCATGCTGGAAATGACCGAGGCCGCGCAAATTTTGCACAGCGCAACAAAGCACAGCCTGGTGCTGATGGACGAGATTGGCCGAGGCACCTCCACCTTCGACGGCCTGGCGCTGGCCAGCGGCATTGCGGCGCACCTGCATGACAAGACCCAGGCCTTCACGCTGTTTGCCACCCACTATTTCGAGCTGACCGAATTCCCCGCCACCCACCACGCGGCCGTCAACGTGCACGTGAGTGCGGCGGAAGCCGGCGGCGACATCGTGTTCCTGCACGAAATCCAGAGCGGGCCGGCCAGCCGCAGCTACGGCATCCAGGTCGCGCGGCTGGCGGGTATGCCGGTTGCTGTGCTGAACCACGCCCGCCACGCGCTGGCTTCGCTGGAAGCTGGCGCCACCGAGAGCCGCGCCCAGGTGGACCTGTTCGCGGCGCCGCCCGAGACTCAAACCCCTGCCCGGAGCGCCGTGGAAGCGCGGCTCGCTGAAGTCAACCCCGATGTCCTGAGCCCGCGCGAGGCGCTGGACATTCTTTACGCCCTGAAAAAGTTGAACAGTTGAGGACAGAGCCAAGGCTCTGCCCCGCAAAGGAAAACAACATGACTTATTGCGTCGCCATCAAACTCAACGCCGGCCTGGTGTTCCTCTCCGACTCGCGCACCAACGCCGGGCTCGACCAGATCAGCACCTTCCGCAAGATGATCGTCTACGAGAAGCCGGGCGACCGCTTCATGGTGCTGCTGTCCGCCGGCAATCTGAGCATTTCGCAGTCAGTGCGCGAAATCCTGCAGGTCGAGCAGATCAAGGACCACGAAGGCGGCGACCCCATCACGATCTGGAACGCCAAAAGCATGTTCGACGCCGCACGCGTGCTGGGCGCGGCCGTGCGGCACGTGTATGACCGGGATGCGGCCTCGCTGAAGGCGTCCGGCGTGGAATTCAACGTCTCGCTGATCTTTGGCGGCCAGATCCAGGGCGAAGGCATGCGCCTGTTCCAGGTCTATTCGGCGGGCAACTTCATCGAAGCCACGCCCGAGACGCCCTACTTCCAGGTCGGCGAATCCAAATACGGCAAGCCCGTGCTGGACCGCGTGATCACCCCCGAGACCCCGCTGGATGAAGCCGCCAAGTGCGCGCTGGTGTCGATGGACTCCACGCTCAAGTCCAACCTTTCGGTGGGCCTGCCGCTGGATATGGTGGTCTACGAGGCGGACAAATTCCAGACCGACCGCGTGATGTGCATCGACGACCAGAACCCCTACTTCCAGATGCTGCATGGCAGCTGGGGCCAGAAGCTGCGCGAGGTGTTCGACAGCATCGAAGACCCCACCTGGGATGGCGGCGCCACGACCGTGCCCCTGATGGTCTCCACCGCGCGCAACAAGCCGCTCAGGAAAATTACCTCACCGAAAGAGAAGCTGATCTGAGCCGCAGCAACGTGCTGTCCGCATTGGCGCAGGCGGTTCAGCCCCAAAAAAAACCCGGCACCGCCAGGCAGCACCGGGTCCCGGGATCAGTGGCGAGTGTCAGAACTTGTAGGTGTAGGTCACCCCAAGGTAGGTCAATGTCTGGCTTTGTTTGATGTTCAAGCTCGTATTGTCCGAGTAGGCATACGGCGTTCCGCTGTTGTTCCAGGCCCAGTCGTTCGACATCACCTGCGCAAAGATCAGGTTGAAACCCAGCGTCCCCTGCTTGTCCACCTGGTATTTGCCAAACAGCCTCAAGGCGGTCTGACGGAAGGTGATGTCCGGCACCCCCCCCGAAGCCGCCAGAAGCGCCGCGCTGTCGGAACCGGCATAGGTGTCCAGGGTCTGGGCATAGACGTTTTTGTCGTTCACGTAGGTCAGGTTGCCGCCAACCTCCAGCTTGCCCGTTGGTTTGCCCGTCACGCCCAGCCCAGCCGCAATATTGGTGTTCTCAAAAGCCACCACAGCACCCGCGGCGCGCGCCTGGTTCTGGGTCTGCTGGCCCCACGATGCATAACCATTGAGGTTCCAGGTGTCGGAAAGGGCGTAAGTCATGTCCAGGCTGAACAGGCTCAGGCGCGTGTTTTGCAGGGCATAGACCGATGGCATGCTGTATTTGTTGGTGCCCCCTTCAGCGCTGAACTGCAGGGCCAGCTTTTCGTCGGGCTGCCAATCGGCGAACAGCTTGACCTTCTCCTGCTTGCGATCAGCCAGCGTGGGCATGAAGATCGCCGTTGGCGAGAAGGTCGACACATCCGTCACCTCGGTGGCCCCGGCACCGGCATTGGGCCGCATCCAGTTGGACCCGTCTCGCTGACTGGCGGACACACGGATGGCACCACTGAAATTCTGTGACAGGCTTCGCCGCAGCTCCGCATGGACACCCGTCTCGTCCGTTTGCTGGCGCAGGGCGCTGACGCCCGCGACCTTGCTGGTCTGGGTCAGGGCACCCCGGTCGATACCCAGGTAGTCCACGCCGAGGGTGCCCCGGTAGTCGCTTGTGAACTGGTACATGGCCTGCAGCTTGCCGGAAGTCCTTTCTTCCGGCAGCCTCTGGTTGGTGTAGGTCGATGTGCCATACAGGGTGTAGGGCGCAATGGGCGTCTTGTCATCCCGGTTTGCATAGCGCAAGTCGGCCTGCAGGGTCAGCTTCGGAATCGGACGCGAGGTGAGGCCCAGCCAGGCCAGTGTCGAATCGACCTCCCCGCCCAGATTTGACACACCCGCAGGGGCACCCGTCAGGCCCGAGCTCGCAAAGTCCTGGTTCTGGGTTGCCTTGGCATACGACAGCTTGAAATTCGCCCGGGACCTGGCCGGCAGGTCGTAGCTGCCCGTCAGCGAAAACTGGTTCATCTGGTTGTCAGGTGCCAGCGCCTGCGGCAGATTCAGGATGGGCTGAAAACCGGCGCTCAGCGGCAGCAGGTTGCCGAGCGGGCCGTTCAGCGCCCCCGGAACACCAGGGCGCATCGTTGAATTGTTATTGCGATAGAACGATCCATAGTAAGCCAGGCTGAGCCGCAGTTTTTCGGCGGAATAGTTCACGCGGGCGTCAATCTGGCTGGTGTTCGAGTTCACCGGCTCCGGGAGCATCAAGGTCGCCCATCCCGCGGCGATTCCCGTCGTGCCGCCGCAGCCCGGAGCGAGCCCCGACGGGCAGTTCATACCCGTGCCATAGAGGATGGAACCGTCCTTGTTTTCACTCTTCAGATCCACTTCGAACTGGAGCGCGGGCGAAATCCACTTGTTGAAACCCAGGCCAAAGGCCGTGCGCTTGGTCTGCAACTGCGTATCGTTTCCGGTCCCGACGCCGCCGGGCAGATGGACGACTTGCGGCGTCGTGGACCCCGCGCCAGCCAGGCCGGTATTGATCGTGAAGGGATTGGTGTGAACCAGTTCCCCGTAGGTGGCCGTGAATTTCCACTCGCCCGGGTCCCGCCAGACCCACTCGAGTTCACGGGAATCCGTCAGCAGATGGGCGCCTCGAAAAAGGATCGCGTTCGAATTTTCAGGATCGTGCAGGCTGTAGTCAAAACCCAGCGGAATGCCATAAGCACTGGCACCATTCAAGCCCAGGATGTTGTACTGGTTGAAGATGGACCGGTTTTCGGCGCCCCCACTCACACCACCCAGCCCCAGCGTCACCGATAACTCGGACTTCCGGGCATTTTCATCGGTGGACTGCGCATGAACCGGGACAAATACCGCACAAACAGCCAGGGCGATGACCGTGCGCTGGAAGGGGAAGGAGGAATCAGCTTTCTTCATCATTGCGCTCCCGGGTTCAGCGCAGCATGAGCTGCGGGGTCGGATGGGTCGCCGACGGGTTGTTGGATCCATGGACCTTGGTATGGCAGTTCATGCAGCTGCGTCCCTGCCACAGCTGGATGACGTTCTTGCCGCTGGTGGTGCTGGTGATCAGCGGCTGGGTCTGACCGGGCGCTTGGGTGTATACGCCCGGCTGCCCACCGAGGGCACCCACCCCGCCAGCCACATGGGGCGTATGGCACTGCTGGCACAACATGGGCGCACGGGCCTTGAGCATGCCTGCCACAACGCTGCCATGCGGACTGTGGCACGACATGCAGTCTTCAGTGACCGGCTGGTGCTCATGCACGAAGGGCCCGCGCTTTTCGGCGTGGCAGGTGTAGCAGGTCGCGTTGGTGCTGTCGCGTTTGGCCAGCATCGGGCCGACCGAACCGTGCACGTTGTGGCAATCGGAGCAGCCCATCTTGCCCTCGGGAATCGGATGGCGGGAGATCAGGTTGATCTGCGCGCGCTGGGCCTTGTGGCAGGTGAAGCAAACCTCGGTCTGCCCGGTCTTGGTGAGCAACTTGTCCTTGTTGGTATGCACCTTGTGGCAACTGTTGCAGGCCAGATCGGCATTCTGGTGCCTGCTGCCGTCCCACAACATCTGCTTCGGGTCCTTCTGGTGGCAGGTCTGGCAGACGTCGCTGCGCTGTTCGGGCGTCAGCCTGGTCTTCTTGCCAAAAACCCGGTCAGGTGCCGGCCGGTCCTTGACGCCCTCAGGCTTCTTGATATGGGTCGGGCTCGGGCCATGGCAGGTGATGCAGGTCGGTGCGCGTTCGCTGTCTGGGTCGCCCATGGGCCGGCTCTGCAACTGCTCGGCGGCCGCGGACATCGGCGCCTTCTTCTTGACCGGCAAGGCGTGCGGACTGAGGCTCATGTCCGGCAGATCTTCCTCGTCATGGCAGCTCACACACTCGGCGGACGCGTCCCGGGCGGGCGTACCCGTGGCCGCATGAACGGACCCGAAGATGCCGAAGAGGCAGAGCCCGGCCATGGCCATTAAACGCTTGGTTCGCATCCCACACCCTTCGTTGATGGACAGGTTTCTATCCTTTTCATTGCAACACCCCGCAACCCTCGCGGTCAAGAAAAACGGGAGAGCCCGCAAAAGCCCTCCCGTGTTTCAGACCATGCCTGAACTTACTTCTGGCCGTGGACGATATCCACGCCTTTGACGCCACCCGGTGAATGGCAGTCATTGCAGGTTTCGCGCGGCAAGCCGGCGATGGCCGTCTGGGTCGCGCTGCCGAAGCGTGAACCGCCGAAGCTGACCACGTGGCCGATTGCGGCGCTGGAGTCATGGCAGGACGTGCAACTGGCGGCCTTGGGCGAGATCACCTTCCAGCTGTTGGGGTCACTCGTGCTGCCACCGGCCTTGCTCACCACCGCGCCGAGCGTGCCCAGGTCCTGCTTCCAGGAACCATTGACGTGGCAGGCGTCGCAATTGAGGCCCACCTGGGGGTAAGCGACTTCGGCGGCGTAGTTCTCGGCCGACGCGATGAACGTACCGGTGTACCCTTTCGCCCTCGCCGCCGAGTCGATGATCTGCGCGATACCGTCAAACGTAGTGCCCACGGCGACCGGTGTTCCGGCGGGAACCGCCACGACGTCGACGCCACTGACCTTGACCTTGTAGTCAGCCAGGAAGGACCCCGCCGTGATCAGCTTGCCAGTCTTGTCGAAGGCGCCCACCACGACGTTGCCATGGGTAAACGGCGTCGTCCGTTTCGAATTCCCGTGGATGCCGTGGATCATGCGTTTCATCTGATAGGCCTCATTCAGGCCGACGCCCTGGTCAACGATACCGCTGGTCATCACGGTCGACGACACCCGGTTCGCATCGTGGCAGATCACACAGGACTCCACGGTGTTGCGCGCGCCACTATGGAAGGCGTTGGCCAGCGTGTTGGAACCCGAGGTGGCGCCCAGCGCGCCGTGGCAGACATTGCACTTGTCGTTCGAGACGATCTCGCGGCGCGGCTGCGAGGCGCCACTAAGTACGACATCCTTGTAGGTGTGCTGCATGACGGTATTGATGATCGTCAGGGGCGACACCGGTGGCCGTGGATCAGCCGCCGACTTGGCCGCCAGCTTCACTTCCTTGACCTGGCCGATGCTGACCACCCGGGCCGTGCCAAACGCGGCCGTGAACGTGCTGTCCGCCGGCACTGTCAGGGCCACCGTGTAGTGGTTGGTTCCGTCGTTGATGCCTTTGTAGGCATAGGCGTTACCGTTGGTGCCACTGTTGCCATTGTTGTTGTAGGCCGAGAATTCGGTCGTGGCAGCAGACTGTCCCTTCATGTTCTGGTAGGCCAGATAGAAGCGCAGGTTGCCGAACGTCGTGGTGCCGTTGCAACTGATGCTCGCCCCAGAGCCGGTGCACGCCGTGCCGGTGCTCGACGCCGTCAGGTCATAAGCCGCATTGCCCTTGGTCGGATTCGACACGAAGTACTTGACCGTCACGGTGCTGGTGCCACCGGTGGTGGCGGACGGTGTGTAACTGACGTCCTCGATATTCATCTTGTACAAGGCCGCGTTCTCTTCGTTCTGGTTCCAGTGCACGCGCTCCGGGGAAAGCGTCGGATTGGAGGTCGGGTTATGGCAGGCCACGCATTGCGCGTTGGTCATGGTCTTGGGGTCACTGCCGCCGAAGTAGGTCGTGTGCGAAACGTTCCAGCTCGAGCCGGCATTGTTGGCGTGGCAGGTCAGGCAGGCGTCCTTGGAGACCTTGGTTTTCCAGTTGTCGCCCTGCGGTGTGTTGGGGTTCGAAGCGCTATGGCACACCGCGCAATTGCGCAGGTCCTGCGGGAAGCCGACTTCAGCGTAGTCGTGAGAGCGAATGGTGACGAACTCACCGCCGCCTGTTGCGGCCTGCGAAGCCAGCAATCTGGCCGAGTGAATCTTGTGAATCATGGACACCAGATTCAGACTGTTGCCACTGTTGGCATCCACTGAATTGGGGTTATGACAGGTCACGCAATACTGTGTGTCAATCCGGCTGCCGTGCGCGGTCAGTTTTTCGTGGCACCCGTTACAAGAGGCCACGTCAGTCATCTTGCGCGTCTTTGATGGGTCGGTGACTGTCACGGACTTGCCATCGGCACCAACCGTAAAGTCAAAGTACGGGTTGGCGGCTATAGACTGCCCAGCCGCATTGGTGTATGTGACCTGGATTGCCACGCGATGCGTCAAGCCTGGCTCAAAGGTGACACCGTTTGTCTTGGCCGGGTCCTTGATGTCGGTGCTGAAGTTGTAGGTGTAGTAACCGTCCGCGTTGAACGCCAGCTGGGCAGCCAGCAGGGCTGCATCCGTCTGTTTGGGGTCCACTCCGGCATTCGTCCGTGACGGAAATGCAGGATTGGTCAGCGTTTCCAGAAGCCAGGGTGAATAGACCACCCCTGCAACCGGCGTCGCCGCCGTCCGGGTTCGGTGGGTATAGCTCCTCCACTCGTCCGGATTGCCATTGGTGCCTGGAATGAGCTTGGCGATGATGGCGCTCACCGCGGTTACTTTCAGCCCCTCCTTGACTTTTCCATCGGAAAAGATAGTGAAGTTCACCTTTGGAGGGCCATTGACTGTCACGGCCGGAACGCCAGCGCCTTGAAGGACGGTGAAGGGCGCCGCCGAGTTGATGGAAGTGTCGTTCCCCGGCACCGCGGCCGCCGCACTGATCGCCGCAGCGACTGAGCTGCCTGGCGGTGGCGCAACCGGCGTGCTGCTGTCTCCGCTGTCGCTGCCGCAACCTGCCATGGCCAGCGCCACCAGCGCCACCGCGCCCCACCGGGTCAATGAAGTTTTCACGTCGTTCTCCTTTGCAATTTCCGGATGAAGCCGGGACACCCACCGAAACCCGTCATTTGTTCCTGCATTCGGCCAGGCGGAACCCCTGGATCGGGCAGCTTGCTGCTGTGGTTGAAAGCATAGGCCTTATGGATTGCAAGGTTACACAAAAACCGCTTTAACGCAAACGGCGTTGATAAAAATCAATGGTGCGCCGCCACCTCGCGAAAACCGTTGCTTTTTTGCACTTTTCCCCTTGAAATTGCAGACTACACTCCAAAAATGGTGTAACCGCGCGACCGCACGCCCGCCAAATCGCCACCACAGCCCTTGTTCCGCGATTCCGCGCTACACCGGTGCCAGGCCCGAAAATCAGCCGCTTTCCCTCCTGAAATAGATCCGCCGTCATGCCACTGATCGTCTTCTCCCACGCCAACAGTTTTCCCGCCAGCACCTACGGCGTGCTGTTCAAGCGCCTGCGCGCCCGCGGTTTCAACGTCAAAGCGGTCGACAAGTTCGGCCATGACCCGAAATACCCGGTCTCGGACAATTGGCCGCACCTGGTGCAGCAACTGGTGGATTTCACGCGGAGCGAAATGGAAAAGCATGGCGCGCCGGCGTTCCTGGTCGGGCATTCGCTGGGCGGTTTCCTGAGCCTGATGGCCGCAGCCCGACACCCAGAACTCGCGCGCGGCGTGCTGCTGGTCGATTCACCCATCCTGGGCGGCTGGCGCGCGTCGACCATGGCCGTGATGAAGCGCACGCAACTGGTGGGATCGGTGTCACCCGGCCGCGTCAGCCGGGCCCGGCGCAACACCTGGCCGGATCGCGAATCTGCGCTGGAACACTTCCGCCACAAGAAGGCCTTTTCCCGCTGGGACCCGCAGGTGCTGGCCGACTACATCGAGCATGGCATGGTTGACGAGGACGGCAAGCGCGTGCTGGCTTTCGACCGCGACATTGAGACGGCCATCTACAACACCCTGCCCGACAACCTGGACCGCCTGATCCGGCGCCACCCGCTCAAATGCCCGGTCGCGTTCATCGGCGGCATCCAGTCGCTGGAGATGCAGCAGGTCGGCATGGGCATGACGGAGAAACTCGTCAAGGGCCGCATCATGATGCTCGACGGCAGCCACCTCTTTCCGATGGAAAAGCCCCTGGCCACGGCGGTGGCCATCGAGGCGGTGCTGCTGAACCTCGGGGCCTGAGCGCGCTCGCTCCGACCCTCTCCCCGCAGGCGGGGGGGGTGGTCGCGTCGTTCAGGCCGACCAGGTGACCGCGCCACTCCACGCCGTGGCCAGCACCACCACGCCAAAGGCGATGCGATACCACGCAAACGGCACGAAATTGTGCGTGGCGATGTAACGCAGCAGCCAGCGCACGCAGACCCAGGCGCTCAGGAACGAAAACAGCAGCCCGACACCGAACATCGGCAGGTCGGCCATGGACAGCAGCGCGCGCTCCTTGTACAGGCTGTAGGCGCCGGCGCCGATCAGCGTAGGAATCGCCAGGAAAAACGAAAAATCGGTGGCGGCACTGCGCGACATCCCCAGCAGCATGCCGCCGATGATGGTGGCGCCGCTGCGGCTGGTGCCCGGGATCATCGCCACGCACTGCACCAGCCCCACCTTGAGCGCGTCCAGCGCCGTCATGCTGTCCACGTTCTGGACGCGCGCGGCGCTTTGCGGGCGCTTCTCGGCCCACAGGATGATGAAGCCGCCGATGATGAAGGTGCTGGCCACCACCACCGGGGTGAACAGGTGCTCCTTGATGGCCTTGCCGAACAGCAGCCCCAGGATCACCGCGGGAATGAAGGCGATCAGCACGTTCACGGTAAAGCGCTGAGCCTGGCGGCTGGTGGGCAGCGCCACCACGGTGTCGCGCAGCTTCTGCCAATAGACGATGATGACCGCCAGGATCGCGCCGGTCTGGATCGCGATATCGAAGACCTTGGCTTTCTCGTCATCGAAGCCGAGCAGCGCGCCGGCCAGGATCAGGTGCCCCGTTGACGAGATCGGCAAGAACTCGGTCAAGCCCTCGACCACGCCCATGATGGCGGCCTTGACCAGCAAAACAATGTCCACACACGCTCCTTGAAAGAGCGTGGATTATCGCTGTCAGCTGTGGCGCTACTCGTAGCGCAGCGCCTGGATCGGCAACAGCTTAGACGCGCGCCGCGCCGGGTAAAAACCGAAAAACACCCCCACGAAGGCCGAGAATCCGGCCGCCAGAACAATCGAGCTCAGACTCATGCTCACCTGCCAGCCGGCAAACTGGCCGACGCCCCAGGTCGCCACCGCCCCCAACGCCACGCCAATCGCCCCGCCGATCAGGCTCAGCGTGACCGCCTCGATCAGGAACTGCGCCAGGATGTCGCGCCCGCGCGCGCCCACGGCCATGCGCAGGCCGATCTCGCGGGTGCGCTCGGTCACGCTGACCAGCATGATGTTCATGATGCCGATGCCGCCGATGATCAGGCTGATGCCCGCGACGGCGGCCAGCAGCAGCGTCATGATGCGGCTGGAGGCCTCCTGCGCCTGCAGGATCTCGGTCAGGTTGCGGATGGCAAACGGGTCGTCCGCGCCGGGCTGGACCTTGAAACGCTGGCGCAGCAGTTCCTTGATGTTGTCTTCCGCGACTTTCATGCTCTGGCCCTCGCGCACCTTGACGCTGATCGATCCAATGCGCTTGAGCTTGCTGCCCGCGCCGCCCTGGATGCGGTTGCGGTAGGTGGAGATCGGCACGATCACCACGTCGTCCTGGTCCTGCCCCATCGAGTTCTGGCCTTTCTTGGACAACACGCCGACGATGGTCACGGGGATCTTCTTCACGCGGATCACCTGGTCCAGCGGATCGGCGTCGCCAAACAGTTCGCGGGCCACGGTCTGCCCGATGATCGCGACCTTGGCCGAGCCCTGGATGTCCGCCGCGTCAAAGCCGCGCCCGTCCGCCAGCAGCCATTCGCGGGCTTCAAGGTAGTCGTTGGTGGTGCCGAAGATCGAGGTGCTCCAGTTGGTATTGCCCGCCACCACCTGCGCCCCAGTACGTGAACTCGGCGCCGCCACCTGCACTTCGGGCACTTCGCGGGCGATGGCCAGCGCATCCTCCTCGGTGAGGCCCTGGCCGGTCTGCGCACCCAGGCGCACGCCGCCGGCCGTGATGCCGCCCGGAATCACCAGCATGATGTTGGAGCCCAGGCCCTTCATCTGTTCCTGCACCCGCTGCGTCGCGCCGCTGCCCACGGCGATCATGGTAATGACCGCCGCCACGCCGATGATGATGCCGAGCATGGTCAGGATGGAGCGCAGCGTGTTGGCGGCGAGTGCGCGCAGGGCGATGCGGAAGGGGGCGAAAAAGTTCATGTGAGGTTGACCCCCACGCTTGCCACTGCGTGTGCTGCGCTGCCCCCCGAGGGGGCCGTGCCTTGCTCGGGGCGGCCCAGCGCGGCGGCGGCTCCTTGCGCCGAGCGGGAATAGGGGTCAGAGCCCGATTCCGCGATGGCCTGACTGCCCGTTGAACCCTCGCTGCCCGGAATCGGGATCCGACCCCCATTCCCTTGTGCCATGTCGAGGGTCGATAAATTGGGGTCAGACTCCAATTCTTTCGCTTTCCCCGGCGCGGCGGCAGCCTCGAAGCTCGTCATTGCCAGATGCCCCGCCTGGCGTACATCCTCGACGATCAGGCCGTCGCGGAAGACGATCTTGCGGCGCGCCCAGGCGGCGATGTCGCTCTCATGGGTCACGATCACCACGGTCATGCCCTGTGCGTTCAGTTCGGTCAGCAATTGCATGATGTCTTCGCTGGTCTTGGTGTCGAGCGCGCCGGTGGGCTCGTCGGCCAAGATCAGCTGCGGGTGGTTCACCAGCGCCCGGGCGATGGCCACGCGCTGCTGCTGGCCGCCCGACAGCTCCGAGGGCGTATGGCCGCCGCGCTCGCCCAGGCCCACGCGCTGCAAGGCGGCGATGGCGGCGACGCGCCGTTCGGCCGCCTTCACGCCCGCATAGACCATTGGCAGTTCGACGTTTTCCAGCGCGCGGGTGCGCGGCAGCAGGTTGAACTGCTGGAACACGAAGCCGATGCGCCGGTTGCGGATCGAGGCCAGCGCGTCCTGCGCAAGGCCTTCGACCTCCTCGCCGGCCAGGCGGTATTCACCGCTGGTGGGCAGGTCCAGGCAGCCCAGGATGTTCATCAACGTGGACTTGCCCGAGCCCGAGGCGCCCATGATGGCCACGAAATCGCCCCCGGCAATGTCCAACGAGACGCCGCGCAACGCGTGCACCGTCATGTCGCCCATGGTGTAGGTCTTGACCAGGTTGCGCGCCTCGATGAGTGTGGATGCGGGGTTCATGCGGTCAAAGCCAGGTGAATTTCCACGGAGCCAGTCTTTCCATTCCCGCACCCGATCCCCCGATCAAGCGGGGGGCAGGCCAAGCCGGGCGCAGGCTGAAGGCGGGAATCCACAGCCGGGCAAGCCGCGAACCCCCAGGGATGACCGAAACGCAAATCCATGCCGGCAATCCTCAGAACGGCATGCGCGGACCGGCGGCGGGCCGGGGCGCCTGCGAGCCACCGGAGCCCGGCGATATGGTGCCAGTGATCACCACCGCGCCTTCCCTGAAAACTGCGGCGTCCGGCGTGTTGGGCCCGACAATCAGCTCGGTGCTGGTGCCATCGGTGATGCCCAGGCGCACGTTATGGGCCACCGGCTTGCCGTCGTCGCCCAGCAGGTAGATGCGGCCGCGCGTGCTCTGGCGGCTGGCGGCCTGGGCCACCAGCGCGGCGTACTTTGGCTTTTGTTCAGGCGTCAGCAGGTCGCCGATGCGCGCGCGGATGTCGGCCATGATGCGCTCGCGCGCCTTGGGACGCTCCTCGGGCGACAGGTCGCGCAAAGTGGAGAACTTCGGCCGCGCGTCGGCATAGATCGCATCGACCTTTTCCACCTGCGAAGGCGTCAGGGCCAGTTCAGCCACGAGGCGGTTGCGGAACTCGGTCGCAGCGCCCGCACCCGGCGCTGCGGCAGCACCGCCCGCGCCAGCCTGGGGTGCCGGGGCGAGAGCCGGAGGCGAAACCGGTGCAGGGGGTAACGTTGGCGCCGCAGCGGTGGGTGACGAAGCTGCACCGGCCTTCGGGCCGGTCGATGCTGCGCTGGCTCCTGAAACGCCGCCAGGAGGCGCTGTGGCGGTTCCCGCGTCACTTTTCAAGCTTTTTTCGCCCCTTCCCAGCGTCGATGGGTCATTATTAGCTATTGATTCAGGAGTCTTCGAAGTGCCGGCGGGCGCTGTCGGTGCGGCCACTGCCCCGCCACGCACCCCCGCAGGCACTGCCTGCGCCTGCATCTGCTGGTATTTCACGCGCTGCTCGGGCGTCAGCATGGCCGTGATCTTGCCGCGCATCTGCAGGCTGAGCTTCTCGCGGGCCGCCGCACGCGATTCCTCGGGCAGGTCGCGCAGGGCCATGAACTGCGGCCGCAACCCGGTGGTGATCGCGTCGAGCCTGGCCTGCTGGTCGGCGCTCAGCTGCAACTCCGTCACCAGGCGCTCGCGCAGCGCCGCCATGCCACCACCACTACCTCCACCACCAACGGCGGGCTGGGCGAAGGCCGGGCTGAACCAGCTCCAGCCCCCTGCGCTGCCGCTGGTCGCACCCGATGCCGGCGCAGCAGGCGCCGAGGCTCCTGACGCCGCTGGCGGGCCCGCCGGTGCTGCTGCCGGTTCCACACCGGCAATACGCACCCGCAGCGCCGCATTCGGCACCTTGAGCACGTTTTCGCGCGACTCGGTCACCACGCGCACGTTGGCCGTCATGCCGGGGATGAGCCGGTCGCCGACGTTGGAAAAGCCGATCACGGCCACGTAAGTCACCACGTTGGCCACGTTCTGCGCCGCCTTGCGCACCTGGCGCACCGTGCCCTCGAAGGTCTGGCCGGGGAAGGCATCGACGGTGAACGTCGCCTTCTGCCCGGTGCGGATGCGTCCCACGTCGGATTCGTCGATGCTGGCGTCCACCTGCATGTCGCTCAGGTTCTGCGCGATCACGAACAGCTCGGGCGCCTGCAGGCTGGCGGCCACGGTCTGGCCTTTTTCGATGGCGCGCTTGATGACGATGCCGTCCACCGGCGAGGTGATGCGCGTGCGTTGCAGGTCGATACGCGCCTGCGCCAGCGACGCCTCGCGCTGGGCCACGTTGGCCATCGCCGTCTTGATCTGCGCCTCGGTCACGCCGGCCTGCGCCTGCGCCAGCTTGAGCGACTCGGTGGTGGTGTTGACCAGGGCGCGCGCCTTGTCGGCCTCGCTCTGGGCGATGAATTGCTTCTCGACCAGGCTCTGCTTGCGGTCGAAGTCGCGCTGGGCCTCGTTCAGATCGACCTGCGCGCGGGAAATGCCGGCGCGGCTGGCGATGGCATTGGCCTGCGCGGTGAGCACCGTGGCGCGCGCGGCGTCCACGTCGGCCTGGGCGGAGCGCACCCGGTATTCGAAGGTCTCGGGGTCGATCACCGCGATCAGCTGCCCGGCCTTGACCAGCGAATTGAAGTCGACGTACAGCTCCTTGATCTGCCCCGACACCTGCGTGCCCACCGACACCTGGGTCACCGGGTTGACGGCCCCGCTGGCCGAGACGGTGGCCAGCAGCGAGCCGCGTTCGATCTTGCCGGTGCGGTACTGCACATCGGCGGCGCCGTCGCGCTGCGACCACCACCAGGCACCCCCACCGGCCAGCGCCAACACCGCCGCGACTGCGATCCAAGAGGTCTTTTTCATGCGTTGCATTGTAGAAAAGCCGGCCCATTCCCGGGGCTTCAGGGCTTGTGTCGGTATAAAGAACGGGCAAATCCCGCCCGTTTCACGCCGCATTCCTGCATTTCGCGCCGCCCGGCGGCGTTTCGTCGCACGCCGCTGGCAGCACCCCGGGGCCACCGGCACAGTCCACCCATCGACTCACCGAACCACCATCGTGAGAACTTGCGGGACAGCCCAACAGTTACACGAAGTGAACTTTGCTCTGTCCTCAACCATTCAGACCGCCATGCAACTCACCCCCGCCATTGCCATCCACCTGACCGCCGCCCTGGGCGCGCTGGTCACCGGCCCCGTCGCCCTGTGGGCGCGCAAGGGTGCCACCCAGCATCCGCGCCTGCACCGCGCCTTCGGCTACGCCTGGGTCACGCTGATGCTGGCCACCGCCATCTCGGCGCTGTTCATCCGCGATTTCAGCCGGCCCAACCTCTTCGGCTACACGCCGATCCACCTGCTGGTGCCGGTGACCTTCTTCGGCCTGTTCGGCGCCTTCTGGTTCCTGGCCAAGAAGAACATCGCCGGGCACCGCAAGACCATGCAGAACCTGTATTTCCAGGCCTGCATCGGCGCCGGCGTCTTCACCCTGCTTCCCTCGCGCTACCTCGGCCAGCTGGTCTGGGGCCAGTGGCTAGGCCTCGTCTGAACCTTTTGAACCTGCCTCTTTGAACCCCCCTCCGCACTGACTTGAAGGAAATCGCCATGTTGTTCCAGATCATCTCCAACACCCCGAAATGGGTCTTCGCCCTGTTCGCCGCCCTGCTCTGCCTCGGGCTCACCCAGTTGCGCACGCGCCGGCTCGGGCTGTCGCGCATCACCCTGCTGGCCGCCGGCATGGCCACCTTCTCGTTGTACGGCACGGTGTCCGCCTTTGCCGCCGTGCCGACCGCCCTGTTCGCCTGGCTGGCGGGTGCGGCCGCGGTCATCCTGATCCTGGTCAACCGTCCCGTACCCGCCGGCACGTTTTATGACGGGGCCAGCCAGCGCTTCACCGTGCCCGGCAGCGCCGTGCCGCTGGCGTTGATGATGGGCATCTTCTTCACCAAGTACGCGGTCGGCGTGACGCTGGGAATGCACCTTACGCAGGCGAACGACATCATTTTTGCGCTTACGGTCAGCGCGCTGTACGGCGCCTTCAGCGGCGTGTTTGCCGCCCGCGCCGCCCGCCTGTGGCGCCTGGCGATCGCGCAGGACCGGCTGCAACTGGCCGTCGCTGCCTGAGCATCGATTCCTTTCTCCCTTCCAGAAATCACCCTCAAAGGACTTCACCATGGCACCCCTCACCACGCCCCTTGCGCAAATGAACCGTGGCACTGCACCGGACGCCGACCTGGAGGCCACCGCCCGTCGGCGCGTGGCAGCCCGCATGGGTTGGTATGTGCATGCGCTGGTCTATCTGGCCGTCAATGCCGTGCTGGCCGCGTTGTCGCTGAGCACCGGGCGCCACTGGGCGATCTTCCCCGCGCTGGGCTGGGGCCTGGGCCTGCTGCTGCACGGCCTGGGCGTCTGGCTGGCGCTGGGCGGCGGCGGGCTGCAGCAGCGCCTGCTGGCGCAGGAACGCGCCCGGCTGGCCAGCCAGCGCGACTTGTGGTGAACCGGCCCATCGCCATGAACACCGCATCCGCCACGGGCAAGCTCATGCTCATTTCGGTCGCCACACTCGTGGCGCTGCTGGCCATCGCCTTCGCGGCCGCCATTGCCTGGGGCGGGCCCGCGCCCATCGCCCCGCTGGCGAGCATCAATGCGCCGTTTGCCAAGGTCGACTTCTCCACCGTGCCCGCGCCCAGCAACTTCGCGGCGCGCGACGGCACCCCGATGACCTGGCATCATTACCCGGCGGCCGGCGAGCTGCCAAATGCAAGGCGCATCGTGCTGGTGCATGGGTCATCCGCCCGAGGGCGCTCGATGCATGCGCTGGCCAGCGGCCTGGCGGCTGCCGGCTTCGATGTGGCTGCGCTGGACATGCGCGGCCATGGCGACTCCGGCCCGCGCGGGCAGGCCAGCTACATCGGCCAGCTCGAAGACGACGTGGAAGACTTCATGCGCGCCGTGCCGCACGCCGGCCCCAGCACCCTGCTGGGCTTTTCCTCGGGCGGGGGTTTCGTGCTGCGCTTCGCCGGCGGCAACCGCCAGGCGCTGTTTGACCGCTACGTGCTGCTGTCGCCCTACCTGCATCACACCGCGCCCACCAACCGGTCCGGCAGCAGCGGCTGGGTGTCGGTGGGCTTGCCGCGCATGGTGGCGCTCACGCTGCTCAATCAGGCGGGCGTTACCGCCTGGAATGATCTGCCGGTGCTGCGCTTCGGGCTGAACGCGGTGGCGCGCCAGTCGCTCACGTCCAGCTACAGCTACACCCTGGCCACCAGCTTCGGCCCGCACAGCGATTACCGGGAAGACATCCGCGCCATGCGGGGCGACGTCCGCCTGTTGGCGGGCAGCGACGACGAACTGTTCGACGCGACGAAGTTTGCCGCCGTGTTTGCCGATGCCGGCCAGCCGGTTGCGGTCACGCTGGTGCCGGGCGCCAACCACATGGGCCTGACCCTGGACGCCGGCGCCGTGCAGGCCGTCGCCCGCGCCTGCGCAACCTGAACGCCCTGTCCCCACTATCCTGCCCATGCGCACCCCACCCAACGACCCGAATGTGCTGCGGCATACTCTCCACATGCCCCCGTTCTGCCCCCGGACCATCGCGCGCCATGCACTGGTGGCTGCCGTTTTCAACACGGTGCTGGCGCTGGCGATCACCGTCTCGGGCGATCAATCTTTCGCGGCCAACCTGCTGTACTCGCAGCTGATCGGCCTGTCGATCTGGGCGCTGATCGACGGGGGGCGCTTCCTGCTTTCAGGGGACGGATGGCCGGGCGCGCCGAAGATGGCTGGCGTCGTTCTGGTGGCGGTTCTCACAGGCTACTTCGGCGGAAGCGCCCTGAGCGACCTGTTGTTGGGCAGACAGCCGCTGGAGGGGTTTGCCCGCTTTCCCAAGGCCATGACCGGCTTCCTGCTGATGTCGCTGGCCGCGGGCGTTGCCGGAGCCTATTTTTTCACCACGCGCGCCATGCTGGCCAGCGCCCGCCTCGCCCATGAAGAGGCCTTGCGCCAGGCCAGCGAGGCCAAGCTCAAGCTGCTGGAAACCCAGCTCGAACCCCACATGCTGTTCAACACGCTGGCCAACCTGCGCGCGCTGATCGGCATCGACCCGCCGCGTGCCCAGGTCATGCTGGACCACATGAACAGTTACCTGCGCGCCACGCTCAGCGGCTCCCGCGCCACGACGCACCCGCTGGCAGCGGAGTTCGCCCGGCTCGACGACTACCTGGCCCTGATGGCGGTGCGCATGGGCGCGCGCCTGGGCTGCACGCTGGACCTTCCGGATGCCCTGCGCGAGGTGCCCGTGCCGCCGCTGTTGCTGCAGCCGCTGGTGGAAAACGCGATTCGTCATGGGCTGGAGCCGCAGGTGGATGGCGGCCGCATCACGGTGCGGGCCGCCATCGACCAGGGTGAGTTGCTGCTGGAAGTGGCCGACACCGGCGTGGGCTTCGATGCGTCCGTGCCGCCACCCAACACCACCGACAGCAGTTTCGGTCTGGCGCAAGTGCGCGAGCGCGTGGCCACCGCCTATGAGGGACGCGGCCGCGTCGAGCTGACGTCCACACCGGGCGCCGGCACCGTGATCCGCATTCACCTGCCGCTTGCAAGCCTCGACACCTGAAGGAAAAGGAACTTTCACCATGGAATGGGATGCCATCGTCATCGGCTCCGGCATCGGCGGGCTCACCGCCGCGGCCGCGCTGGCGCGCTGCGACAAGCGCGTGCTGGTGCTGGAGCAGCATTTTGTGCTGGGCGGCATGACGCAGACCTTCGAGCGCCAGGGTTTCCGTTTTGCCACCGGCCTGCATTACATCGGCGGCGTCGGGCCCCAGCCTGGCGGTGCCGGCAGCTTTGGCCGCCTGCTGGGCTGGCTGGGCGACGGCACGCTGAAGTTCGCGCCCCTGCCGGATCATTTCGACACCGTTCGCCTGCGCGACGCCACCCAGCCGGGCGGCGAGTTCAGCTTCACGTTCGGCGCGCCGGAGTCCGACAACATCGCCCGCCTCAAGGCGCTGTTCCCCGAAGAGGTCGACGGGCTGGACCGCTATGCCCGCGACTTCAAGCAGGCGACCCGCGCTGCACGCCAGATGTTCGCCCTGCACGGACTGCCCAAACCGGTCGCAAGCATCATGGGCTGGCTCAAGGGCGGCGGCATGCGCGACGCCGCGCAGCGCACGCTGGCGCAGGCGCTGGCCGACATCGGCAACCCGACGCTGCGCCAGCTGCTGGGCGCGCGCGGCGGCGACTACGGCCTGCCACCCGCCGAGGCGCCGCTGATGCTGCACGCCACGGTGATGGGCAGCTACACCCATGGCGCCTGGTATCCCGTGGGCGGCCCGCAGCGCTTTGCCGAAAGCCTGGGCGCCACCGTGCGCGCGGCCGGCGGCGAACTGCGCACCTCGGCGGCCGTGGCCGGCATTCAGATGGAACGCGGGCGTGCCTGCGGCGTGCGCCTGTTGTCCGGCGGCATCGAGCGCGCGCCGGCCATCGTCTCGGCCATGGGCGCGCCCAACACCGCCGCCGCCCTGCCGCGCGATGCCGCGCCCGGCTGGCAGGCCGAGATCGGTCAGTTCAAGCCCAGCGGCACCTACGTGGCGCTGTTCCTCGGCTTCGAGGGCGACATCCGCAGCGCGGGCATCGACGGCGCGAACCACTGGATCTATGAATCCCCCGCCGGCCCCGATGCGCTGGACTGGAACGACCCGACCGAGACCGACGCGCCTTCGCTGTTCGTCTCCTTCGGCTCGGTCAACGACCCGGCCCACACCGGCGGCTTCACCGCCGAGCTGCTGGCGCCCTGTGCGTGGGAGGTGTTCGAACGCTGGAAGGATTCCCACCTGGGCGCGCGCCCCGAAGACTACGAAGCCACCAAGTCGTGGATCGAGCAGCGCCTGCTGGCCCAGTTCAGGCGGCTGTTTCCGGCGCTGGCCGATCGCGTGGTGTTCCACGAACTCGCCACGCCGCTGTCGCACGCCGCCTATGCCAACGCCCCCCGGGGCGCCATGTACGGGCTGCGCATGACGGCCGAGCGCCTGCTCGACCCGGCGCTGCATGTGCGCACCCCCGTGCCGGGCCTGTTCCTGGCCGGGCAAGACGTGGCCAGCCTGGGCATCCAAGGCGCGGCCATGGGCGGCTTCATGGCCGCGGCCTCGATCGAGCCGCGCCTGTGGAAGCAGATGTCGCGATGAAAGCACCCCCATGAACAGCGCCGCCCCCACCGCCCTGATCGCCGAGGACGAACCCCTGCTGGCCGCCGCACTGCAGATGGAGCTGGCGCGCGCCTGGCCCGAGCTGCGCGTGCTGGCCACCGTGGGCAACGGCATCTCGGCCGTCAAACAGGCGCTGGCGCTGACGCCCGACGTGCTGTTCTTCGACATCCGCATGCCTGGCCTGTCCGGGCTGGAGGCCGCCGCCGAACTGGCCGACCAGTGGCCCGCGACCGGCCCGGGCGCCCGCCCCTTCCCGGCGCTCGTGTTCGTGACGGCCTACGACCAGTACGCGGTGCAGGCCTTCGAGGCGCAGGCGGTGGACTACCTGCTCAAGCCCGTGCAGGCCGCCCGGCTTCAAAAAACTGTGGAAAAACTGCGCAAACCCAGCGTGGAACGGTCATTGTCAGCTATCAACCCAGAAGCGGACCTGGAACCAACCCTGGCCCGGTTGCGAAGCCTGCTGGCCGGCGCGGAAGCACCACAGGTCGCCCGGCTGACCGTGATTGCCGCCAGCCTGCCCGGCGCGATGGGCGCGAGCATCCGCATGGTGCCGGTGGACGAGGTGATGGTTTTCGAGGCGGCGGACAAATACCTGCGCGTGCTCACCGCCAGCGCCGAATACCTGATCCGCACGCCGCTGAAGGAATTGCTGGCGCAACTGGACCCGCAGGTGTTCTGGCAGATTCACCGCGGCACCCTGGTGCGCGCCAGCCTGGTTGACACCGTGACCCGCGACGAAGCCGGCAAGCTCAGCCTGACACTGCGCGGCCGACCCGAGCGCCTGGCCGTGAGCCGGCTCTACGCGCACCTGTTCAAGGCGATGTAAAAACCACAAGGCCCGTCGGGCGCGAACCCGGCGGGCCTGCATTCAAAGCAGACGGCGCTTAGCGTCCGTAGCCCACGCCGGGAAAGGTATTGGCGCTGTACCCGTGGCCGTTGCCATTGCCATTCCCGTTCCCGTTACCCCGTCCAAGTTGGGGCGAATTACGGTAGCCTTGACCATAGCCGTGGCCCGGTTGCACCCACGCCACCTGGCGATGTGCATGCCCCCGACGGTAGTACACGGGCGCCGGAACCACCACCCGGGCCGGGCGGTAATAGACCGGCGCGGGGCGGTAGTAAACCGGTGCTGGCTGCACATACACGGGCGCCGGCTCGTAATACACTGGCGCGGGCTGCGCGTAATACTGCGGTCCGTTGGCCACGGCCACCTGGACACCCGGGCCCGCCAGCCCCACCGACCAGAACACATTGCCATTGGCCTGCGCGGCGCCGGTGGCGGCAAGTGCCGCAACGCCCACGGCCACCACAGCGGTGGCACGGGCCCAGCGCTGGCCGCTGGCAGAAAATTGGTTGAATGTCATTTCGAGCTCCTTGGTTGTCACACGACCCACGTGATGGCGAGTCCATGCATTGATTAAACGCAGGAGAGGCCGGTACCGATGGCGTACGCCGTGTGAAGCCCGTTGCCAGATGTAACGCTGACGGCCGCTCCCAAGGCCGCCTTAAACGTTCAGCGCGCCGCGCAGCAGCCAGGCCGCCACGGCCGCCACGACCACCAGCAGTGCAGTCACCGCCCCGCTGAGCCCCGAACCGCCTGCAGGCTTGGCGGCTGTTTCGGGCATGGCGCGCTGGCCGGGGCCCGATGCCCGCGCCGCGGCCTGGCCGGGGTTGGACCAGCGCAGCCACAACGCCTTGGCCTGGGGGCCTGTGATCACACCGCCATGTACGGCGGCTTGCAGGTCCTCGCGGCTCACCCGCACGGCGGGGTGTTCCTCAACAGTGGCCGGAAGGGCTGTCTCTTGCCAGGCGGAGGCGCCTGTCCTGGCCACGGTTT
Organism: Burkholderiales bacterium; assembly: GCA_011391155.1. GTDB lineage: Bacteria > Pseudomonadota > Gammaproteobacteria > Burkholderiales > Burkholderiaceae_C > JAABQG01. Next base: position 38,449 of record JAABRA010000087.1, read on the forward strand.
CAGGAGTGTCGCGGGTCATGGTCTGCTCTGCTCGAGGGGACGGGCCCCAACAATAACCGAATCAGGCCGGCTTGCCGCACCTGCCCCCTAAAATGAACGCATGAGCGCTCCCACCGACAAAAACACCCCCGCCGAAGCCCCCAAGGTCAGCAACTTCCTGCGCCAGATCATCGAAAACGATCTGGAAAAAGGCACCTACGCCACCCGCCACTGGGCTGGCAGCCCCGGTGACGCCGCGCACCACGCCGCCGGCCAGCCCGACCCGGCGCGCATCCGCACCCGCTTTCCGCCCGAGCCCAACGGCTACCTGCACATCGGCCACGCCAAGAGCATCTGCCTGAACTTCGGCCTGGCGCGCGACTACGGCGGCGTGTGCCATATGCGCTTCGACGACACCAACCCCGAGAAGGAAGACACCGAATACGTCAACTCCATCCTCGACGCGGTGCAGTGGCTGGGTTTCAACTGGGATGCGAATGGCCACAGCCACCTGTTCCAGGCCAGCGACTACTTCGACTTCATGTACCGCGCGGCGGAATATTTGATCGAGACCGGCCACGCCTACGTGGACGAGCAGACCGCCGAGCAGATGCGCCTGAACCGCGGCGACTTCGGCAAGCCCGGGCAGGACAGCCCCTTCCGCAACCGCACGCCGGCCGAGAACCTGCGCATCTTCCGCGGCATGCGCGACGGCCAGTTTGAAGACGGCTCCATGGTGCTGCGCGCCAAGATCGACATGGCCAGCCCCAACATCAACATGCGCGAC
>JAABRA010000077.1 GCA_011391155.1 Burkholderiales bacterium
CGGCCACAGCGCGGTCAAGGCCAACGTGCGCGTGATTGCCGCCACCCACCAGGATCTGGAGCAGCGGGTCAAGGAAGGCGGCTTCCGCGAGGATCTGTTTCACCGCCTCAACGTGATCCGGCTGCGCCTGCCGCGCCTGACCGATCGCCGCGAGGACATCCCCATGCTCACGCGCCACTTCCTGCAGCAAAGTGCCAAGCAGCTCGGTGTGGATCCCAAGCGCATTTCGGACGCCGCCGTGGCGCAGCTCGGCCTTTTCAATTACCCCGGCAACGTGCGCCAGCTGGAGAACATCTGCCACTGGCTCACGGTGATGGCGCCGGCGCAGATGATCGAAGACAAGGACCTGCCGCCCGAAGTGCTGGCCAGCGCGTTGCCTGCCGCGCCGCTGGTGGCTCAGTTTGCCGCCCCGGGTCTGGTCCCTGAGGCATCCCGTACCCAGGAGCCGGTGACGGGAACTTCCCCCGGCCGGCCTGGGGAACAATCGATCATTGTTTCCGGCCTGCCCGCTGCCCCACCCGGCGGAGGTGCCCCGGGCATCAACGGTGCCTGGGAGCACGGGCTGGAAATCGAGGCGCACGAGCTGCTGGCGTCGGGGCGCCATGACGTGTGGGACGCGCTGACGCGGCGTTTCGAGTCCAGGCTGATCCTGGCTGCGCTGGCCAGCACGCGCGGGCGCCGCATCGAGGCAGCGCAAAAGCTCGGCATCGGCCGCAACACCATCACCCGCAAGATCCAGGAGCTGGGCTTGGAGTGATTTCAAGCAAAAATGGTCTCATCCCGTCGTGGAATGGTCATAGTTTGCTCTTATAAGTGGATCTATTCGACACTGGCCGGCACGCCGGGTCGGCTGTGGAAAGGCTTCATCGGTGTCTGGGTTCGTTCACGCGCCCAGTGACAGTGCAACCAGTTCCTCGCCGAAGGCGAAGGATGTGGATGCGCCGGTGCCGCCGGTGACGAGGCCTACTGCCACGCCGGGTGCCGGCGCGGTTTTGTAGACGACATCGGCCGACGAGGCGTAGGTGCCAGCCCAGCGTTCCACGACGCGAAGATCTCGGACGCGAAGAACCCGGTGCAGTTCACCGAGGATGAGATCGTCGATGCCGTCCCGCTGGAAAGGCACTTCGCTGTCGCCGTAGACGTGGCTGTCGCCCACGACCAGCGAGCCGTCCGCCGACTGCACCGCAATCAGGTGTACGCCGTGTCGAAGGTGCTCGGCCTGTTCGGTCTGGATCAATGCCTGAAGGGCGCCGGCCTCGGCAAGACCGGTAAAACCGTCGTAACGCGCGAGGCTGAGATCGGACAGGACCGCGCCCGGCAGCGTCATGGGCTGAGCCGGCATCACCCGCAGCATCTGAAGCGTGCACAGGCGGATGCGGGCCTGCGTGAGCATCTCGGGGTACAGCGTGTGCAGGTCATGCCCGGGGCAGACCACCGCGTGTGCGGCGTGCAGCACGCCCTGGCTGGTGTGGATCTGCGGCAGGGAAATGCCCAGTACCGGGCGGTTCCAGAAGAACGCGACCCCGTGCGCGGCTTCCAGCCAGCGAGCCAGGCGGGGCAGCGCTTCGCGCGATTCCATCCGGCATTCATGGGGACTGTAGAGGACGCCATGACCCGGCTGCAGCATCGGCAGGTCCCGAGCCGCTTCAGCAGCGCCAAGAATCCGGCAGCCTTCGCCCATGTCGGTCCGAAGAAAGGCGTCCATCACGTCTCGGGCCTGGGGCCTGCGCGCCAGGAAATAGGCACCCCGGTGCAGCACCTCGATGCCGGCCTGGGCAACGACCTGTTCCCAGACTTCGCGGGTGCGCCGGGCGCGCTGCCAGTGTTCCCCCCGGCGCTGGCCGGTCACCGTGACGAAGCCGAAGTTGCGCACCGACGCACCGATGCATCGTGCATGGCGTTCGACCACCGCAACGCGCAAACCGCGCTGGCGGGCCGCGTAGGCAGCGGCCAGGCCGATGATGCCCGCGCCCACCACCACCAGATCGAAGGACGTGTCCGTCGCCATGTCGCGCCGCGGCGGTGGCGTCAGGGTCGCTCGCCGCGTGCCAGGCGTTGCCGGACTTCGTCCAGCACGGACGGCAAGTCAGCCACGGTGTCGATCACAAAATGGGCGCCCGCGGCGCGGAAGACGGTGTCCACGCGCGCCCGGACCGCGGAGCGCTCCGCAGCGTTGGCGGACCGGTACTCGGCCAGTGTCCAGCCCGCCGGGCTGCCGGAGAGGGCCAGGCCAACGGTCCACATGCCGGCATTGAGGCCTTCTTCGATGCCGGGCGGAGTGTCGTCCACCTTGACGCAATGGGAGACCGCGCCGATGCGCAGCTGGCGCACACAGTCCAGCGCCATCCACGGGCCGGGGCGTGCGCCGGCTTCCAGGTCGTCGGCGCAGACCGTGCAATCGGGCGTGTAGCCTTGCTCGGAGGCCAGCGCCATCAGCCGGGTCATGACCTGACGCGGGTAGCCGGTGGTTGAGCCGATCTTCAGCCCCTGCCGGCGCAGCGCGTTGACCATTTCCAGCGCCCCGGGGATCAGGGCGCTGTGCTGGCCCACGCGTTCAACCTGCAGCGGGATGAAGGTCTCGTAGATATGGCGCACGTCTGCCTCACCCATGGGGCTTGCGAAGCGCGCCTGCCAGCGCGCGGCGATCGCGGGGTCGCGTCCAAGGGCTTCGATATGCTGCCATTTGCCCAGGCCCATCGGCCCGCGGGCTTCGGCCAGGCTGAGGTCGAAGTCGAAGGCTGCCTTGAAGGCGTCGACAAAGATCTGCGTGGGTGCAAAGGAGCCGAAGTCGACGATGGTGCCGGCCCAGTCGAAGATGACGGCTTCAAGATGTTGGTTCATGGGTTCCTATCAGGTTGGGGACAGGGCAAAGTTCACTACGTGTCACTCTTGGGCTGTCCCGCAAGTTCTCACACACGGGCGGTGTTGCTGGCTGAGGCCGTCAGGCCCAGCTGCCGCAAAGTGGCGCCAATCGCATGGACCACCTGGTCGATGTCGTTCGGCGTGAGCGCGCCGATGCAGCCGACGCGGAAGGTCTCGACCTGGGTCAGTTTGCCGGGATACAGGATGAATCCGCGCTCGCGAACGGCTGCGTAGAAGGTCCTGAAGTCCCATTCGGGGTGGTCTGGGGCGTGGAAGGTGACGATGATCGGGGCTTGCACACCAGCCCGCAGGAACGGCCGCAGGCCCAGGGCGGCCATGCCGTCGACCAGGCCGCGGCAGTTGGCGGCGTAGCGTGCACCACGGGCTGCCTGCCCCCCTTCCTCGTGGAACTGGCGCAGCGCCTCGGCCAGGGCCACAACCACATGGGTCGGGGGCGTGAAACGCCATTGGGTGGTCTTGCGCAGGTAAGCCCACTGGTCGTGCAGGTCCATCGCCAGCGAATGACAGTTGCCGGCGCTGGCTTCGAGCGCGCTGCGGCGCGCGATCACGAAACCCATGCCGGGAACGCCTTCGAGACACTTGCCCGAAGCGGCGATGAGGGCCTCGAACGGCATCGTGCGGGCATCGATGGGGATGGCGCCAAAGGTGCTCATGGCGTCCACGATGAGGCCTCGACCCTGCGCGGCCACCGCACGGGCGATGTCGGCGAGCGGGTTGAGAATGCCAGCGCCGGTTTCGCAATGCACCACCGCCACATGGGTGATGAAAGGGTCCGCCACCAGGGCAGCCTCGATGGCAGCCGGTTCCATCGACTGATCTTCCGCGATGGGAAGCTCCACCGCCGTACGGCCGATCACACCCAGGATCCTCAGGATGCGTGCGCAGTAGGCGCCCTGGTTGGGCACCAGCACTTTGCCGTCATGCGGTACCAGCGTGCCCAGCGCCGCTTCCACGGCAAACGTGCCGCTGCCTTGCAGGGGAACGCACACATGGCTGTCCGCGCCGTGCACGATATCGAGGAGCTGGCGGCAGACCTCGCTGGTGATGTGGTTGAAGGCCTGGTCCCACGAACCGTGGTCGTGGAGCATGGCCTGCTTGGTGCGCAGGGTGGTCGTCAGCGGACCGGGGGTCAGCAGCAGCGGGTCACGGTCAATGAGGGTCATATCGGTTGGGTGGAAAAGGATGTCATCGCTGCACCGACCGCCAGGCCTGCTGGCGACGCAGGCCCACATGGGAGATCAGGGCATGCAGCAGGCTGAACAGGGCTGTGGTGACGATGATCAGTGTCGCCATCGCGGCCGCAGGACCCAGTTCGCCGGCTTCGTCGAGGTTCAGGATGGAGACCGACGCCGGCAGCGTCTCGGGGGCATACAGGAACACCACCGCCGAGACGGTGGTCATGGCGTTGATGAACAGGTAGCGGGAGATTTCAAGCACCGCCGGCAGGCACACCGGCAGTGTCACGCGCCAGAAGGTGACCATGCGCGATACCTTGAGCGAGGCCGATACGGCTTCGAACTCCCGGTCGAGGCTCTTGAGCGCCGTCAGTGCCGTGAGGTGGCAGGCGGTGTAGTAATGAACCACATTGACGATCACCAGGATGGTAACGGTCTTGTACAGCACGCCCAGCGGGTTGTCCGGGTGGTTGAAGAACAGGATGTAGCCGATGCCCAGCACCAGCCCTGGAACACCCATGGGCAGCGATGCCATGGCCTGCACCGTGGCGTGCAGCGTCGAATTTCGCTGACCGGTCTTTTCCAGCAGGTAGGCCGTGACAAAGATGAAGGGCGTACCCACCAGCGCCGTGAGCGCGGCGATGC
>JAABRA010000078.1 GCA_011391155.1 Burkholderiales bacterium
CGACGGGCGCCTGTTCGGCTCGGTTACCAACCAGGACATTGCCGAAGAACTCAACAAGCAAGGCTACAAAGTGGTCAAGGCGCAAGTTCGCATGCCCAATGGCCCGATCAAGCTGGTCGGCGACAGCACCGTCAGCGTGTCCCTGCACACCGACGTTCTGGTGGATATCACCGTGACGGTGTACGGCGAATCCGCCTGATCTGCATCTGCCCCCTCAAGAGCCGTCGGGGTTGCCCCCGACGGCTTTTTTTCTTGGACCTGGATTGAGTTGTTCACAGTTCTTGCTGTAAAAAACACTGCGGTTCCACACCTTGTCCACAGAGTTATCCGGTGACGGTCCACGCCGCGAGGGGTAGGATTCCGGTGTTGAAGGGTCCCATCATGTCGGCTGTATTTCCCACAGATTTTTCAAGTGACGTTGACGATTTTCCGCGGGATCGTCAAGTCGCTCAGCTGCGCATTCCTCCGCATTCCATCGAGGCTGAATCCAGTGTGCTGGGCGGCTTGCTGCTCGACAACGGAGCCTGGGATCGCGTGGGCGACCTGCTCGTGGACAGCGATTTCTACCGTTATGAGCACCGCCTGATCTATGGCGCGACCGGGGCGCTGATCAATGCCTCCAAGCCGGCTGACGTCATCACGGTATTTGAGCACCTGCAAAACCAGGGCAAGGCGGACGAAGCCGGCGGGCTGGCCTATCTGAACTCGCTGGCCCAGTATGTGCCGAGCGCCAGCAACATCCGTCGCTACGCCGAGATCGTGCGCGAGCGCTCGATCCTGCGCAAGCTGGTCAGCGCCAGCGACGAAATCGCCACCAACGCCTTCAATCCGCAAGGCCGGGCGGTTGACAAGATTCTGGACGAGGCCGAGCAGAAGATCTTCAACATCGGCGAGGAAGGCTCGCGCATGAAGCAGGGCTTCCAGTCGATGGATTCGCTGGTGGTCAAGCTGCTCGACCGGGTCCAGGAGATGGCGGACAACCCGAACGACATCACGGGCGTGCCGACCGGCTTTTATGACCTGGACCGTATGACCTCGGGCTTGCAGGCCGGCGACATGGTGGTCCTGGCGGCGCGCCCATCGATGGGCAAGACCGCCTTTGCCATCAATATTGCCGAGCATGTCGCGCTTAACGAAGGGTTGCCGGTTGCCGTTTTCTCCATGGAAATGGGCGCCTCCCAACTGGCGGTGCGCATTGTCGGTTCGATTGGCCGTATCGACCAGGGCCATCTGCGCACGGGCAAACTCAGTGACGACGAGTGGCCACGCCTCACCGAAGCGATTGAGCGGCTGCGCACCGTATCGCTGCACATTGATGAAACCCCTGGCCTCACGACCAGCGAGTTGCGCGCCAACGCGCGGCGCCTGGCGCGCCAGTGCGGCAAGCTGGGCCTGATCGTGGTGGACTACCTGCAGTTGATGAGCGGTTCCAGTACCGCGGGCGACAACCGGGCGACCGAGCTCGGCGAGATTTCGCGGGGCCTGAAGATGCTCGCCAAGGAGCTTCAGTGCCCGGTGATCGCCTTGTCACAGCTCAACCGCAGTGTGGAAACGCGCACCGACAAGCGACCGATGATGAGCGACTTGCGGGAATCCGGCGCGATCGAGCAGGACGCCGACATCATCATGTTCATCTACCGGGACGATTACTACAACAAGGACTCCCGGGAACCCGGTGTGGCCGAAATCATCATCGGCAAGCAGCGCAATGGACCGACCGGCACGGTCAAGCTGGCATTCCTGAAGCCGTTGACGCGTTTCGAGAGTCTGGCCTCCGGCGGCAGTGACGATTTCTGAGTCCGGGGCCGTCCTTTAAAGCACTTCGCTGGCGAAATCCGCCAGCCGGGAACGCTCTCCGCGCGCCAGCGTGATGTGGCCGCTGTGCGGCCAGCCCTTGAACTTGTCGACGGCGAAGGTCAGGCCTGACGAACCCTCGGTGAGGTAGGGGGTGTCGATCTGCGCCAGATTGCCCATGCAGATGATCTTGGTGCCGGGACCCGCGCGCGTGATGAGGGTTTTCATCTGTTTGGGCGTCAGGTTCTGCGCCTCGTCGATGATCACGTACTTGTTCAGGAACGTGCGCCCGCGCATGAAACTCATGCTCTTGATCTTGATCCGGCTGCGAATCAGCTCGTTGGTGGCCGCGCGCCCCCATTCACCGGCATTGCCGCCGTCCCCCTTGGCCAGGAACTCCAGGTTGTCGTCGAGTGCACCCATCCAGGGCCCCATCTTTTCTTCCTCGTTGCCCGGCAGGAAGCCGATGTCCTCGCCCACGCTGACGGTGGCCCGGGTCATGATGATCTCGGTGTAGCGGCGGTCGTCCAGCACCTGGCTCAGCCCCGATGCCAGGGCCATCAGCGTCTTGCCGGAACCCGCGGTGCCGGTGAGCGTGACGAAGTCCACCTCGGGGTCCATCAGCAGGTTCATGGCGAAGTTCTGTTCGCGGTTGCGCGCGGTCACGCCCCAGACGGCGTTCTTGAGGTGATTGAAGTCCTTGAGCGTGCGAAACACGGCGGTCTTGCCGCGGATCTCGGTCACGCGGGCATAGAGACTGGGCTCACCCGGGGCTTCAAAAAAGACGAACTGGTTGATCAGCAGGCTGGGCACCACCGGGCCGGAAACGCGGTAGAAGGTGAATGGCCCCTGTTGCCAGCTTTCCACCGTCTTGCCGTGTTTGCTCCAGAAATCGGCGGGCAAGGCCAGCGAGCCGGCATACAGCATGTCGCCGTCTTCCAGCGTCTTGTCATTCTGGTAGTCCTCGGCGGCCAGGCCCAGGGCGCGTGCCTTGACCCGCATGTTGATGTCTTTCGACACCAGCACCACTTCGCGTGGGCTGTGTTGCTGACGCAGCGCCTCGACCACGCCCAGAATCTGGTTGTCGGCCTTGCCCTGCGGCAGGCTGGCCGGCAGGGTGTAGGTCAGGCTTTGCGTCTGGAAAAACAGCTTGCCGCCGGCCTCCCGATGGCCGGTGGTGTCGAGCCTGAGGCCGGTCTCGATGTCGGCCCCCTGGGCGCCGGCCAGAGCGTCGAGTGTGCGGCTGGCCTGGCGCGCGTTGCGGGCCACTTCCGTCATGCCCTTCTTGTGCCCGTCAAGCTCTTCCAGCACGATCATCGGCAGAAAGATGTCGTGCTCCTCAAAGCGGAACAGGCACATCGGGTCGTGCATCAGCACATTGGTGTCGATCACGAACAACTTGGCCGGACCTTTTGCACGCACCTTGCGGGTGGAGGCGTCGGGCACGGTAACCGGAGTGGACGCCGCCGCTGGCGCGGCAGGCTCACTGCGCCGCCGCGTACTCTGGGTCGCGCGGGCCACCGGCGGTTCAGCAGGCGGGTTCAGGTCCAGTTCGGGCTCGGAAAAGCGTCGGGCCGCTGCAGTGGGCTTGCCGGCACGGTCCCCCGCTTCGAGGTCCTGCGCAAGATCGGCGACCGGGGCCGGGCTGACCGGCGAGAGGGCAGGCTTGCGGGCGGCTCGTGTGGCCGGCGCGGCGGCGGGCATGTCGTAGGCCTCGGGGGCCAGCAGGGCGGCACGCTTTGCAGGGGCAGGGGGCAATGGCATGGAGGGTCAGTTTCCTTGAAGGGAGGTGCTCAATGGAGCGCAAGGGCGAAAGCAAAGTGGGGCGGGAAAAGAAAAAGCCGCCTGGTGAGCAAGGCGGCTTTTTTCGGAGAGCGTGGCTGCGGTGTTCAACGGCATCTGGTCATTATGCATGAGGCCCGTGATCGTCTGATGACCCGGATTTCCAGGGCTCAAGCCGACTTTTTCAGGGCCTTGACCGCCTTCAGAACGTCTTCCACATGGCCCGGCACCTTGAGTCCGCGCCATTCTTCCTTGAGCGCGCCATCGGCGCCAATCAGGAAGGTGCTGCGCTCAATGCCCTTGACCTTCTTGCCATACATGATCTTGTTCTTGACCACGCCGAACATGTGGCACATTTTTTCTTCGGTGTCGGCGATCAGCTCGAACGGCAGTTCCAGCTTGGCCTTGAAGTCGTCGTGTGACTTCATGTTGTCGCGCGACACGCCAAAGACCGTGGCTCCGGCCTTCACGAAGTCCTTGTATTTGTCGCGGAACTGCATGGCTTCGGTGGTGCAACCGGGGGTGTTGTCCTTAGGGTAGAAGAACATCACCACCGTATGGCCGATGTGGGAGGTATTGGAGACCTTGACGCCGCCCGTGGCGTTTGCTTCGAATTCTGGGATGGGTTTGTTGACAACGATCGCCATATAGCTTCAATCTCGTGTGACAGGATGAGGTCGTTGGGATGGGCCGAAGTGAGTCGTGGTCTGAGCCAGATTTAGCGCCGTGGGCCCGGCAACCCTCAATTTTACCCTGAAATGAGGGGTTTAGGGGGCTTGCTCCAGAAGCAGGGCCACAATCACGTTGCGACCCTCGCCGGCCAGAATGTTGTAGGTGCGGCAGGCTGCCGGGGTGTCCATGGTTTCCAGGCCGATGCGCCGCGCCATCAATTCGACCAGCCACTCCGGTCGAGGGAAACGCAGGCGATCGCCACTGCCGAAGATGACCAGTTCGGCATCCAGTTCGGCGAGTTGCCTGAAGTGTTCGCTGCCCAGGGCTGAGAAATCGTCGCAGTTCCATGTCAGCCGCTGGCCTCGCGCGCCGACCACCACGCTGCGGCTGATTCTTTCGCCGTTCACGGCGACCCAGCCGGGGCCGTAGCCGCTGATCACCTGACCGTCGA
>JAABRA010000079.1 GCA_011391155.1 Burkholderiales bacterium
GCAGCAGGATGCCCGGCCAGCCCGGGCCGAGCACCACCGTCATCTCGCCGGCTGGGGCCGGGCGCGCGTCGAGGTTGGTCAGCGCGGCCTTGACCGCATCGTCCACGTACTCGGCGATCTGTGCGTCCGTGAAGTAGGCCAGGCCGAACCGGCCGCCGCCGCCGCCCGAGCCCATCTCGCGGCGGCCCTTCTGCTCGGCGCTCACCGTGACCGACAGGCGCACCAATGGGCGCACGTCGGCCGCGAGCGTGCCGTCGGCGCGCGCCACCATCACCACGTCGTATTCGCTGGCCAGGCCGGCCATCACCTGCGCGATGCGCGGGTCGCGGGCGCGGGCCATTTTTTCGACCCGGCCGAGCAGTTCGACCTTGGCGGTGCTGTCCATCGAGGCGATCGGGTCCTGCCCGCCGTAGAGCGAGCGGCTGCTGGCCACCTTGCGCGCCGGAACCTTCACCCGCCGGTTCTGGGACGCCGTGGCAATCGAGCGCACCGTGCGCGCCGCGTCCATCAACGAGGCCTCTGAAATGTCATCGGAGTAGGCAAAAGCCGTCTTTTCGCCGGCCACGGCGCGCACGCCCACGCCCTGGTCGATGCTGAAAGACCCGGTCTTGACGATGCCTTCTTCCAGGCTCCAGCCCTCGGAGCGGGTGTACTGGAAATACAGGTCGGCGTCATCCACCTGGTGCGCGGTGATTTCCGCCAGGGCGCGGGACAGGTGCGCTTCAGTCAGGCCGAAGGGTGCCAGCAGCAGGGATTGGGCCGTGGCCAGGCGTTCGAGGGTGGGTTCGCGGGAGATCATGCCGCGATTGTAGGCAGCCCATCGCGAAAAGGCCGCGGCATGGGTTTTGCCGCGGCCTCGCCGGAACGTCGGGAAAAGAAACTCAGGCGGTCTGGTCGTCGGTGGCAGCACCCGGGCCGTTGGCCTTGCAGGCGGCAATGCCGTCATCACGGGCTTTTTCGCCCGAATACATCTGGCTCTGGCCGATCACCTGGCCATTGCCGGCCTTCAGCGTGAAATAGGGGGAGCCGTCCTTGCCGGTCAAACGGCCGTAGCGCCCATCGTCGCCAGCATTCTTCTTGACCGATTCGATGCCGTTGACCGCACTGGGCTTGGCTTCGTACATCTCGCTGGTCAGGAGCGTCTGCCCGTTTTCCGCGTGCAGCGTGAAGAAAAACTTGTCGTTCTTTGACTTTTTGAGCTGAAACTTACCTGCCATGAATTTCTCCTGAGGGTTGCCAAGACACGGTTGGCCTGTTTATTCTGGCCCGGTTACCCGATTGTTCGCAAGTGCCGCGCGTCGCAACCGCGCGATCCGGCCCCGGCCGCAGGCCTTGGCGGCTGCGCGGCAGCGTCTCCCGCAAGCGGTAAATGATATTTTTTATAGCAAACAAATACCTATTGACGCTGGGTACAGGGCAAAATCGTCAATATTCCGGCGTTTGGAGGCCGCTGCGGCCTCACGACTGCACCAGCCGCTTGGACTTGGCGATTGACATCAGGATGCCCAGCCCCAGGCCCAGGGTGACCATGGCCGTGCCGCCGTAGCTGATGAAAGGCAGGGGCACACCCACCACCGGCAGGATGCCGCTGACCATGCCCATGTTCACGAAGGCGTAGGAGAAAAAGATCATGGCCACGGCCCCGGCCAGAAGCCGCGAAAACAGCGTCGGCGCCTCCAGCGCAATGAACAGGGCGCGCAGCACCAGAAAGGTGAAGACGCCGATCAGCATCAGGTTGCCCGCCAGCCCGAATTCCTCGGAAAAGACGGCAAAGATGAAATCGGTGGTGCGCTCCGGAATGAACTCCAGATGCGTCTGCGTGCCCTGCATGAAGCCCTTGCCCCAAAGGCCGCCGGAGCCGATGGCGATCATGCCCTGGATGATGTGGAACCCCTTGCCCAGCGGGTCGCGCGTGGGGTCCAGCAGGGTGCAGATGCGCTGCTGCTGGTAGTCGTGCAGCACCGGCCAGCGCACGCCGCTGGCGCACAGGTCGTCGCCAAAAAAAACCATCAGGCCCATGCCCGCCAGCGCCAGCAGCACCGGCGGCACGATCAGCTTCCAGCTCAAGCCGGCAAAAAAGATCACCGACAGGCCGGCCGCCAGCACCAGCAGCGCGGTGCCCAGGTCGGGCTGCTTCATGATCAGCCCCACCGGCACGGCGAGCAGCACGCCCGCCACCAGGAAATCGAGCGGGCGCAACTGCCCCTCACGCTTCTGGAACCACCAGGCCAGCATCAGCGGCATGGCAATCTTGAGGATCTCACTGGGCTGGATGATGATGCCGACATTGAGCCAGCGCCGTGCGCCCTTCTTGGTGATCCCGAAAATCGCCACCGCGATCAATAGCATCACGCCCACCGTGTACAGCGGCACGGCCGCCGCCATCAGACGCTGCGGCGGCACCTGCGCCACCACGAACATGATGAAACCGGCCAGCAGCATGTTGCGCCCGTGGTCGGAGAAGCGGTTGCCGAAGTCGTGGCCGGACGAATACATGATCAGCAGCCCGGCGCAGGCCAGCAGGAACACGGCAAACGCCAGCGGCCCGTCGAAGCCCCGCAGCAGGGGGATGGCGCGGCGCCAGAGTGAGGGTCGGTCAAATACGGAAGCCATGGACCAATTATCCCGTGCTTGCCCCGCGTTCCCGGCCGGCCCCGTCTCTGGCCGGTTCAGGCGGATTCAATGACCGGCCGCCCCGCCTGCACCACAAAACGCGCCAGCGTCTCGATCCCGGCATCGCGCCGGGTCACGTCGTCGACCCCGCGCAGGGTGGTGGTGAGCTGGCCCGGGGTGAAGTCCACCAGGCCGTAGCCCTTGCGGGTGTTGTCGGCAAAGACGAAGTGCGGGTTTTCAGCCAGCACACCGGCGAGATTGTCGGCCGGGTACGCGCGCGAAGTGATGCTGGTGCCGCAAAACTCCACGCCCAGCGCGGCGCTGTCGGGCCGGGCGTAGTCGGCCTTGACGTGACCCACCCAGTTTTCATGCAGGTCGCCGCCCAGCAGCACCGGATTGATCAATTGGCGCCGCTGCAGCGAGGCCGTGAGCCGCTCGCGCGCAGCGGCATAGCCGTCCCAGCCGTCGTTCCAGAGCGTGGCACCCGGGCCGGGCCGCAGGTCCCGCTGGCCAAACAGCGTCTGCTGACCCAGCACGTTCCAGGTCGCGCCGCCCGCAGCCTGCGCAAAGGCGTGATCCAGCCAGTGTTCCTGCCCCGCACCCAGCAGGGTGCGCCGCGGGTCGTTCCAGGCCTCGCAATGCAGCGGATTGACGGTGCTGCCGCCCGGCTGGCCGTTGCGGGTGCAGACCTGGGGGTCGCGGTACTGGCGGTTGTCCAGCAGGTACAGCGTGGCCAGCCGGCCAAACGGCACCTTGCCGTAAATCCGCAGTCCGGCGCCGGTGGACAGACCCGCCAGGGCCTGCGCCAGCGCCCCCGCGCGCAGGGGCATGTGCTCGTAGAACGCCTGGTACGCCGCCGCGCGGCGGGCCGTGAAGTCGGCCACGGCCGGGCCGCTGCTGCCCGGCGAGAGGCCGGCGTAGTCGTTCTGCACCTCGTGGTCGTCCCAGGTCACCAGCCAGGGGCAGGCGGCGTGCATCGCCTGCAATTCGGGTTCGCCACGGTATGCGGCGTAGCGGGTGCGGTAGTCGTCCAGCGTCAACGCCCAGCCGCCCGGCAGGGTGCGCACGGCATTGCCGGCGCTGGGGTATTCGTAGATGTAGTCGCCCAGGAACAGCACGACATCCGGGTTTTCGTCGCGCATGTGCCGCCAGGCGCTGAAGTAGCCGTGCTCCCAGCGCTGGCACGAGGCGTACGCCACGCGCAGGCGGTTCGCCGGGGCATCGGGCGCGGGGAAGGTGCGGGTGCGCCCCACCGGGCTCACGGCGTCACCGGCCATGAAACGGTAGAAAACCCAGCGGTCGCTCGCCAGCCCGGTCACCTCCACATGCACCGCATGCCCCAGCTCGGCCAGCGCCTGTGCCTGGCCGGACTGGACGATCCGGGCGAAATGCACGTCGTCGGCGATTTCCCAGCGCACCGTGATCGGCGCCGTGCCCAGCGTCGAGTCGCCGGACAGCCCGGTCTGGACCAGCCGCGTCCACAACACCACGGCCTCGTGCGTCGGTGATCCGCTGGCCACCCCGAGCGCAAACGGGTTGCTGTCGAACCGGGCCTGGCTCCAGGCGCTGCGCGGCAGCCACAGGGTGGTGGCCGCTGCGGCGGCCAGCTTCAGGAGATTGCGGCGGTTGTTCGGGATGGCGTTCATGGCGTGGAACCGGATGGGCCTTGATCGTGACACAGGCGCCAGCACAACGCCAATGCCAACGCCAACGCCCGTGCACAGCCCGCCGTCTGCGCCCGCAGCGGTCGGCCGGCTACGATAGCCCCATGCCCATCACGCACCTGCTCTACCTGCACGGCTTCCGCTCGTCGCCCCAGTCCGTGAAAGCGCAAAAGGTTGCGGCCCGGGTGCAAGCCCGCCACCCCACGCTGACCTGGTGGTGCCCGCAGCTGCCGCCCTCCCCGCAGCGCGCCATGGCCCTGGTGATGCAAGGCATTGCCGGCTGGCCGCGCGCGTCGATGGCGGTGATGGGCTCGTCGCTCGGCGGCTTCTACGCCACCTGGGTGGCGCAGCAGACCGGCTGCCCGGCGGTGCTGTTGAACCCGGCCGT
>JAABRA010000080.1 GCA_011391155.1 Burkholderiales bacterium
GTGGCGTACAGGCGGGGCCGGTTGGCGCCCACGATGACCATGTGCTCGTGGCGTTGCAGGCCGGCCTGGTGCAGGCCGCAGGCGATCTGCTCCACCAGCACCGCCATGTCGGCCCAGCTGTGGGTTTGCCAGATGCCATATTCTTTTTCGCGCATGGCGGGCGCGCCGGCGCGCTCGGTGGCGTGCTTCAGCAGAAGTCGGGGGAAGGTGGTCAACATGGCCGGTACCTGGTCTCCAATTTCGAACGGCCCGGAAATAAAAAGTCCGGGTTCGTTGTTGTGCCCTGAATGTAGGGCGGCATTTGACGTCATGTTGTCGTTTCGACGACAATCTTCGGGTGTGTTCTCTTAGGACTTACCCTAAGCCCCTGCCTTTTCCCTGCCATGAACTCAGAAACGTCCCTGCACCAGCGCCGGCGCTTGCCGCGCCGGGAAGAACTGGAAGGCATTCCCTGGCTGGCCGCGTTGCAGCCCATTGAGCGTGAGCGCGCGGTTGAAGAGTTGCGCGTGGGTGATGCCCAGTCCGGCGATTTCGTGTGCCGCATTGGCCGGCCCATCACCTACTGGTTTGGTGTGGTCGAGGGGCTGCTGAAAATGAGCAGTGACAACGCCGACGGCCAGACCATGACCTTCACCGGTGTGCCGCCCGGCGGCTGGTTTGGCGAGGGTACGGCGCTCAAGCGCGAGGTCTACCGCTACAACATCCAGGCGCTGCGCAAGAGCGTGGTGGCAGGCCTGCCGGTGGATACCTTCCACTGGCTGCTGGACCATTCCATCGGCTTCAACCGCTTTGTGATGAACCAGATCAATGAGCGCCTCGGCCAGTTCATTGCCGCGCGCGAGATCGACCGCATGAATAACCCCGAACTGCGGGTGGCGCGCAACCTCGCGTCCCTGTTCAACCCCGTTCTTTACCCCGGCGTGGGTGAAGTGCTGCGCATCACCCAGCAGGAGCTGGCCTATCTGGTGGGCCTGTCGCGCCAGCGGGTCAATGAGGCGCTGACCGCGCTGGCGGCCCGCCGGCTGATCCGCGTGGAATATGGCGGCCTGCGCGTGCTGGACCTCGCCGGGCTGCGATCCAGCGAGTTTTAATGATCAAATTGGCACTATCCCAGCGTCAATAGGTATTTGTTAGCTAGACTAGTAATAGCGATGATGATGCAAAAACCCCCCGCCAGGACGCTCCGCCTTTCGGTGCCCGCAGCGCCCGCCCCATCCGGCTCCGTCGGCTCCGTCGGCTCCGCCGGCCCCGCGGGTGCGTTCAAGCCCGCATCCGGCCCGTCCGGCGCCGTCAGGCGCGCGGCCGCGCCGGCCGGCACCCTCACGCGCGTCGCGGGGCCCACCGATACGATCCGCCTGAACAAGCGCATGGCCGAGCGCGGCTTGTGCTCGCGCCGCGAGGCCGATGAATGGATTGCCCGGGGCTGGGTCAAGGTCAATGGCGAGGTCGCGACCATGGGGCTGCAGGTCAAGCCGACCGACCGCATCGAGATCGACAAGAAGGCTGAAGGTCAGCAGGCCACGCAGGTCACCATCCTGCTGAACAAACCCATGGGCTACGTCAGCGGCCAAGCCGAGGACGGCCACGAGCCCGCCGTGACACTGTTCACCGCGCACAACCGCTGGCGCGACGACAACGCCCGCTTCTTCTTTCACCCCTCGCAGTTGCGCGGCCTGGCGCCGGCCGGGCGGCTCGACATCGACTCCATCGGCCTGCTCGTGCTCACGCAGGACGGCCGCGTGGCGCGCCAGCTGATCGGCGAGGACTCGGTGATGGAAAAGGAATACCTGGTGCGCGTGAGCTACCTGGGCACCGGCGAAGCCGCGCCCCGGACCCCGGCACGGGCACAAGCGCCGCGCGATGCCGATCGCTTCGAGGCGTCGCCCGCGCAGGGCTGCCCCGGCGCGCTGCGCACCATCCATGAAAACGACCCGGTGACCACCGACGTGCAGTCGGTGTTCCCGCCCGCGCTGCTGGCGCGCCTGCGCCACGGCCTGAGCCTGGACGGCCAGCCGCTCAAGCCCGCGCAGGTCGATTGGCAAAACCCGGAGCAGCTGCGTTTCGTGCTGACCGAAGGCAAGAAGCGCCAGATCCGCCGCATGTGCGAACTCGTCGGCCTGAAGGTCGTGGGGCTGAAGCGCGTGCGTATCGGCCGCGTGATGCTGGGCAATTTGCCGGTGGGGCAATGGCGCTACCTGGCGCCGCACGAGCGGTTTTGAGACGCCCGGACGGCCAACGCTGCTAGACCGCCCGCCCTACCCCGGCAGCGGGCCGCCGTTGACAATGCGCCATCGACCGCGGCTCCTGACCCGCGGCGCTGCATTGCCATGACGAAGAAGAAACCGGTTTCCGAGAACGCCCTGCGCCACCTGAACCCCTCCGACCTGCGCGGCGTGGCCCAGCTCGCCACCCAGGCCACCCGTGGCGTGACCCGCATCGTCGAGGGCGTGCACCAGTCCGTCTACGACTCGATGGGTGTGCCGGGTGGACCGGCAACAGGGCAGACGCGCGGCATGACCGGGCTGGTCTACAAGAGCATCCACGGGGTGACCCAGCTGGTGGGCAAGGCGCTGGATGTGGCGCTCACCGGGCTGATGCCGCTGCTGGATGCCTCGGCCAAGGGGCAGCCGGGCTCGCCCCAGCGCGAAACCGTGCTGGCGATCCTCAACGGTGTCTTGGGCGACCACCTGGTGGCCAGCGGCAACCCGCTGGCCATCCCCATGACGCTGCGCCACCAGGGCCATGCGCTTCGCTGGGCCGTCGAACCCCGTCCGGCGAGCCTGGCCGGGGCGGCGCCCAAGGTGCTGCTGATGATCCACGGCCTGTGCATGAACGACCTGCAGTGGCACACCGAAAAAGACGGCAAAGTGGTCGATCACGGGGAAACCATTGCCGCCGCACTGGGCTACACCCCCATCCATGTGCGCTACAACACCGGCCTGCACACCTCGCAAAACGGCCACCAGCTCGCGGCCGAGCTCGAGCAGCTGGTGATGCACTGGCCGGTGCCGCTGGAAGAGATCACCGTGCTGGTCCACAGCATGGGCGGTCTGTTGATCCGCAGCGCGCTGTACTACGCGCAGCAGGAAGGGCTGACCTGGCCCCGCCACCTGAAAAACATCGTTTTCCTGGGCACGCCGCACCACGGCTCGCCGCTGGAGCGCGCCGGCAACTGGGTGGACACCATTCTGGGCAGTACGTCGTTCACCGCGCCGTTTGCCCGGTTGGGCAAGCTGCGCAGCGCCGGCATCACCGACCTGCGCTACGGCCATGTGCTCGACGCCGACTGGCAGGGCCATGACCGCTTCCACCGCAAGCCCGACAGCCGGGTGCCGCTGCCGCTGCCCGAAGGCGTGGCCTGCTACGCCGTGGCCGCCACGCTGGCCGATCAGCGCAGCACCCTGGCCGACCGGCTCACGGGCGACGGCCTGGTGCCGCTGCACAGCGCGCTGGGCGAGCACGACGACCCCGCGCGCACGCTGATCTTCGCGAAAGAATCGCAGTGGATCACCTTCAACACCGGCCACATGCAGCTGCTCAGCCGGCCCGAGGTGACACAGCAGGTGCTGAAGTGGCTGACGCCGGCCGCGCCGTGACTTGACCCTGCTGCCGGCTGCGATTCAAATGGATGTGGCCGCTCAGAGACCCTCACCCCAACCCCCCGATCAAGCCGGGGCAGGCTCTCTCCCCAAGGGGCGAGGGAGTCTCAGCCCATACCGGCACAGTGATCATGCCCGCCGCTTACTCCCTCTACCAATGGGTGGGAGCGGCTGTAGGTGCCGTCGTAGGTGCGGGAGATACTGCGCCGCCTCTTACTCCCTCTCCCACTGGGTGGGAGAGGGTTGGGGTGAGGGCTGGCTTTAGCCCCTTGAGCCTGGATCGCCCGTTGCCGCCTCGGAGTGCGACACGCTTGAAATCTTGTGCCCCGCCCCATAATTGAATGTTTCCCCGCCGCGCCGCGCGGCTTTTTTTTCATTCCTCACCTCCAACAGAACCCATGACCAAGCAAACCTTGTCTTTCCAGGCCGAAGTCGCCCAGCTGCTGCACCTGGTGACCCATTCGCTGTACTCCAACAAGGAAATCTTCCTGCGCGAGCTGATCTCCAACGCGTCGGACGCCTGCGACAAGCTGCGCTTCGAGGCCATCAACGACGGCGGCCTGTACGAGGGCGACACCGAACTCAAGGTGAAGCTCGCCTTTGACAAGGACGCGAAAACGCTGACCATCACCGACAACGGCATCGGCATGAGCGCCCAGGAAGCCATCGACCACCTCGGCACCATCGCCAAGAGCGGCACCAAGGACTTCGTGAGCAAGCTCAGCGGCGACCAGAAGGCCGACTCCCAGCTCATCGGCCAGTTCGGCGTGGGCTTTTATTCCGGCTTCATCGTGGCCGACAAGATCACCGTGGAATCGCGCCGCGCCGGCATGAAAGAGACCGAAGGCGTGCGCTGGGTCAGCGGCGGCGCCGGCGACTTCGAGGTCGAGACCATCACCCGCGCCGAGCGCGGCACCAGCGTCATCCTGCACCTGCGCGAAGACGCCATGGATTACGCCAGCAGCTGGAAGCTGAAAGACATCGTCAACAAGTACTCCGACCACATCAGCCTGCCCATCGTGATGGAAAAGGAAGAGTGGAAAGACGGCGAGCTGATCACCCCGGG
>JAABRA010000081.1 GCA_011391155.1 Burkholderiales bacterium
CCGCAGACGACCAATGGGGCGGCTCCAAGGTCCGCAGGCTGATGAATCGCCCGGTCGCCGCACGGTAGGCGCCTTCCCCCGCTTCAGACCCAGCCCAGCCCGCCCAGCATCGCCCCGGCGCCGATCAGCCACAGCAGGTGGATTTTCGTGCGCCACACCAGCACCGTGGCCACCGCCGCGAGCAGCCACAGCGGCCAGTCGCGCGCCGGGACGTTCTTGGCGGCGATCAACAGCCAGCCGGTGGCCATCATCAGCGCGATGACCATCGGCGCCATGCCGGTCTTGAACGCGCGCACGCTGCGCCGTTCGCGGTTCCTGTGCGCCCACTGCGTGGCGGTGTAGGTCAGGATGGAGGAGGGCAGCAGGATGCCCGTCATCGTCAGTGCCACGCCCAGCAGGGCCAGCGCCAAGGCCCCCGGGCCGGCGCCCAGGCCGCCCCCGGCGTTCAGGCCCACGTTCCAGCCCATCAGCGCGACGAACAGCACATTCGGCCCCGGCGCGGCCTGCGCCAGGGCGACGCTGGACGTGAACTGCGGGTCGGTCAGCCAGTGCTGGTCCGCCACGAGGTAGCGGTGCATGTCGGGCACGGTCGTGATGACGCCACCCACGGCCAGCAGTGACAGCGCGGTGAAGTGCGTGAACAGGTTGAGCCAGTCCGCCGGGGTCAGGTCGATCATCACGACGGCTCCTGCGGGCCGGCGCGCTGTGTTGCGGCCAGCTTGACCCAGGCCCACAGGCAAGCCGGGCTGCCGATGGCCGGCAGCACCCAGGCCAGCGGCCAGCCCAGCCCCACGATGGCGGTAAACGTCAGCACGGCCAGAGCGGCACACGCCGGCAGGCCCATCGCGTTGGTGTCCAGGGCGCTGACCAGCTTGAGGCCGGTTGCAGCGATCAGTCCGGCCGCCACCGCGCCCATGCCGCGCAAGGCGCCTTGGGCCACGGGCAGGTCGGCGACGCTGCTGTACAGCGCCGCCAGCAGCAGCACGATGACCAGCGGTACCGTCAGCATGCCGGCCATCGCGGCAAATGCACCGCCCAGGCCGAAGTAGCGCCCGCCGATCATCATCGACAGGTTCACCACGCTGGGCCCCGGCATGACGTGCGCCACCGCCCAGTCTTCGACAAACTGCTCGCGCGTCATCCAGCGTTTGCGCTCCACCAGTTCGCGCTGCACCACGGCCACCACGCCGCCAAAGCCCTGCAGGGCGAGCAAGGTGAACGAGATGAAGAGGTCGGCCCTGGAATCGGGCCGGTTCAGTGCGGTTTCGGGGCGGGGCGGGGCAGGGCGTTCGTCGGACATCGGGGGATTATCCCAGTGGGTGCACTGATCTGAACGCCGCCTGCCGCAGGCGTCAAGGAGCCAAGGGCGGCCTTTACACTAAGGTTCTCACCACCTCGAAAAAACGATGTCCATTCTCGTCACCGGCGGTGCCGGCTTCATCGGCAGCAATTTTGTACTCGACTGGCTGGCCCAGTCCGAAGAACCCGTCATCAACCTCGACAAGCTCACCTATGCGGGCAACCTGGAAAACCTGGCCTCGCTGCAGGGCGACGCCCGCCATGTTTTCGTGCAGGGCGACATTGGCGACAGCGCCCTGGTGGCGCAGCTGCTGGCGCAACACCAGCCGCGCGCGGTGCTCAACTTCGCCGCCGAGAGCCATGTGGACCGCTCCATCCACGGGCCGGAAGACTTCATTCAGACCAACGTGGTCGGCACCCTGCGCCTGCTGCAAAGCGTGCGCTCGTACTGGCAGGGGCTGGATGAGGCCCGGCGCGCCGCCTTCCGCTTCCTGCATGTGTCCACCGACGAGGTCTATGGCAGCCTCGCGCCCGCCGATCCCGCGTTCACCGAAACCCACAAGCTCGAGCCCAACAGCCCCTACTCGGCCAGCAAGGCCGCCAGCGACCACCTGGTGCGGGCCTGGCTGCACACCTACGGCCTGCCGGTGCTCACCACCAATTGCTCCAACAACTACGGCCCCTACCATTTCCCTGAAAAGCTGATTCCCCTCATCATCGTCAACGCCCTGGCCGGCAAGCCCTTGCCCATCTATGGCGACGGCCTGCAGGTGCGCGACTGGCTCTACGTCAAGGACCATTGCAGCGCCATCCGCCGGGTACTCGAAGCGGGCCGGGTGGGCGAGATCTACAACGTGGGCGGCTGGAACGAAAAGCCCAACATAGACATCGTGCACACCGTCTGCTCTCTGCTCGACGAGTTGCGACCCAAGGCCGACGGCACCGGCTACGCCGGCCAGATCACCTACGTCACCGACCGCCCCGGCCACGACAGGCGCTACGCCATCGACGCCAGCAAGATCGAACGCGAGCTCGGCTGGAAGCCCGCCGAAACTTTCGACACCGGCATTCGCAAGACCGTGCAGTGGTACCTGGCCAACCCTGACTGGGTGGCCCATGTGCAAAGCGGCGCCTACCGCGAGTGGGTGCAGACGCAATACGCCGGCACTGACAAGCCCTGAGCAGCCATGAAAATCCTCTTGTTCGGCAAAAACGGCCAGGTCGGCTGGGAACTGCAGCGCAGCCTGGCCCCGCTGGGCGAGCTCATCGCGCTGGACCGCCACAGTGTGGATATGTGCGGCGACCTGGGCAACCTCGCCGGCCTGGCCGCCACGGTGCAGCGGGTGCGCCCTGACGTCATCGTCAATGCCGCCGCCCACACCGCTGTCGACAAGGCCGAGAGCGAACCGGAGGTGGCTCGCACCCTCAACGCCCTGGCGCCCGGCGTGCTGGCGCGCGAGGCCGCCAGCCTGGGGGCCCTGCTGGTGCACTTCAGCACCGACTACGTCTTTGACGGCAGCGGCCAGCGGCCGTGGGCCGAGTCCGATGCGCCGGCGCCGCTCAACGTCTATGGCCAGACCAAGCTCGAAGGCGAGCAACTCATCCAGGCCGCCGGCCCGCGCCACTTGATCCTGCGCACCAGCTGGGTCTATGCCGCGCGCGGCGGCAACTTCGCCAGGACCATGCTCCGGCTCGCGCGCGAGCGAGACAGCCTCAACGTCATCGACGACCAGTGGGGCGCCCCCACCGGCGCCGAGCTGATTGCCGACGCCTCCGCCCACGCCATCCGCCAGGTGCTGCAGTGCCCCGCCGACGCCGGGCTGTACCACCTCACGGCCAGCGGCGAAACCAGCTGGTGTGGCTATGCAAATAGGGTTCTAGCCACCGCGGAATCATCGCGGGCAGCTATCAAAGATGAATCGCTCCAGCCGCCCCCCCTGAAGGCCCGCATCGCCAGTCCCATCGCCACCAGCGCCTATCCCACCCCCGCGCGCCGCCCCCTGAATTCGCGCCTCGACACGCGCAAGCTGCAAACCACCTTCGGCCTGACCCTGCCCCCCTGGCAGGCGGGCGTGGCGCGCATGCTGGCCGAGACGCTTTAACCTGGAACCCATCCCATGACCCAACGCAAAGGCATCATCCTCGCCGGCGGCTCCGGCACGCGGCTGCACCCGGCCACCCTGGCCATGAGCAAGCAGCTGCTGCCGGTGTACGACAAGCCCATGATCTATTACCCGCTGAGCACCCTCATGCTCGGCGGCATGCGCGACATCCTGGTTATCTCCACTCCGCAAGACACGCCCCGTTTCCAGCAACTGCTGGGCGACGGCGCACAGTGGGGGCTCAACCTGCAATACGCCGTGCAGCCGTCGCCCGATGGCCTTGCTCAGGCCTTCCTGATCGGTGAAGAGTTTCTGGGCAACGCGCCCAGTGCGCTGGTGCTGGGCGACAACATCTTCTATGGCCACGACTTTGTGCCATTGCTCGCCAGCGCCGATCAGAAAACCAGCGGCGCCACCGTGTTTGCCTACCATGTACAAGACCCCGAGCGCTATGGCGTGGTCGCATTCGACGCGCAGGGCCGGGCCAGCAGCATCGAAGAAAAGCCCGCCCAGCCCCAAAGCAACTTCGCCGTCACCGGCCTGTATTTTTACGATCCGCAGGTGGTGAACATCGCCAAGGCCGTCAAGCCCAGCGCCCGTGGCGAGCTGGAGATCACCGCCGTCAACCAGGCCTATCTGGCGCAAGGCACGCTGAACGTGCAGATCATGCAGCGCGGCTACGCCTGGCTCGACACCGGCACCCACGACAGCCTGCTGGAAGCCAGCCAGTTCATCGCCACCCTGGAAAAGCGCCAGGGCCTGAAGGTGGCCTGCCCCGAAGAAATCGCCTGGCGCAACGGCTTCATCGACGGCGCCCAGTTGCAGAAGCTGGCGCAGCCGCTGGCCAAGAGCGGCTATGGGCAGTACCTGCTGCGCTTGCTGAAAGATGGGGTCCAGCCGTGAAAGCCATCCCCACCGCCATCCCCGACGTTCTCATCCTCGAACCCAAGGTTTTTGGTGATGCGCGCGGCTTCTTTTTTGAGAGCTTCAACGCCCGCACCTTCGAGCTGGCGACCGGGCTGAAGCCCGAGTTCGTGCAGGACAACCACTCAAAATCGGCAAAGAACGTTCTGCGTGGCCTGCACTACCAGATCCAGCAGCCGCAGGGCAAGCTGGTGCGGGTGGTGCAGGGCGAAGTCTTTGATGTCGTGGTGGATCTGCGCAAAAGCTCAAAAACCTTCGGCCAATGGGTGGGCG
>JAABRA010000082.1 GCA_011391155.1 Burkholderiales bacterium
CCTCATAGCGGATTTCCTCGTAGCTCGCGCCCTCCAGGTTGCCGGTGGCCTTGTCGATATTGCGTTTGACGGTGTCGATCGGCATGTTGGCCGCCTTGGCCTTCTCGATCGCCAGGCGCAGCCGCGGGTTGGCCGACGGGTCGCCGCCGCCGGTTCGGGCCGCCACCATGATTTCCCGCACCACGCGCGTCCACACGCGCTGCCGCTTTTCGTCCTGTCTGCCCTTGCGATGCTGGATATTTGCCCATTTACTGTGGCCGGCCATCGGAAATCCTTGTGTGTTGATTTAATCTGTCGGGTCTGATTTTACTTTTCCACTCCAAGGACACCCTCCACCATGGCCGAGCCACTGCTGATTGCCAAGAACTCCACCGTTGAGTGCCACCTTTTGCCCGGCCTGGCCAACCGCCACGGCCTGATCACCGGCGCCACCGGCACCGGCAAGACCGTCACCCTGCAGACCCTGGCCGAAAATTTTTCGAACATCGGTGTTCCGGTGTTCATGGCCGACGTCAAGGGCGACCTCACCGGCATCAGCCAGGCAGGCCAGATTGGCGCGAAGCTGGCTGCCATCCTCAAGGAACGGGGCATCGAGGCGCCAGCGTCCAGGGCCTGCCCGGCCACCCTGTGGGATGTGTTTGGCGAGCAGGGTCACCCGGTGCGCGCCACGGTCTCGGATATGGGCCCCCTGCTGCTGGGCCGCATGCTGAACCTCAACGAAACCCAGGCCGGCGTGCTGAACCTCGTCTTCAAGATTGCCGACGACAACGGCCTGCTGCTGCTCGACCTGAAAGACCTGCGCGCCATGCTGCAGTACGTGGGCGACAACGCCTCGCAGTTCACCACCCAGTACGGCAACGTCAGCGCGGCCAGCGTGGGTGCCATCCAGCGCGGCCTGCTGCAAATCGAAACCCAGGGCGGAAGCCAGTTCTTCGGCGAGCCGATGCTCAATATCAGCGATTTCATGCAGACCGACGCCAGCCTGGGAACCACCGCCAGCGGTGAGGGCCGCGGCGTGATCAACATCCTGGCCGCCGACAAGCTCATGAACTCGCCGCGCCTGTACGCCACCTTCCTGCTGTGGATGCTGTCCGAGCTATTCGAACAATTGCCCGAAATCGGCGACCCGGAAAAACCCAAGCTGGTGTTCTTTTTCGACGAAGCGCATTTGCTGTTCACCGATGCGCCCAAGGCGCTGGTCGAACGCATCGAACTGGTGGTGCGACTGGTGCGCTCCAAGGGGGTCGGCGTCTATTTCGTCACCCAGAACCCGCTCGACATCCCCGACAGCGTGCTGGCGCAACTGGGCAACCGGGTGCAACACGCCCTTCGCGCCTACACGCCGCGCGACCAGAAGGCGGTCAAGGCCACCGCCCAGACCATGCGGCAGAAGCCCGGACTGGACATAGAAGCGGCAATCACCGAACTGGCGGTCGGCGAGGCGCTGGTGAGCCTGCTGGACGCCAAGGGCCGCCCCGGCATCACCGAGCGCGTCTATGTGCTGCCGCCGGGCAGCCAGCTCGGCCCGATCACGTCGGCACAACGCCAGGCGCTGCTGCAGACCTCGCTCGTCGCCGGCGTCTACGAAAAGACCATCGACCGGGAATCGGCCCATGAAAAACTCAAGGGCCGCGCCGAGGCCTCCGCGGACGCTGCTGGCCCGGCCAGCAAGGCCGGGAACGAAAAAGGCGAAGGTGAAAGCGGCGGCCTGCTGGGCGGCCTGAACGACGTGCTGTTTGGCACCACGGGTCCACGCGGCGCCAAGCACGACGGCCTGGCGCAGTCCATGGCCAAGTCCGCCGTGCGCACCATGGGCTCGACCGTCGGACGCGAGATCATCCGCGGCGTGCTGGGCAGCCTTTTTGGTGGCAAGAAGCGTTAACCCGGTCAGGAGATTGCAATGCATCAGGTTCACCACATCACCCATCCGCTGGTCCAGCACAAGCTCACGCTGATGCGTAAGAAAGACGCCAGCACCAGCACCTTCCGCACCCTGCTCAACGAACTGAGCACGCTGATGGCCTATGAGGTCACACGCGACATGCCGCTGCACGCCGTGGAGATCTCAACGCCGCTGGAAACCATGACCAGCCCGATGATCGACGGCAAGAAGCTCGTCTTCGTGCCGATCCTGCGGGCGGGACTGGGCATTCTGGACGGCATGCTCAGCGTCGTGCCCGGCGCGCGCGTGGGCCACATCGGCCTGTACCGCGACCACGCCACCCTGCAGGCCGTCGAGTATTACTTCAAGATGCCGTCCGACATGCAGGAACGCGATGTGATCGTGCTGGACCCGATGCTGGCCACCGGCAACTCCGCCGTTGCCGCCCTCGACAAGATCAAGGCCCTGACACCGCGCTCGATCAAGTTCGTCTGCCTGCTGACCTGCCCCGAAGGCATTGCCACCGTACACAAGGCGCACCCTGATGTGCCCATCTACACGGCCGCCATCGACCGCGAACTCAACGAACGCGGCTACATCCTGCCCGGCCTGGGCGATGCGGGCGACCGGATCTTCGGCACCACCTGAACCCCATCTGAACCAGGAGCCAGCCCATGCCTGCCCACACCCTGATCCGCCCTTTCCGTGCGCTGCGGGCCATCAGCCTGGCGTTCTGCCTGGCCCTGACGCTCATGGCCGCCCGGGCCGCGCCCTGGCTGGATGAAACGCCGCGTGTTGCCATCCTCTCCGCGTTTCCAGCGGAAATGGGTCTGCTGCTGGCCAGGGTGGAGCAGCCGCAGCGCCACAGCGTCAATGGCGTCGAGTTCACCGTCGGGCGCCTGCAGGGCAAGGCCGTGGTGCTGTTTCACAGCGGCATCAGCATGACCAACGCGGCCATGAACACGCAACTGGTGCTCGACCGCTTCAGGGTTACGCACCTGATCTTCAGCGGCATTGCCGGCGGCGTGAACCCTGCCCTGCACATCGGCGATGTGACCGTGGCCCGGCGCTGGGGCCAATATCTGGACGTGTTGATGGCACGCGAGACAGGGCCGGGCACCTACGCGCCTCCGGTCTGGATGGACGATGTCAAGTTGCCCAACTTTGGCGCCCTGCATCCGCGCCCGGTGGAAGTGCGGTCCGCCGCGACCCCCAGGGAGCACAAGAAGTTCTGGTTTGATGCGGACCCCGCCCTGCTGGCCATCGCCGAACGCATTCAGGGCACGGCGCTGGCCGACTGCGATGCCGCTCGCAAGTGCCTGGGCCACAAGCCCCGGGTGGTGATAGGCGGCAACGGGGTATCGGGCCCGGCCTTCGTGGACAACGCGGCGTTTCGCGACTACACCTTCAAGACCTTCGAGGCCAACGTGCTCGACATGGAAACCGCCGCCACCGCCCAGGTGGCCTACAGCAACGGCGTGCCCTATATCGCTTTCCGCTCGCTGAGCGACCTGGCCGGCGGCGGCCCGGGCGAAAACGAGCTCGAGACCTTCTTCAAGGTGGCTGCCGACAACTCGGCCACCGTGCTGCTGGCCTTCCTGGCGGCGTGGAAGTAGTCCAGCCGATTCAACCGGGGCCCACCCATGCTCGACCTGCTGATCATCAATGCCACCCTGCCCGACGGCCGCACCGGCATGTCGGTTGCGGTGCAGGACGGCCGCATTGCCGAAGTGACGCCCGGTCTCGTCGCGCCGGCAAGCGAGACCGTGGACGCCGCCGGCTACCTGCTGAGCCCGCCGTTCTGCGACCCGCATTTCCACATGGACGCCACGCTCAGCTACGGCCAGCCGCGCGTGAATCAAAGCGGCACCTTGCTCGAAGGCATCGCACTGTGGGGCGAGCTCAAACCCCTGCTCACGGCTGAGGCGCTGATCGACCGCGCGCTGACGTATTGCGACTGGGCCGTGGCCAAGGGCCTGCTGGCCATCCGCAGCCATGTGGACACCAGCGACCCGAGCCTGCTGCCCGTGCAGGCGCTGCTCGAAGTCAAGCGCCGCGTGGCGCCCTATATCGACCTGCAACTGGTGGCCTTCCCGCAGGACGGTCTCCTTCGCAGCCCGGGCGGGCTGGACAACCTCAAGCGCGCGCTGTCCCTGGGCGTTGACGTGGTGGGCGGCATCCCGCACTTCGAACGCACGACGGGCGAAGGTGCGGCCAGCGTGAGGCTGCTGTGCGAGCTGGCGGCCGAGCACGGCAAGCTGGTGGACATGCACTGCGACGAAAGCGACGACCCGCTCAGCCGCCACATCGAGACGCTGGCCTTCGAGACCCAGCGCCTGGGCCTGCAGGGCCGCGTGACCGGCTCGCACCTCACGTCCATGCACAGCATGGACAACTACTACGTGAGCAAGCTCATCCCGCTGATCGCCGAGGCTGGCGTGAGCGCCGTGGCCAATCCGCTGATCAACATCACGCTGCAGGGTCGCCATGACAGCTACCCCCGGCGGCGCGGCATGACGCGCGTGCCCGAGCTCATGGCCGCCGGCGTGACCGTGGCCTTCGGCCACGACTGCGTCATGGACCCCTGGTACAGCCTGGGGCAGGCCGACATGCTGGAGGTGGCCCACATGGGCCTGCACGTGGCCCA
>JAABRA010000083.1 GCA_011391155.1 Burkholderiales bacterium
AGAATGCGAGCAGCTGCTGCGCAGACTTCACCATCTCTTCGGCAATCAGCAGCTGCAGCCAGGTTTCGCTGGCGGTGAACCAGCTCTTGGCCGTCATGGCAGCGAGAGACTGGTGGGCGAACTCGAAATCAGCCTGTCTCGAAACGTAGTCTTCCTGCGCGGCGTTGCGGGCATAGCGCAGGCGGCCCCATACATCGATCTCCCAAGACACCCCAAGCGAGAGAACCTGCAGGGCGTCCTCGCCCCCTTTCTTGGTGCCGCCGCTGCCGAATATATTGATCGAAGGGAGGAGGGCGGCCTTGGCGACCTCGACATACTGGGCAGCCTGCTCGACCCGGGTGGCGGCGACGCGCAGATCCGGGTTGTGGGCGATGGCCTCGGCCACCAGCGCATCGAGCTGTGCATCGTTGAACCCGGCAAGCCAGTTGTCCGTGATAGCGCCGGCGTCGCCTCCTGATTTCCATGCGGTGGGCAGCGCAACATTCTCGAGTGCCTGCTGTTGAATCTCTGCGCGGGTGGGGGGCAATTTGGTCTGACAGCCTGCGGCCACAACGCACACTGCCGCACACAGCATGACGTTCAATGGGGCGAGGCGGCCGCGCTCTCCTGAGGGCGGGGGCGGGGCAACCAACACTTGGTTTCGTTGCATACGCGCCTCTTAGTGCAGCTTCAGGATCAGCCAGTCGAGCTTGGCGCCGACGCGGAGGATGACCTTGCGGATGATATGGATCATCTCGCCGCTTTCGGTGAAGACAGCGGCGTGGCCGCGCGCACCGGCAGCGAGGAAAATATCCTTGTCCTTTCCATCCATCAGCAGGCGCACGGCAAGACTATGGGGCGGGATGGGTGCGACACCGGACGTGACATTCTGGCCGCCGATGGGCAGCTGGCCCTGGGCCGTGGCCCACATGATCGAGTCCACCTTGGCCTTGACGACGCGTCCTGGGTACATCCTGAAGGCGATCTCGGCTTCCTGCCCCGGCTTGATCTTGCGGACTTCGTTCTGGTTGTAAATGGCCAGTACCCAGTTCTCGTTCTCGACGAAGTTCATCGCTGGCAGGGCCGGGAAGGGCACCGCCATGGTGCCCGGGCGCAAGGCCAGCGACACCACGGTGCCATCTGTGGGCGCGTAGTACACGGTCTGGTCGAGACTCCAGCGCGCGTTGGCGAGCTGGGATTCGACACGGGCAATCTGGGCCTTGACGTTGGCTACCTCGTCCTGGACGCCATCCGGCGTCTTGGCGCCGATCTTTTCGCGCACCTGGGATTCACTGGCCCTGGCGGAGGCGAGTTGGGCTTCCAGGTTGCCGATGTCGGTCTGGGCCTGTTCAAAGTCGAACCGGTTGCCCGCACCTGAGTCGGCCAGCTCCTTGAATTGCTTGGCGCGCAATTGGGCGAGCTTGAGTTGGGAGACGATAGCCTCTCTGCTGCCGATGGCCGCCTTCAACTCTCCCTGCAGGTTGCGGGTGCTGGCTTCAGCCGTGACCAGTTGGACCTTGAGCTGGGCAAGCTGGGCCTCGTAATTCTTGACCTCCAGCGCATACGGTGTCGGGTCGATCTTGAACAGCACGTCGCCCTTCTTGATCGGGCGGTTGGGCACGATGGGGACCTCGGTGACGAGGCCGGCTACACGCGGATTCACGGACACGACGTAGTTGATGACTCGGACGTCGGCCGAAGACGGCGCCACGATGTTGAGGATCAGGATCAGGACCGTCAATCCGATGATGGGGATCGTGATGGTGATGACCTGGCTGATGACGTTCCAGGGCAGCCACTTGAACTTGAAAAAGATCAGCCAGGCGAAAAACGAGTAGATGCCGAGTAGCAGGATTTCCATATCAGGCCCTGTCCCCTTCTGCGGCAGGCTTGCCCGCCATCCGGGTTTCCAGTTCGGCCACCTGCGCGCGCAGGCGCTTCAATTCTTCCGCCTCGGTCGTGCTTGCGCTGGGCTGGGTGGTGCCGCCGTGTTCAGGCTCCACCTCGTCTGTCCCGTAGGCCAGCTTGTACAAAACCGGTTTGCTGTAGGCCCACAGCCAGGCAATCGGCCAGAGCAGGCCGCCGAAGACCAGCGAGAGCAGGCACAGGGTCTGGATCGCCTTGGCCTGCGGGTGTTTGCGCTTCTCGGCAATCTTCTCGGGCAGGATGTGCACGATCCAGAACACGGCAATGGCGATGATCGGCGCGACGATCAAAACCACCCAGGTGATGACATCCGCCACCTTGTCGAGCGCCTCACCCTTGAACATCGAGGCGTGCGCGGACGAGAAGAAGAGCATGGCGGCGATGAATGGCAGGCCGGGGGAGAGCAATGCCTTCGCGACGGGCCAGGAACGTCTGGCAGGCCGGGATTCTCTGGAGGGAAGCTTCATCTTCATGATGTGTGCATACCGGTTGAAGAGGCGGGTGATTGGCAAAACACCAGGGCAACTGGGAGGGGGCAACGCGATCAGCGACCCTTTCCCTGTTTCTCGTTTTCCAGGGCCTTGTCGGTAATTTCCTTGTAAAGATGCAGGATGCGCGCTGTCAGGTCCTGCCATTCAGGATGGGCTTCCACGAAGGGGGCGATCTGTCCGGCATCCCTGAATACCTCTTCCAGAAACATGAGGTCGGAGTCCCCGAGCACCTCGCCGCGATCGACCATCGCCTTCATGTCCAGCGCTCTGGGGAGCCGCACCTTCTCCATCCGCTCTGCCAGGACCTGGATCATGGCGGCTTCCTTGTTGGGATCCTTCATGGCGTCTTCCTTCCCTTGAAATACTGAAACGTTGCTGCAAGCTGACGAGACTTTGGCATCTGCCACAGTCTCGCCGATCACCATATGCTGCCGAGGTCAGAACTTTTCTGCAACGAACCTGATCGGATGGTCGGATTCCTTGTAGTCGCCCGCTTTTTGCCGCGCCGGCAGTTTCACCTTTTCGCGCGGCAATGTCTTGTAGGGAACATGCTCGAGGATATGGCTGATGATGTTGAGGCGCGCGCGCTTCTTGTCATCTGACCGTGCCACGTACCATGGCGCGAAATCCAGGTCGGTGGCCGCGAACATGTCGTCCCGCGCCCTGGAGTAATCGTACCAGCGACTGTAGGACTTGAGGTCCATCGGGGTGAGCTTCCAGGTCTTGCGTCCATCGTGGATGCGCGCCGTGAGCCGGCGCGTCTGCTCCTCCGGACTGACCTCCAGCCAGTACTTGAGAAGGATGATGCCGTTCT
Source organism: Burkholderiales bacterium (assembly GCA_011391155.1). Taxonomy (GTDB): domain Bacteria; phylum Pseudomonadota; class Gammaproteobacteria; order Burkholderiales; family Burkholderiaceae_C; genus JAABQG01. The sequence goes on from JAABRA010000083.1 coordinate 3,211, forward strand.
CCACCATGGCACGCTCGAACAGCGGCACGCCCTGCAGGAACCGCTTCACGCTGTCCTCGCTGGCGAAGCCCATCACGCGTTCTACGCCGGCGCGGTTGTACCAGCTGCGGTCCCAGATCACGATTTCGCCCGCGGCCGGGAAGTGCGGTACATAGCGCTGCATGTACATCTGGGTCTTCTCGCGATCGCTCGGTGCGGGCAGCGCGACGACCCGGAACACACGCGGGCTGACGCGCTCGGTGAGCGCCTTGATGGTGCCGCCCTTGCCGGCGGTATCGCGTCCCTCGAAGGCGATGCAGACCTTGAGCCCCTTGTGCACGACCCATTCCTGGAGCTTGACCAGCTCGACGTGCAGTCGGGCGAGTTCCTTTTCGTAGTCCTTCGTTTTCAGCTTGCCCTTGGGTTCTGCTGGGGCAGCCTGGGCAGCCTCGGCCACATCCGCCACTTTTTTCGCTTTGGTCTTCATCGTTTTCCTCCGTCCACGGACAGTCAATTCAAACCTGCTTCAAAGGAAGGCCACTCGACCAGCCTTCCGTGCTGGTTATGGGCACGCGATTCACGCATGCACGAACTTCATTTTTAGACTATACGCGGCGTATCCAGGGGAGCGACATTGGACTTTGGTCTCAATGCATCAAGGCGTGCGCGCTCAAGCCGGTACGTCCCGCACCGATAATGAAGGACCTTTCGCCCTGCCTGTTTCCCATGAGCTTTCGCCGCTTTCGTATCCTGATCCTGCTGGGTTTGCTGGCCGCTGCGATCAGCCTGACCTGGCTGGAGCAGACCATGGTGCGCGGCTGGCGGGCACCGCTGGACGTGGCTGTGATTCCGATCAACGGCGACGGATCGCAGCAGGCGGCTGAAACGATCCGGGCGCTGCGTGAGGGCGACTTCGACGACATCGATGCTTTTCTGCAGCGCGAGATCGCACGCTACGGGGTGGGGCTTTCGCCGGCTATGCGCCTGACGCTGCTGCCGGAGCTGAAACACACGCCACCCGCGCCGCCGCGCGATGGCAGTGTGCTGAAAACCATTTTCTGGAGCCTGAATCTGCGCGGGTGGGTGTATCGGCAGTCGGGCGCCTTGCTGCCGCAGATCGGAACGATCAAGCTGTTCGTGCTGTACCACGCGCCGCAGGATGGCGTTGCTCTGGAACATTCGCTGGGCTTGCAGAAAGGGCTGATCGGCGTGGTGCATGCCTTTGCCGACCCGATGCAGTCGCGCCAGAACAATCTGGTCATCGCACACGAATTGCTGCATACGCTGGGGGCGACCGACAAATATGACGTTGACGGC